>NZ_CAJYIU010000295.1 GCF_913775355.1 uncultured Aureimonas sp.
AGAACGTCTACCTGCCGCAGCTTGGCGACGATCTCCTCCGGGCTCGGCTTCTTCCTGGGCATTCTCGGCAACCTCCAAAGGCTCGTAAGCCTACGTCAGCGAGGACCACTTTCCAGGGGGCAGACCAGTATCCGATGGCCTTCTCGTGGCCCGGTGGCTGGTATGGATCGAAGACAAGGGTCCGGTAGCCGAACGGCTTCAGTCGGTTCACGACGGCGGTTCCAATGCGTCCCGCGCCGACGACGCCGACCGTCGCGCCGCGGAAGCGATAAAGCGGCGACAGCGTGTTCGCCTGCCAGCTCCGCGAATAGCCGCGAGCCCGATGGTCGTGCTCCCACAGCCGACGCTGAAGCGAGAGGATCATGGCGACCGCATGGTCCGCGACCTCCTCCGTGCCGTAGTCCGGGTTGTTGGCGAAGGAGATGCCCGCCTCCGCCAAGGCGGCGACGTCGATCTTCTCGTAGCCCACCCCGTAGCGGACCACGGCGCGGCATCGTGCGAGTTGCGCGATACTGCGCTGGCCGAGCGGGGCGCCCCAGACCATCAGGGCGTCGACGCCGGCGAGCCGCTCCAGCCCAAAGGCCGCCTCGTCGCGGGTGTCGAAGAAGGCGACATCGGCGATCGGGGCCAGCACCTCTGCTTCGATGGTGGGGCCGCCCATCATATGGTCGGTAGTCCCAACCAGGAAGCGGTCCGAGCCGGAGCGTGCGCTCAACTGCCGTTTCCGGCCGCGGCTTCCTCGAAGAAGAAGTCCTTCCATGACGCCGCTTCGTTCTTCAGGACGCCCAGCCTGTGCAGCTCGCGCGCGTAGACCTCGGTCTTCTCAGGGGTGATGGTGAAGTCGTTCTCGGGATCGTTGATGATCTCCAGCACGAGTTCTGGCGAGAGCCTGGAATTCTGCTGGCGGATGAAGGTCTGCGCGGCGGCCTCCTTGTTGGCGGCGATCCAGCCGGCAGCTTCGCCGAGCGCCGCGTAGAGCGCCTTGTAGGTCTTCGGGTTTTTGTCGTGGAAGGGCGCGGTGGCGTAGAGGACGTTGAACGTCGCCGGCCCTCCGAGGATATCGTAGGAGCTCAGGACCTTGTGGACCGAGGGGTTGGCGGCGAGCGCCTGATAGTAGAAGGGTGCCGAGGAGAAGTGCGAGTTGATCTCGGTACCACCTGCAATCAGGGCCGCCGTCGCGTCCGGATGGTCGCGCAGGCGGAAGCCATCGAGCGTCATGGCTGGCAGGGCGCACTGCTCGGCGCAGGTTGGGGGCGGCCCGATACGTTCACGGTGGCCGCCGCGCTTGCTGCCCGAACCACGAGCTTCGAGCCGTTGATCGCGATCCGGCCGGGCTATTGGCAGCCGGCGCTGGCGGCGTCCGCCCTGGCCACGCTGGACGACCTCACCGGCGGTCGGGTCCGGGTCAACATCGTGTCGGGCATCGACGACCCCGCCGCCTATGGCGACGGCGCCTTCGACAAGGCGGGGCGCTACGAGCGCACGCGCGAGTTCATGCAGATCCTGCGCAGGCTCTGGACCGACGACGACGTTCGCTACGACGGGAAGCATTACCAGCTTTCCGGATCGACCCTGCGGCCTCGTCCCGCCAGCCTTCCCGAGCGTCCGCATCCGACCCTCTACTTCGGAGGCGCTTCGGACGCCGCGGAGCGCGTCGCCGCGGCGGAAGCCGACGTGCAGCTCTTCTGGGGCGAACCGCTCGCCGACGTTGCCGAGCGCATCGCGCGACTGAAGCGGGTCTCGGGCGAGGTCGGGCGCGAGCATGCGCCGCTGCGCTTCGGCCTGCGGATCACGACCCTTGTGCGCGAGACGAGCACGGAAGCCTGGCGCGATGCCGAGGCCAAGGTCGCCCGCATGGCCGAGACGGCGGGCGTCGGGTGGCACGATCACAAGGGCGAGGTCGCGGTGGGACAGCAGCGGCTCCTCGATCTTCAGGCGCGGGGCGACGTTCTCGACACCAACCTCTACACGGCCCCCGGTCGCTTTGGTGGTGGCGGGGCCGGCACGACTTGGCTCGTCGGCTCGGCCGAGGAAGTCGCCGCCTCTCTGAAGCGCTACCGCGACCTCGGCATCACGACATTCATCCTGTCCGACACGCCGTATTTGCGCGAGATCGAGAGGCAAGGGCAGGCGCTGCTGCCGCTGCTGCGCGATTAGCCTCGCCGTCCATCATCCGATCATCCGGGAGGAAGCCATGACGCAGATGCCGCAGGTTCCGGGCGCCTTCTCACCAGTTCTACCGGACACGATCGCACCGGACACTCCGCGAGCCCCGACCGACATGTCGTGGGCGCGGCTGCGGCGCGAGGCCGAAAGCATGCTTGCGCGCGAGCCGACGCTCGCACCGATGGTGGTCGCGACGATCCTCGCCCAACATTCGCTCGAGGAGGCGATGGCCCAGCGCCTTGCCACCCGCATCGGCGGGCTCCTGCCGGCGGACTTCCTGCGCAGCGTCTTTCTGGAAGCCTACCAAGAGGACGCCGCGCTCAGCCGCTCGCTGCGCCTCGACCTCGCGGCGCTGATGGACCCGGATCCGGCCAGTGAGGTGGCGCTGGATGCGGTGCTCTACTTCAAGGGGTTCCATGCGGTGCAGACGCACCGCATCGTCCATCGACTCTGGCATGGCGACCGACGCGACCTCGCGCTGCACATCGCGGACCGCGCGACCGAGATGTTTCAGGTCGAGATCCACCCGTGCGTGCCGCTGGGGGATGGGTTGTTCGTGGATCACGCAACGGGCGTCTTCATAGGGGCGACGGCCGAGGTCGGCGACAACGTGTCGATGCTTCAGGGCGTCGTCCTCGGCTCGCTGGAAGGGCAGGAGATCGACGGCCGGCGCCATCCTCGCATCGGACACGGCGTTCTGATCGGGGCAGGAGCCAAGATCCTGGGGCCGGTCACCATCGGCCACTGTACCCGCATCGGTGCCGGCTCGGTCTTTACGCAGTCCGTGCCGTCCAACCGCACGGTGGTCGGCGTTCCCGCGCGGATCGTCGGTCATGCCGGCTGCGCCGAGCCGTCTCGCTCGATGGATCAGATGGTGTTCGACGTCGGGTTGTAATCGGGGACGCGGCGACCTTCACGATGGCGGTCGCGCGGATCCTATCCCCGACTCCGAAGCGAATCCTGCCCGCTCACCCTGCGTTGCGGGATCGATGCGTCCCCGGTTGCCGGTGATCCGCCCGAGGAATGGGAAGAGGAGCTCGGCAACACGGTAGGCCTCCTCGAGGTGCGGGTATCCGGAGGCGATGATCGTCTCGATGCCGAGTGCCTGGTACTCGCGAATCCGCTCCGCGACCGTTGCAGGGTCGCCGACGAGCGCGGTCCCGGCGCCCTTGCGCACGAGGCCAACGCCTGCCCAAAGGTTTGGGGACACTTCGAGCCCGTCCCGACCTCCGCCATGGAGGGCGGACATCCTTTGCTGGCCGACGCTGTCGCTGTCGCGGTCCAGGCGTGCCTGAGCTTGCGCGATCGCTTCGTCGGTAACGTGGGAGATCAGTCGATCCGCCTCGGCCCAGGCCTCGGCTTCCGTCTCCCGGACGATGAGGTGAAGCCGGATGCCGAAACGCACCGAACGCCCCTTCGCCTTCGCCCTCGCGCGGACGCGCTCGAGCTTTTCCGCAACCTGGGCCGGTGGCTCACCCCAGGTCAGGTAGACTTCGACATGATCGGTCGCGAGTTCGATGCCGGCGTCGGAGGAGCCGCCGATGTAGAGGGGAGGATGGGGCGTCTGGACCGGCGGGAACGCGTTGCGCCCCCCTCTTGCCCAGAGATGGTCACCCTGAAAGTCGACGGTGTCCCCCGCCATCAGCCCGCGCCAGATCGTCAGGAAGTCGGCGGCCTGCCGGTAGCGCTCGTCATGGGGAAGATCGACGCCGTCGACTGCGAGTTCCTTGGCTTCGCCCCCGACAACGACGTTCAGAAGAAGACGTCCGTTGGTCAGCCGATCGAGGGCAGCAGCCTGCCGTGCCTAGTGCGCCCGCGTCGCGACGCCCGGCCGGACCGCAACGAGATACTTCAGTCGTTCCGTGAATGGCGCGACCGACGCTGCGGTGATCCACGAATCCTCGCAGAACTGCCCGGTCGGCAGCAGCACGCCATCGAAGCCGAGGCGGTCGCAGGCGACCGCGATCTCGCGCATGTAGGCGTTGTCCGGCTGCCGGTTCCCGACATCGGAGCCCAGATAGCGACCGTCGCCGGATGTCGGCAGAAACCAGAAGAACTCGAGGGGAAGGGTTCCGGCAGCCATCCTGACAACTCCCTGCGACGCCGAAACCCGGCCTGTCGATTATCCCGATTTTCAATTTCGGGAGACGATGGGAAACTAGACCGAAACCCGACCGGGAGCTTGGATGAACCTCCACGGCAAGACCGGATCGTCGGAACTTTCGTTTCTCCAAAATCTACTAATTCGGTGAATTATACCTCGGCGAACAAACCCCCGTGAACGATGCTGATGGCGTGTTCAACAGCGGTCGCGGTCCGAAAGACCGCCCGGGTCGCGAGGGGTAGACAATGAGCAAGTTCAGGACGTCGCTGGCGACCTTCGCGGGGATGGCCGCGATCCTGCTGGCAACGGGCGCGGGTGCCGCCGACAAGAAGGTGACCGTCGGTTACCAGACGGATGCCCTTCCGTCGTCCGTCGCCATCGCGAACGGAGAGTTCCAGAAAGCGACGGGTTACGAGATCGACTTCCGCAAGTTCAATTCCGGCGCCGACATCTTCGCAGCGATCGCGTCCGGCGACGTTCAGGTCGGCTATGTCGGATCGAGCCCGTTCGCGGCGGCGACGTCCCGTGGACTCGACGTGAAGGCGTTCCAGCTCGCTTCCATTTCCGGGACGGACGAGGCGCTGGTCGTGCGCAACGGGTCCGGCATCGAGAGCGTGAAGGACCTCAAGGGCAAGAAGCTCGCGGCAGCACCGGTCTCCACGGATCACTACCAGTTGCTGGCCCTCATCAAGTCGCAGGGCTTGAGCGAGAAGGATGTCCAGGTCTTCGCGATCCCGCAGCCCGAGATCGTGGCAGCCTACAATCGCGGAGACATCGACGGCGGGTTCGTCTGGGATCCGGCGCTGACCGAACTGAAGAAGGGC
The DNA here is from genome assembly GCF_913775355.1 of uncultured Aureimonas sp. Classification (GTDB taxonomy): domain Bacteria; phylum Pseudomonadota; class Alphaproteobacteria; order Rhizobiales; family Rhizobiaceae; genus Aureimonas. Next base: position 5,095 of record NZ_CAJYIU010000295.1, read on the forward strand.
GGCAAGGTTCTCGTCACCTCGCGCGAGGTCGCGGAAGGCGGGGCCCCGACGTTCTCGGCCTGGGTTGCCGCCGGCGAGTTCGCCAAGGCCAACCCGGAGTTCCTGAAGGCCTATGCCGGGGTGGTGGATAAGACCTATGCCTCGTTCCGCCAGGATCCGGCCGCCTGGGGACCTGACAGCGAGAACGCCAAGACGCTCGCCAAATTCCTCGGCGGCACGGCCGAGCAGCAGGCAGCGGCCCTCAAGAACCTGACGCTTCTGACCCCGGAGGAGCAGGTTTCCTCGAAGTGGCTGGGTGGCGGTGAGGACGCCGGCGCCGCGAAGATCCTGAAGGATACGGCGACGTTCCTGAAGGAGCAGGGGAAGGTGTCCCGGGTCCTCGACACCTATGCGGACTTCGTCACGCCTGCCGCCGTCGCGCTGACGAACTGACGACGGTTGGCCGGGCAGGCCGCGCCGTTTCCTCCCCCGGTCGGCCTGCCCATTCTCCACACCTCGATAGGGATCCTCCGATGCTGAAGGTCGACCGCGTCAGTATTCATTTCGCCGGTCGAGACGGACGGGCGGTCCATGCCCTCGACCGGGTGTCCCTCGACATTCCCGACCACGGCTTCGTCGTGGCGCTCGGAGCGTCCGGCTGCGGTAAGTCAACGCTCCTTAACGCCATCGCGGGCTTCCTGCCCGTATCGAGCGGTTCGATCACCTTGAACGGCCGGCCGATCGTCGGGCCCGGGGCTGACCGAGGCGTCGTGTTCCAGAAGGATACGCTCCTGCCCTGGAAGACCGTGCTCGACAACGTCGCGCTCGGCCTGAAGTTCGCAAGGGTTGCCCGAGCGGAGCGCCGGGAACGGGCCGCGGATCTTCTCGCTCTTGTCGGACTTCAGGACTTCGCCCAAGCCTATCCTTACGAACTCTCGGGCGGCATGCGCCAGCGAGCCGGTATCGCAAGGGCGCTGGCCACCGATCCTGAAATCCTCCTCATGGACGAGCCCTTCGGCGCGCTGGACTCCATGACGCGGGAGACAATGCAGGATCTCCTCGTCAGTGTCTGGCACCGCACGGGCAAACGCATCTTCCTCATTACGCATTCGATCGACGAGGCGCTCCTTCTCGGCCGCGAGGTGATCGTGATGTCTCCGCGACCGGGCCGGATCGTCGCCCGCATGCCGCTCGAGTTCGTGGACGAATTCGCCGCGCAGGGAACGGCATACTCGGCCAAGGCGCGTCCGGAATTCGCTGCGCTCGGCGAGGAACTGCGCGCCATCATCCATCGCTCGGACATCCAAGGGATTGCAGCATGAGCGACGTCGTTCGGGCCCATGTCCCGCTGTCGGACAAGGATGTGACCGACGCACCGAAGCTCGTGCGGATGCATGGGTTCGGGGCCGAGGAGCGTCCAACGCGCGCGATCAGTCTTGCGACCGCCGCTGCCATCATCGCCGCCTGGTGGCTCGTCTCCACTCTCGAACTCGTTTCGCCGCTCTTCCTTCCCCGCCCTGACGAGGTCTGGGCGCAGCTCGTGCTCATCGCTCGAGATGGCTATGCCGGCGCCTCGCTCTGGGATCACGTGTCGGCCAGCCTGACGCGCATCGTGTCTGCGGCCTTGATCGCCACGTCGATCGGCGTACCGCTTGGTCTCCTGATGGGACTGAACCGGTTGGCCAAGGGCGTGTTCGACGTGCCGATCGAATTCTACTGGCCGCTCCCGCCGCTCGCCTATCTGCCGTTGATGATCATCTGGCTGGGGATCGGCGAGACGTCGAAGATCGCGCTCCTCGTGCTCGCGATGTTCGCCCCGATCTGTCTGTCGGCGCAGGCAGGCGTGCGCGCGTTGCCGATCGAGCGTGTCAACGGGGCCCTGACGCTCGGCGCCAGCCGCCGGCAACTGTTCCTCGACGTCGTGCTGCCGTCCGCCCTTCCCGAGATCCTCACGGGTATCCGCATCGCGCTCGGGGTCGGCTGGAGCACGCTTGTGGCCGCCGAACTGATCGCATCGACCCGCGGCATCGGCTTCCTGATCATGTCGGCGGCCCAGTTCCTCGCGACCGACGTGGTATTCGTCGGGATCGGAATCATCGCGGCTCTCGCCTTCGGGTTCACGCTTCTCATGCGTTTCGCTGAAACGAAACTGGTGCCCTGGCGCGGCAAGAGCTGAACAGTAAATGGCCCGCGGTCGTTCGGCGGGCAAACCCGAAGGATTGCTGTCGCGTCGGGATGCGAGGTGACGTTGCAGCCTGCTCCGACCGGGACTGGGCGGCGGTGCCGTCTTTCTCCCCGCATACAGGCGCCGCCGGATCGGCGCCACCAATCATCAATGGACGGATCTGCCTGATTGGGACGCGCGCACCTGTTGGACCCGTGCGATGCTGTGTGGGCCGGGAAACATCCATGCGGCATCGGCTCTGTCGTCGACAGCGACGATGTGGTGCACCGTTCCGTGAACGACACCCGTATAGCTCGGACAGGGCGACCCGCTCGAGTGGCGTGGTGTCTTGAGCGGGTCTTCGCGTCGACCGCAGGCAGCGGCTGACGCGATACGGAGGCTTCGTTGTCGGCTGTGGCAGGGCAGGGACTTCGGAGGGAACGGGACAGCCTCCAGTCATCGGAGTGTCGGCTCGGTGCCCTCAGATCAGGTGAGCCGCGCTGCTGGCAGCCGCGAACGAGAAGACGCCGATGATGCAGGCGGCGCCCTTGTAGGCGAAAGGGCGAAGACGGATGGGAACCGCAGATCCGATCGTCATCCAGAGCGCGCCGGCCGCGATCGACAGGCAGGGGAAGAGAAAGACGCCGCTCATGGCCTGCGTGGGCAGCGCTGTCGGGATGATGATCGTCCCGACCAGCATAGCCTTCGGGTTCAGGAGCGTCGTCAAGAACACCCGTTTGATAGCCTCGCCGACCGCGGGCACCCGTTGTTCGACCGGCTGCGTCCAGAGCTTGTAGGCGGAATAGAGCAGCCACGCGGCCGCGACCCCCTTCAGCGCCGGCAGGGCGATCGGAATGTCCGCAAGGAGTTCAGACGCGCGAACGAACGCGAAGATCGCGATGACGTAGCCGGTAGCTTCCGCGAACGGCAGCATCCAGGCTTTGCGCAGTCCCATGGCCGCACTGCTGGCGGCGAGAATGGTGTTCGTCGGGCCCGGCGTCAGCAGGAGCGCCATCGAGGCCAAGACGAACGGTGCTAATGTGTCGAGCGGCATGGGGCCTTCCGGGTTCGGGATCGAAGCCGGAAGGCCGCGGGGCGGATTGGGTTGCATGACAGCTAAGCCATTGCAGTTACTAAGGAAGGCTGACTTTACGCGGTCGTGAACCTTCCCTGGATGCCTGCGTTAGATATGCCTGCCTGTCAGACATCGAGCTGTGTCCGGCCGGCGAGTGGGGACAGCCATGCACATCAACGACGACGTTACGCTTGTCTGGAGCGATGCGGAAAGGCGGCCGACGAACGAGCAGTGGTCCGGCAAGGCGGCGGATCGTTGGCCGTCGCTCGGCGAAGCCATCCGCTTTGCGATCGCCATGCAGGCGGACAAGGCGGCGCTCGGTCTGTCGCCCTGGATCTGGACGCCGTCGGGACACGTGTACTCGCCGGGAACGATCAACGCGATGGGACGAGCGTTCGAGGAGA
>NZ_CAJYIU010000296.1 GCF_913775355.1 uncultured Aureimonas sp.
CCCTCCCAGAGCTCGTCCGTCAGCCCTTCCAGCCAGCCGGCGGCGCGCCGGGCGGCGTCCGGCTCGTGGAGTGTGCGGATCGCCTCGCCATCCAGCGCGCGGGCCTCGGCCAGAAGCGCCTGCCAGCCGGCGAGATCGCCTGGCCAGATCGGAGCCGTCACCGCCGCGCCGAGCCTCACCAGCGCCTCGGCTTTCCGCGTCTGCTCGCCGAAATAGCGCCATTCCGGCATGACGATGAGCCGGGCGCCGACGCGCGCGACCTCGTGGATCGTGTTGTCGCCCGCCGACGCGATCACGATGTCGGCGGCCGCGAGATAATCGGTCACGCCCGGCACCCAGCCGAGTTCGGTGAGGTTGGCGAAATCCGTCTCGTGGCCCTCGCGATGGGTCGGCCCGAGCGTCAGCCAGAGCGCGTCGGGCACGGCGCGGGCCGCAACGGTCAGGGGTGCGTAAGGGGTGCCGCTGCCGCCGCCGCCGGTCACCGTCACGATGATCTCTCGGGTCGGGTCGAGCCCCAGGCGGCGGCGCGCCTCGGCCTTCTCCGGCACCGCGTCGAGCGTGGTGCAAAGGCCCCCGGAATAGAAGGTCTTGGCGCGCAGATGCGCGGGATAGTCATCCTGCTCCAGCCGCTCGTCGAAGGGCGCGAGCATGCCGACCGAGGCCTCGTAGGAGCCGATGTGGCCGATGTCGGAGCGGTCGCCATGCATCCGGATCTGGACGGCGGGCACGCTCGCGATGCGCGACAGGAGCGCGATCTCGGACGAGACGTCCACCACGAAGAGCCCGACCTCGCGCTCGTCGAGATGGTCGAGGATGGTGCGCATCGTGCGCCGCATCTCGGCAAGGCCGAGCGGCACGCAGTGCATCACCTGCGGCGTCGGCTCGGCGTAGAGGCGCGGCGTCGGCACCGCGGCGCCGATCATGTTGGGCAGCGGCACGATCTCGATGTCGCGCCGGAAGCCGTCGAAGAGGTGCGGTCCCGCCGTCATCACCGAGACCGGCCGGTCGCGCGAGAACTCGGACACCAGCGCCATGGTGCGGTTGGCGTGGCCGCGACCCTGATGATGGACGAAGAAGGTGATCGGCTTCGGCACGGTTGAGCGTTCCCCTCGGGTCTCCCGCGCCGAACCCCCGTTCGGCCGAATGCGAGGGAGACAAATCTATGGCCCCCTTCGCATTTGTCATCGTGGTCCGCTCAAAGTGACGCAGCCGGGCCCTTCCCGGCGGGCCGCGCGAGGGCATGTAGCCAAGGGCGGACGGAAACGAGGACGGGCTGATGTCGGACACACCGCGTGGCGGGCCTTCGCCCCTGCGCCGAACTCCCCGTCGCATCGCGATCGTCGGCAACGCGCCGGAACTCGGCGACTGCGGCGCGGCGATCGACGCCGCCGACTGGGTCGTGCGCTTCAACAACGCCGCCGGCTTCAGGGCTTGCGCGGGGCGCCGCGTGACCCATCTCGCCCTCGTCAACCACGGCGGGCAGATGCGCGAGTGGCTGGAGGATCCGAGATTTCTCGATCGTCCCGCGGTGCGGGCCGCCGAGACCTTCCTGTTTCCCTTTCCCCGCAAGCCGGCCTCGGTTCGCCCGGAGAACGAGGACGGTCGCGACTGGACCGACGAGGCAAAGGCGCGGCTCGGCCCGCTCGGCCGGCCGATCACCCTCTTGCCCGCCACCGTTCACCGCGAGGCGGCGGCGCTGATCCACACGCCCGGCGGCGCGCCGCCGCCGCCCAGCACCGGCTTCCTCGTTTCGCTCCATCTCCTGCGCCGCTATGGCGGCATGGTGGAGATCGACGTCTACGGCTTCGGCTTTGCGGGCTGGGACGGGCATGACTGGGCGCGCGAGCGGCGATGGTTCGAGGCGATGGCCGCGGGCGGGCTCCTCCGCCTCCATCCGCTCGCCACCTCGCTCGCCGCGTGAGCGCAGCCGCGCCGCGCTGCTTCCTGTGCGGCGGCCGGGCGCTTGCGCCGAGCGACCGGCATCTGCGCTGGCCGGACGGCGCCACGCGGCGTTTCGCGCTCGCCTGCGGCTTCTGCGGTGTGCTGACCGATCGGGCGGAGGGGGAAGAAGCGCTCGGGCATCTCGGGGAGGCGATGGCTGCCGAACGGCTCCGGCTCGACCGGGACGCCCCGTACGGCCTCGACATCTTTACGCTGCGCACCGCCGCCACGCGCTGGCACCGCGCCGCAACGCCGGCGGATACCGCGCAGCGCGGGGCGCTGGCCCATCCGCATGCCGACCTGGCGGCCGAGGCCGACCTCTGCGATCTCGACGAAGACTGCGCCGACCCCATCGCGATCGGGTTGATGTGCCGCGCCGGGGAATGGGAGGCGGCGCTGGAGATGCTCCGCCCGCACCGGGCGGCGGGGTCGCCGGTCGTGATCCTTGCCGACGGCGAGGGGCCGGCACGCACGCCGGAGCCCGGCATCCTCGTCGCGCGCCGCCCGATGGCGGGCGATTTCGCCGCCCAGCGCAACGCGCTGCAGGATCTCTCGCCCGCCCCCTGGATGCTGCAGCTCGACGCCGACGAGACGCTGGCGCCTACCACGGCAGCGCTTCTTCCCGCGCTCGCAAGGCTGGCCGAGGCGGGCGATGCCGTGTCGATCGGCCTGCCCCGGCGCAACCTCGTCGACGGCCGCCTCGCCGACCTCTTTCCCGACACGCAGTACCGGCTCAACCGGCGTGAGGTCCGCTATGCCGGCCGTGTCCACGAGCGGCCGGACCGCCCGTGGCAGCGCAGCCTCGTCGCGCTGCACGGGGCGATCGATCACCATCTGCCCCACGCGCGGGTCAAAACCCGCTCGCGCGCCTACGAGGCGATGGCGCCCGGCGCGGGGCGGCTCGAGGAAGAGGACGCGCTGCTTCAGCCCTTTCGCGACTGAAAGCGCGCGATCGCCTCCTCGTAGAGCGCCAGCGTCTCCCGCCCCAGCGTCTCGCGGGTGAAGCGGCCGGCCGCCGTCAGCGCGTGCTGGCGCAGGGTCTCGCGCATCCGGGGATCGGCGATCACCGGGCGCAGCGCTTCGGCGAGCGCGGGCCCCGTCGTCTTGCACGCCATGGCGCCGGCCCCCGTCGCGCCCACGAACTCGCGGGCGCTGGCATCCTCCATCGAGGCCACCATCGGCCGGCCGTAGGCCATGCCCTCCTGGTAGACGAGGCCGAAGCTCTCGTAGCGCGACGGGGCGAGGACCGCGTGCGCCGCCTCGTATTCGCGCGCGAGATCGTCCTCATGCAGGCGGCCGAGCGGCACGAGGCGCGTGCGCGGCCCTGCGGCCACACCGTCGAGCGCTGACCCGTCGACGCCGGCCAGCCGGACCTGGAACGAGGGCAGGGCGCCCGCGTCTGCCTCGCGGCCGAGGATCTCCACCGCCTCGAGGATCGCGTCGAACCCCTTGCGGTGCTCGGGCCGGCCGACGAAGAGAAGGCGGATCGGCTCGCCGTCGGCGGCTCCGGGATAGCCCGCCGCCCGCGCGCGGGCCAGCATGGCCGGCGCGAGGCTGAGGCCGATCACGGCATGCGGTCGGTCGCCCTCGATCAGCCCGTATTCGGCTGCGATGCGCCGCCCGTGATCGGCGGTGTTGGAGATGAGCCCGTGGCTCCCGCTCGCCTGCCGCGCCTCCAGGCGGTCGGCCGCCCAGCCATCGAGCCGGTCGCGAAGATTGTCCGCCGGCTCGCGCGAGAAGGCGGCCGGCGTCGAGTTGCGCGTGACGAGCGCCATGGGCGGGCGGCGGGCGAGAAGGCAGGCGGGCGCATACCAGTTGGTCGCCTCGACGACGTCGAAGGGTCGTCGGGCGTGCTCGGCGAGGATCGCACGGCGCACGGCGAGCGGCGCGGCGAGATGCCCGACCGCGCCGAAGAGGCGCAGCCGCGCGATGCCGCCGCCTTGGACGGGCTCGGCGCCGACGATCCGCACGCCGCCCGCCTCCGACACGCCGCGCCGGTCGAGCGTCAGGACGGTCACGTCGGCGCCGGATGCGACGAGGCTTTCGGCGATCTCGCGCGCGGCGGTCGACAGGCCGCTTGGGGCCGGCGGATAGTCCCAGGCGATCAGGGCGGTGCGCATCAGCGGTCCAGCAGCTTGCGGTAGAGGGCGAGATAGTCGGCGGCCATGCGGCGGGCGGTGAAGCGCTCCTCGAAGCGACGGCGCACGCCCGCGCGGTCGAGCGTTCTGGCCTTCTCGACGGCCTCGACGGCTTCCGCCTCGCTCGACACCACGAAGCCCGTGACGCCCTCGTCGACGATCTCGCGCACCGAGCCCCGGTCCCAGGCGACCACCGGCGTGCCGCAGGCCATGGCCTCGATCATCACGAGGCCGAAGGGCTCCGGCCAGTCGATCGGAAAGAGCAGCGCCTCGGCGCCGCCGAGCATCCCGCCCTTCGCCGCGTCGCCGAGCGGGCCGACATAGGTCGCCGTGTCCGACAGGAGGGGGCGCACCTCGCGCTCGAAATAGGTGGGGTTGCCCACATCCACCGTGCCGGCGAGGCGGATCGGGCGGCCCGCCGCGTCGGCGATCCGGATCGCCCGGTCGGGCCGCTTCTGGTCGGTCCTCCCGCCGACGAAGGCGCGATTTCCGCCCGCACCGTCCGAAAGCGCGTAGCGGTCCTCGGCGATGCCGTGATGGACGACACCGGCCCGGTTGGCGGCCGGGAGCATCGCTCCTTGCGCGCCCGAGATCGCGGCGACGGGAAGGTCCGGGAAGGTCCGGAAGAAGATCTCCCGGTCGAGCTCGTCCACCCGCCAGTGGATGGTGGTGAGGCTGTGCCGCCGACGCTCGCCAAGGAGCGCCGCGTGGAAGAACTCGCCGTGGCAGTGCACGATGTCGAAGGCGTCGAGGCGGGTGCGCAGGTCCTCCATCCGCGCCGCTTCCAGAACGGCGGGGATGGAAGGCGGCACAGTCCCGTATTTCGCTTCCAAGCTAAACAAACTCGGCCAGATTCCGACCCTTGGTACATCCGTCGCACTGTCCGCCGGGGCCAATAGCGTTACCTCGACTCCGAGGTCCTGCAGCGCAATGGAGAGGTCATGGATGACTCTCTCCGTCCCGCCGTGATCTTTGGGTGGCACCGGAAATATTGTCGGAGCAACTTGGGCGACCCGGATATTTCGACCGGGCTTCGCCGTTGAATTTGCCTGCATGAGCCGTTGCTCTGATCTGTTCGAGTGGTTTTGCGTCAAGGGTTGGAGAGAGCCATGTTCATTCTTCATGTCGCACTTCAAGGGTGCCTGCGCGCAAAGGACGTGGAATACGGGCTGACGGCCGACACCGGCGGCCACATCCGCTACCTCCTGGACCTCGTGGCGGCCTCCGTGGCCGACCCCGACGTCACCCGCACCGTGATCGCCACGCGCCGCTTCGAGGACACGCGTCTCGGGGCCGACTACGCGCAAGGGTTCGAGCGGATCGACGAGAAGACCGAGATCGTCCGCTTCTGGACCGAGGACCCCGCCTATCTCGAAAAGGAAGCGCTCCACACCGAGGTCGGCAGCTTCGCCGACGCGCTGGTCGCCTTCATCGAGGCCGGGGAGCGGCGCCCCGACGTCCTCCACGCCCACTATGCCGACGCGGCGAGCGTCGCCGCGATCGTCGAGGCGCGGCTCGGCATCCCCTTCGTCTTCACCGCCCACTCGCTGGGGCGCGTGAAGCGCGAGACGCTGGGCCTCCGGCCCGGCGCCGACGCGGCGCTCGACCGGCGCATCGCCGCCGAGAACGCGGCGCTCGCCGACGCTTCGCTCGTCATCGCCTCCTCGCGCGACGAGGCCGAGGTGCAGTGGATGGGCTACGAGGCCTACGAGCCCGGCCGCATCCGCATCCTCGCGCCGGGCAGCGACCTCCAGCGCTTTGCCGGCGCGCCGACCTGCGCGCGCGTCGACGCCTCGATCGCCCGCTTCCTGTGCGAGCCGGACAAGCCGGTGATCCTGGCGCTCGCCCGGCCGGTCGCCAAGAAGAACCTCGCCGCCCTGGTGCGGGCCTTCGGCGAAAGCCCGGCGCTGCAGGAGCGCGCCAATCTCGTCCTGTTCGCCGGTGCGCGCGAGGACTATGCGACGCTCGACGGCGACATGGCCGAGACCGTAGCCGAGCTTCTCGCGCTGATCGATCGATACGACCTCTACGGGCGCGTCGCCTATCCAAAGCACCACCGGCCCGAGGACGTGCCGGCGATCTACGCGCATGCGAGGGTCCGTGGCGGCCTCTTCGTCAACCCGGCGCTGAACGAGCCCTTCGGCCTGACGCTGCTCGAGGCGTCTGCCGCCGGCCTGCCGCTCGTCGCGACCGATTCCGGCGGACCCAACGACATCGTCGAGATGTGCGGCAACGGCATCCTGGTGAACCCGCGCCTCGACGCGGCGATCGCCGAGGCCGCGCTGTCGATCCTGTCGGATGAATCAACCTACGCGCGCTTTGCGGCCGCGGGCGACAAGGTCTCGGCGGCCTATGACTGGACGCGCCACGCCACGCGCTACCACGCGCTTCTCGGCTCGCTCACGACGCGGAGCGACGCCGCGGCGCGGCCCGAGCAGCTTCTCATCTGCGATATCGACAACACGCTCGTCGGCTGCGCGGACGGCGTGCGCACCTTCGGCGCCTGGCGCGAGCGCCAGCCGGGGCTCGCCTTCGGCGTCGCGACCGGCCGCTCGTTCCATTCGGCGCTCGCCATCCTCGAACAGCAGGACGCGCCGCGCCCGCAGGTCGTGATCTCCTCGGTCGGTTCGGAGATCCATCACCTCGATCCGAACGGCACCACCTATACGCAGGACGCCGAGTGGCGCGCCATCGTCTCGCGCGCCTGGGACCGGGACGAGGCGCGCCGGGCGCTGGCCAGAGTGCCGGGTCTCCTGCCGCAGGCGCCGCTCGAGCAGCGCGCCCACAAGCTCAGCTACTTCACCGAGGGCCAGCCCGGCATTGTCGGGCGGGTGCGCGCGGCGCTGGAGCGGGCCGGGCTGAAGTGCTCGGTGATCCACAGCCACGGGCGCTATCTCGACATCCTGCCGATCCGCGCCTCCAAGGGCACGGCGGTCGACTTCGTGCGCGCCCGCCTCGGCCTGTCGCAGGACGCCGTGTTCGTCGCCGGGGATTCCGGCAACGACATCGAGATGCTGCGCACCATTCCGCAGGCGATCATCGTCGGCAACTTCTCTGACGGGCTCGCGGCCATGCCGGCGCTCCGCCACTCCTATGTCGCGCGCAACACCCATGCGCGCGGCGTGATCGAGGGCGTCCTCCACTTCCGCGACAAGGCGAGGGCCGCATGCAAGCCAGCGTCCTGACGCTGGTGCGCGGCCGGCGGGATCATCTCGCCCGCCTGATGGAGGGGCTCGCCGGCCAGACGTGCCGCCCGGCGGAACTCGTGATCGCCTGGATGCAGGACACCACCTTCGAGGACCTGCCCGATCCCGGCTGCCCCGTGCGCCATGTCATGGTGCCGGGCGAGCCAATGCCGCTCGCCGAGGCGCGCAACCGGGCAGCAGATGCCGCGCGGTCTGAACTCCTCGTCTTCCTCGACGTCGACTGCATCCCCTCGCCGACCGTGGTCGAGGCCTATTGCGAGGCGGCCGAGGGGCAGGACGGCCTGTTTCTCGGCGAGGTCCTGTATCTTCCGGCGGGCGCCGCGGAGGCCGGGCTCGACTTCGCGCGGCTCGACGCGCTCGGCCGCGTCCATCCCGCAAAGCCCGCCGTGCCCAATGAGGGCCTGCGCCGCGAGCCGGATGCGGGCGAGCTCTGGGGTCTCTCCTTCGCGCTGCCGGCCGCACGCTGGCACGCCGTCGGCGGCATGGACGAGCGTTTCGTCGGCTATGGCGGCGAGGAGACGGACTTTGCCGTGCGCGTGGCGGCCGCCGGCCTGCCGTTCTTCTGGACGGCGGGGGCGCGCTGCTATCACCAGCACCATCCCGTGCGGGTGCCCCCGCTCCACCACTTCGACCACATCCTGCGCAATGCCGAGCTCTTCCGCACGCAGCATGGGCGCTGGTGCATGGACTACTGGCTCGGCCAGTTCCGCGACGCCGGGCTGATCGACTGGCGGGACGATGCGATCCGCCTCCTGCGCGCACCCTCGCCGGCGGAGATCGAGGCGTCCGGCACGGGCGCGGCGGAGCGCCTCTTCTCCTGACCCGTCAGCGCCGGTGATCGAGCCGGGCGACGACCCGGTCGCCCGCCCACTGCATGAGGCAGACGAGCACGACGAGAACCGCGACCACGGCCACCATGACCTCGGTCTGGAAGCGCTGGTAGCCGTAGCGGATGGCAAGGTCGCCGAGCCCGCCGGCGCCGATCGCGCCGGCCACCGCCGTCGCGCCGACCAGCGTGATCAGCGTGACGATGAAGCCCGCGACGAGGCCGGGCATCGCCTCCGACAGGAGGACGTGGCGCACGATCGTCCAGCGCCCGGCGCCCATGGCGCGCGCGGTCTCGACGAGGTTCGGGTCGACCTCGCGAAGGCTCACCTCGGCGATCCGCGCGTAATAGGGGATTGCGGCGATCGAGAGCGGCACGATCGCGGCATAGGTGCCGATCGAGGTGCCGACGATGAGGCGCGTCAGCGGGATCAGCGCGACGAGGAGGATGATGAAGGGCACCGAGCGGAAGGCGTTGACGAAGCCGCCGAGGATGCGGTTCGTCCAGGGCTCCTCGAGGATACCGCCCTTGGCGGTCACGGTGAGAAGGAGGCCGATCGGCAGGCCGACGAGGAGCGAGACGAGGCCGGACGCCAGCGTCATCAGGATCGTCTCCCACGTCGCGCGGATCAGAAGGTCAGTCAGCGCGGACGACATGGCCGAGAAGCTCCGTGCGGATGGTGGACGAGGCGAGATGGGTGAGGATCGGTTCGAGATCGTCCGGCCGGGCCGGCGTCACGCCGACGAAGAGGCGACCGACCGGAACGCCGCCGACCGGCTCGACACCGCCCGACAGGATGCGGGCCGAGGCGCCGAACCGGGCGCCGAGGTCCGACAGGAGCGGGGCGCCGGCACCGGGCCCGCCGAGGTCGATGCGGATCAATGCCTCGCCCGAGCCGCCCGGCGCCAGCACGAGGCCCGGCGGCAGCGCCGCGGCGTCATGCCCGAGAAGGCTCTTCGTGACGGCCGCCTGCGGGTCGGCGAAGACGCGCCACGTCTCGCCGGCTTCGGCGATCCGGCCGTTCTCCAGCACCACGACGCGGCCCGCGATGCGGCGCACGACGTCCATCTCGTGGGTGATGAGGAGGATGGTGAGGCCGAGGCGACGGTTGATGTCGGCGAGAAGCGACAGAATCTGCTCGGTGGTTTCCGGGTCGAGCGCCGAGGTCGCCTCGTCGGAGAGGAGCAGCGCCGGCTCGGGCGCGAGCGCACGGGCGATGCCGACGCGCTGCTTCTGGCCACCCGAGAGCTGCGCGGGATAGCGGTCCTCGCGGCCTTCGAGGCCGACGAGCTGGAGGAGGTCGCGCACGCGGGCCTGCCGCGCGCCCCGCGCCATGCCCGCGATGATGAGCGGCAGTTCGACGTTCTCGGCCGCCGTGCGGTTGGCCAGAAGGTTGAAGTGCTGGAACACCATGCCGATCCGCCGGCGCACGGGCTTCAGCGCGCTTTCCCGGAGGGCCTGGATCTCGCGTCCCTCGATCGCGACCGTGCCGGCGTCGGGGCGCTCCAGCCCGTTGATGCAACGGATCAGGGTCGACTTGCCGGCGCCGCTGCGGCCGATGATGCCGAGGATTTCGCCCGAGCCGACCGTGAGGTCGATGTCGGAAAGGGCAGCATGATCGCCGAAGCGCTTGGATACGCCGGCAAGGCTGAGGATGGGGGCGGGAGAGGTCATGGGTGGGACATGCCGAAGGCCGACGCGGAAGGAAAGCCCTGCCGGCCGGATGAAAACGCATCCGGGCCCGCCTTCGATGAAGGCGGGCCCTCTGGGCGGAACGGGTGGGAGGGGCGGAGGACGCTTACCAGGCGGGCAGCGTCGTGCCCTTGTAGGCTTCCGCCAGCGCGGCCTTCACCGCGTCGGTCTGGTAGGCCGCGACCAGCGTCTTCACCCAGGGCGCGTCCTTGTCGGCGGCGCGCACGGCGATGAAGTTGCGATAGGGGTTGTTCTCCAGCGGCTCCTGCGCGATCCGCTCCCGGGCCGGGTCGATGCCGCTCTTCAGCGCCCAGTCGGTGTTGACGACGCCCGCGTCGAGATCGTCGATCGAGCGGCCGACGATGCCGGCGTCGAGCTCGCGGATCTCGAGGTTCTTCGGGTTCTCCTCGACGTCGATCGCGGTGGCGAGGATGCCGGCCCCGTCGCGGAGCTTGAGAAGACCCTGCGCGGCGAGAAGGTTCAGCGCGCGGCCGGCGTTCGACGGATCGTTCGGGATGCCGATCGAGCCGCCTTCCGGGATTTCCGCAACGCTTTTATGCTTGCGCGAGTAGAGGCCGATCGGCTGGACCAGCGTGTAGCCGACCGGCACGATGTCGTAGCCGTGCTGCTGCACCTGCGCGTCGAGATAGGGCTGGTGCTGGAAGGCGTTGGCCTGGAGCTCGCCGTTCGCCAGCGCCTCGTTCGGCTGGACGTAGTCGGAGAAGGCGACGGTCTCGACGGTGAGCCCGGCCTTCGCCGCCTCCTGCGTGACGACCTGCCAGACCGCCTCGTCCTCGCCCGACATGATGCCGACCTTCACCGTCTCGGCCGCGGCGCCAGCGGCCGTGGCGGCGAGCATCGCGCCGGACATCAGGCCGAGGACGGTGCGGCGCGACAGGGCGGACAGGAAGGACGAGGGGCGACGCATCGGCGTGTCTCCGGCTGGGGAATGGTGCGGACCGCACGGGATGCGATCCGATGGGAGGACCCTAGCGTTTCGCGTTGCAGCACGAAAAGGATCGGCTGCCTAAAAATCCGGCTCGGCGCGACAAATTCGACCATTCCGGTGGATTGAAGCGCCTTGCCGGCAGCGTCGCGGCCCCTCGACCGCCGTCAGCCCAGCACCACGCGGTAGCGCAGATGCACCGCGCCGCCCTCGATCGTTTCCGCCGACTGGAGCGACAACTGGGCCTTGCCCTTCAGTCCCTCCTGGCCGAAGGCGACGATGCCCTCGACCTCGGTGCCGCCGTCGAGCGCGGGCGCCAGCACGACGCTGAACTCGTCGACGAGCCCGGCGGCGAAGAACGAGCCGTTGATCGCGGCGCCGCCCTCGACGAGAAGGCGCCGGACGCCGAACTCGTTTGCGAGGACCTCCAGCGCCCGTTCGAGATCGACCTCCGGCCCATCCGAGACGATGTAGCTGACGCCATCGCCAACGAGCTCGGCGAGATGGGCGTCGGACACGCCGTTGCCGAGAAGCACGACCACCGGGTCGCCGCCGACGTCGGAGCCGCGGAAGTGCAGCTTGCCCGTCGTGTCCGGCGCGATCGCCAGTGGGCGCTCGTCCGCGCGCGGCGCGCGGTGGATCGGGCGCACCGGCTGGTCGAAGGTCTCCGGCCGATGCGGCTCGCCCTTGGCCATTTCGGCCATCGTGGTGCGGCCGACGAGCCAGGCGTCGCCCTTCAGCGTCTCGTGGATCGCCTCGTAGGCGCTGCTCCAGTCCTTCACCGCGCCGTCAGGGCTCTGCGTGTAGCGGCTCGGGTGCAGACGGCCGTCGATCGAGGACGTCATGTGGCAGACGACATGGGGACGTTGGCTCATGGGACAGGCTCCTTTCCAGAAGGGCCCCGCGCCGTCCGCCCATCCCCTCCGTTCAGCCGTCGTCAGGCGACGGCGGCGACCACGATCAGGGGAAGGGCGAGGGCCAGCATGCCGACGGCGATGCCAAGGCGGGGCGAGGGGGATGAACGGCGCATGAGGCGTCTCCGGTCCGTTGCGGGAACGGATTAGCCTCGGCGGATGGGGTTAACGAAGAGTTACGACGGCGTTTCCGGCCGGAAGCCGAGGACGAAGCGAGCAACGACCTCGGCCGGCATCTCGCAGGGGCGCAGGAGCGCCTCGCCGTCCGCCAGACGGTAGAGGTTGGCGCTGACGATGCCGCCGCCGCCCCGCTCCTCGCCGTAGAGCCAGATCCGGCGACCGTCGCCGGACCGGTGCAGCGTCACGCCGAAACGCCGCCCCTCGAACGAGCCCTCGCAATGCCCGTCCGGCCAGCCGTCGAGGCGTTCGGCGAGGACGCGAGGATCGTGGTCCGGCGCGGTCATGGCTTCAGCGCGTCAGTGGCCGGCGTGCGCGTCGCCGCCGCTGCCGTCCGAGGCGGAGGATTGCTGGCTCTGCGTCAGGGTCTGCGTCGCCGCTGAGCCGGCGCCCGGCTGCGTTTCCACCGTGCCGTTGTCCTTGCAGGCGGCAAGGCCGAGGACGGCGAGAAGGGCGGCGGCGGTCAGGGTCGGGCGAAGCGTCATCGATCGAAGTCTCCTTGCAGTCTGACGCAACGCACGAGGGCCACGCCGGTTCGACGCCGCGGCCCTTTCGCTCAGATATCGGTCACGACGGCTCGTGATACGGGCAGCCGTTGAACCGGGCGCGGAAGTCGGCCGAATGGCGGTAGGGCTCGCGGCGGGCGCGGTTGATGTTGCCGAGCGGCTGATGGTCCGCGATGCCGGTCCAGACGGAGAAGCGCATCTCCTCGTTGACCGTCTGCACGCGGGCGTCGTCCCAGCTGTCCTGCGCCCTGGCGCGGATGGTGCCGACGCGCTGGAAGGGGGCCTCGGTCTCGTCCCAGGCGACGGTCGCATCCTCGACCGGCTGCCGGTCGAGGTCGCGGCAGAGCTGGACGCGGAATTCCCACTCGGCGTCGATGCCAGCCATCTCGCGCCGCACCTCCTCACGCACCGCATTCTCGCGGCCCTTGACCTCGATCTCGTGGCCGGTCAGCGCCGTCATCGCGGGAGCCACGGGCTTCAGGCTGAACTTGGCGATATGCTCGCCGTAGCGGAACGGCGTCGTGGAATAGTAGGTCTCTCCGAGCGGCTCGACGTTCGGCGCGCCGCCGAGCGTGTTGACGGTCGGGCTCTCGATGCCGACCGTCTCCAGCGCCGTGCGCACGCCGCGCAGCACCTTCGAAGCGACCTTCTTGGTGCCCTCGATCCGGTCGGTCGTGGCGGCGAGGAGCTTGAGGCTGCCGAGGAACTCCTTGGCGCTCTTCGCCTGGAACACCGGCGCGTTGACCATGACGAAGTCCTGCGCCGTGCCTTCCGAGCCCGGCAGCCGCTCGCCGGGAACGTCCAGCACCTTGATCGCAAGGCCGCGCGGCAGGCTGATCGCGTCGGGCAGAATGTCGCCCGCATTGGTCGACATGCGCAGGAACACCTTGTGGGTGCCGGCCTTGGCGAAGAGACCCTGCGCCAGCTCGGGCGGCAGACCTTCGTCGATCCGCAGCTCGCCCTCCAGGATGCCGTGCGACTTCGCGTGCACCGAGCGCACGGCGTGGCCGTAGTCCTCGGCCGTGCGCTCCAGGATCGTGTCGAACGTGTCCTTCAGGCCCTCGACGGTCTCGCTCTCGCCCGGATCGACGAACTCGACCTCTGGCCGGTATTGTACGGGGCGCGCGATCATATCCTGCTCCATCGAGAAATCAGGAGCCCAACTCGCGCCGGGGCTGAGAAGTTCCGGCTGCTGGCCGCTCAGGTAACGGGCTGCGCGGCGACGGACCGCACGCCGGCGGCGCGCCGCTGGAAAGTGGGACGCAGGAGCCGGCCGAGCGGGGCTTCGACGAGGCGATGGAACGCGAGCCCGGCGGCCAGGCACACGAGCACCGCCGCGGCGCTGTAGAGAAGGCTCATGACCCCCTCCGCGCCGAGCCCCAGCCGCCGCCAGGCGATCTGCGCGAGGGGGGCGATCGGCAGGTGGACGAGGTAGATCGAATAGGAGGCGTCGCCGAGGCGCTGCAGGAACGGGATGTGCCACGGGCCGGCTGCACGTTCGGCAAAGACCGCGCCGGCAACGACGAGGGCGGCGGGGACGCCCGCGGTCGGCAGGCGGTTCGCCTGCACCGCGCCGAGCATCAGGAGGGCGCCGGCCGCGACGAGGGCGAGGCACGCCGCGCGCGGCAGGCGAAGGCCCGTGCCGTGGAGCGTGCCGATCCCGAGGCCGAGCGCGAACTCGAGGATCACCGGATCGGTGTAGAAGCCGGCCGCCCCGCCGGGCCGGAGCGCGAGGCCCGCCAGCGCCAGCAGCGCCAGCGCGCCGCAGGCGGCCGGCACCTGCCCCCGCGCCGGCAGGCAGAGGGCGATGGCGAAGAGCGCATAGAAGGCCATCTCGTAGTTCAGCGTCCAGCCGACGAGGAGCAACGGGTTGTAGAGGCCGATGACGGGATGGAGGGTCGGCCAGAAGGCGAAGGAGGCGAACGTGTGCCACGGCACGAAGACCGTCGCGCCCGACAGGCCCGGCATCAGCACGGCGACGTTGGCGACGAGCGCCGTGAGAAGCCAGTAGGGCGGGGCGACGCGCAGGAAGCGTCGCGCAAGGAAGTCGAGCGGCCGGGCGCTGGCCGCGTCCCGCGTCGTCACGCAGATGATGAAGCCGGACAGGACGAAGAACAGGTCGACGCCGACGAAGCCGAGGGAAAAGCAGGAGAGATGGACGCCCTCGCCGAGCCGCCCCGCGCCGCAGGTGACGTGGAAGACCACGACCATCAGGGCGGCGATCCCGCGCAGGTATTGAAGATTGCGGATCATCGTCGAAGGTTCCGTGCCGCATGCCGGCGGGCTTGCGGAACGCGAGCATATCCGTGGCGACATTAAGAGGTCCTGACGAAACCTCATGGGGGGCGGTCTGCCGGGTCTTCGACCAACCCGGCGTCGTCGCCGATGATCACCGCAGCGCTGCACGGGCTCCGCTCGGCTCCCGGCCGGCGGCCCCAATCCCTCGCCGTCCCCCGGCCCCAAGGCCTTCTTCAGGCCGTCGAAGAGGTCCTGACGGAGCCTCGTGCGGGGGGCTGCCGGCGCGTCTGAGTCGCGGCCCCCCGGTGCCCGGCCTTCGGCAGCGCCTGACCCTCGCCCGGCGCCCGCCCGGCCCGCCTCGAGGCCTCGACATCGCCCCCGCCGGACGGGGGATGCTTGTGGCACGGCGTCCTTTGCGGCAAGGAGGGGTATCGTCCCTCCGGTTCCGGTTTCCATGGCGCAGCACCCTTTCCCCGGCCGTCGCTTCGGCGCCTTCCTGTTTGATATGGACGGCACGATCCTGAATTCGATCGTGGCGGCCGAACGGGTGTGGGGGGCCTGGGCCCGCCGCCAGGGGCTCGACGTCGACAGCTTCCTGCCGACGATCCACGGCATGCGGGCGATCGAGACGATGCGCCGCGTCGGCATTCCGGAGGCGGTGCTGGAGGCGGAGATCGCCGGGCTGGTGCAGGCCGAGATCGACGACGTCGAGGGGATCGTGGAGATCGCGGGCGCCGCGATCTTCTTGAAGTCGCTGCCGGCGGAGCGCTGGACGATCGTCACCTCGGCGCCGCGCGCGCTCGCCGAGAAGCGGCTCGCCATCGCCGGCCTGCCCGTTCCGCCGCTGATGGTGACCGGCGAGGACGTCTCGAACGGCAAGCCGGCGCCCGACTGCTTCCTGCTCGGCGCGAGGAAGCTCGGCGTGCCCATCGAGGCGTGCCTCGTGTTCGAGGACGCTCCCGCCGGGATCCGGGCGGGCGAGGTGGCGGGCGCGGCCGTGCTCGTCATCGACGCCACCCACAGCCACCGGCTCGAGACGCCCCATCCGAGCGTGTCCGGCTACGACGCGCTCGCGGTCTCGCAAGCCCCGGACGGGACGCTGGAGATCATCGCCAAGGGGTAGCAGCGCCGCGCGGCGACAGCCCGCTCAGTGATCGAGCGCTTGTTCCGGCACCGCATGAACCGGCCCGAAAAGTCGGTTCAGCGATGGGGCAGTGGAGCCCTACCAGCAGGTGAAGCCGGCGTCGGCCAGTACCGTCGTGCCGGTCATCAGGCTGGAGGCGTCGGACGCGAGGAAGTGGACGACGGAGGCGATCTCGTGCGGCTGGCCCATGCGGTGCATGGGCGTGTCGCGCAGCCAGACGTCGATCATGCCGTCGTTGTCCTCGCGGTAGCTCGTCATCTCCGTCTCGATGTAGGTTGGCGCCACCGCGTTGACGCGCACGCCCCGGTCGCCCCATTCGGCGGCCAGCGAGGACGTCATCTGGTGCACGGCGGCCTTGGAGGCGTTGTAGTAGGTCTGCTTCTGCGGCCGGTTAGAGATGTAGCCCGACATCGAGCCGATGTTGACGATCGACCCGCCGCCGGCCTTCAGCATGTGCCGGCCGAAGGCGCGGTTGCACCAGAAGACGCCGTTGTAGTTGACGTCGTTGACCTTCAGCCAGCGCTCGTCCTCGGTGTCTTCCGCCGCGACGCCGGACATCGCGATGCCGGCGTTGGCGACGAGGATATGGACGCGCCCGTGCGCGGCGACGATCGTCTCGGCGAAGGCCTCGACGTCCTGCGGTTTCGTCACGTCGAGGACATGCGCTTCCGCCTCGAAGCCCTTGGCCCGCAGGGCGGCGAGGCCCCGATCGGCCACCTCGCGGTCGATGTCGGCGATGACGATGCGCGCGCCGAACTCGGCCAAGGCTTCCGCGATCGACAGGCCGATGCCGCGCCCGCCGCCGGTGACGACGGCCGTGCGGCCGTCCAGCCGGAACTTCTCCTGGAACATGTCTATCTCCTCAGCGATCGATGAAGGGATGGCGGCCGGGGGCCGGGAAGCGCTGGTTCTTCAGCGCGATCAGCTGGTCGACCTCGTGTTGGTCGAACTCGTGCGCGCCGCCGTACTGCGAGGCGAGGAAGACGACCTTGGCGTAGTAGTCGAGCGCTTCCATCTTGAACCAGGCGGACTGGAGGTCGTGGCCGCAGGTGAGCGCGCCGTGGTTCTGGAGGAGCAGCGCGTCGTGGCGGGCGAGATAGGGGCGGATCGCGTCCGACAGCTCGTCCGTCGAGGGCAGTCCGTAGGGCGTCAGCGGCACCTCGCCGAGGAACATCGTGGATTCCGGCATGATCTGCTGCGTCAGCGGCTTGCCGCAAATCGCGTGCACCGTGGCGTAAAGCGGGTGGGCGTGTACCACCGAGCGCACGTCCGGCCGCGCCTCGTAGACGCACAGATGCATGCGCGTCTCGGACGAGGGCTTCCAGCGGCTCTCCACGACGGGCGCGCCCGTGCGGTCTATCCGGCAGATCATGTCGGGCGTCATGAAGCCCTTGGACGTGTTGGTCGGCGTGCACAGGAACGTGCCGTCGTCGAGGAGGACGGTGATGTTGCCGTCGTTGGCCGCGCCCATGCCCTTGTCCCAGGCGCGTCGGCCGATATCGCACATCATCCGTTTCAGGGCGTCTATGTCTTGGCTCATGCGGGATGGTCCTCTTGAGCGGCTTCGAACCAACGGAGCGACATGACGGCGCGCAGGGCGGTCCGGCCGGCGGTGATGGAAGGAAAGGCGCCGAGCGCCGCGAACTGGACGAGGGCGTTGCCGATGGCGCTCGCCTCCACCGGGCCGGCGAGAACCGGGCGGCCGGTGCGTCGCGCGACAAGCGCGCAGAGCGCTTCGTCCCGCGCGCCGCCGCCGCCGAGCCGGAGGCGCCGGACGGGGTGGCCGCGCAGGCGCTCGATCGCCATGAGACCGGCGGCGACGTCCCGCGCCAGACCCTCGTAGAGCGCGCGGGCGACCGGGCCGGGCGCGTCCCGGCGCAGCGCCGGGCACACGGTGCCGAGCGTCTCCAGAAGGTCGGCGGGGTCCATGAAGGCGGGGTCGGAGAGATCGGGCACTACGAGTGCGGGAGGCTCCGCGAGTGCCAGGCGGCCCCAGGCTTCGAAGGGGATATCCTCGCCGGTGCGCCGTTCCCAAGCGGCGCGCAGCCGGCGCAGGAGATGCAGCCCCTGCAGGCTGCGCACGAGAATGGCCCGTTCTTCGACGCCGCCCTCCAGCCCGAAGCCGGCCTCGCGCGCGCCCGCCGGCAACCCGCCGTCCGCCACCTCCACCCCGAGGAGGTTCCAGGAGCCCGCGATCAGGAAGGCCTCGTCGTCCTCGCAGGCCAGCGCCAGCGCGGCGCTCGCCGTATCGTGCGCGGCGACGACGACCACCGGCACGGAGCCGAGCCCGAGACACGCGAGGTCGTCGCGCAAGGCTCCGAGCACCGTTCCGGCCGGCACGATCGCGCCGAAGGGCTTCGCCTCGAGGCCCGCAAGCGCCAGGAGTTCGGGCGCCCAGGTTCCCGTCGCGAGATCGACGAGGCCGGAGGTGCGCGCCAGCGTCGCCTCGCAGGCCGCCCGCCCCGACAGGTGATGGGCGACGAGGTCGGCGATCATCAGGACATGACGGGCACGCGCCGCCTCGGCCGGGTGATTCGCCGTCCAGTCCTGCAGGTGGAAGAGGGTAACGAAGGGCAGGATCTGCGCGCCGGTGGTCCTCGCGATCATCGCATGCTCGGCCCGAAGTGCCGCCATCCCTCTGGCGCCGCGCTCATGGCGATGGGTGCGCGGCTGGTCCACCGGCACGCCGTCCTCCGCGAGGAGGGCGAAGTCGACGCCCCAGCTGTCCACCCCGACCGTCTCGACGCCGCCGGCGCGCGCGGCCGCGGCAAGGCCGGCCTCAACCCCTTCGAACAGGACGCCAAGATCCCAGGCCGGCCCGTCGGGAAGACTGGTCTCGTAGCCGGCGAAGCGGTGGATCTCGGTGAGCTCGATCGTTGCGCCGTCGAGGTCGGCGAGGATCGCCCGGCCGGAGCCGCCGCCGAGGTCGAAGACGAGGCAGCGCCGGGGCGCAGAACGTGCGGCAGCCTCGCCCGTCATCACGTCAGGCGATCATGAACCCGCCGTCCACCGGCATCGACAGGCCGTGGACCATGGCGGCGGCGTCCGACAGGAGGAACAGGATCACCTCGGCGATGTCGTCCGGCTCGGCAAAGCGACCGAGCGGGATGCGCGAGAGCATGGTGGCGGCCTTGTCCGGGTCGCTCCAGGCCTTCACCGCCATCGGCGTCAGCGTGACGGTGGGATGGAGGCCGTTGACGCGGATGCCCATCGGCCCGAGCTCCTTCGCCATGACGCGGGTCAGCCCGTCGAGCCCGGCCTTGGAGGCGCAGTAGGCGGCGTGATCGGGAATGCCGACGAACGAGGCGCAGCTCGACACGTTGACGATCGCACCGGGCCGGCCCGCCGCCACCCGCTCGCGGGCGTATTCCTGCGCGATGATCATTGGTGCGCGCGTGTTGACGGCGTAGAGGAGGTCGAAGTTCTCGACGGAGACGTCGAGGAAGGATTCGAGCTCGGTCGTGCCGGCGCAGTTGACGAGAAGATCGGCGGGCAGCGCCTGCCTTGCCGCCGCGCGCGTCGCTTGCGGATCGGCGAGGTCGACGACGACGGTCTCGCAGGACGTCTCGGCCTTCAGGGTTTCGAGGTCGGCGCCCGAGCGGGTCAGCGCGATCACATGGGCGCCGCGCCTTGCCAGCATCAGCGCGGTGGCGCGCCCGATGCCCTTGCCGGCGCCGGTGACGACGACGCGCTTGCCGGAAAAGTCGGCGCTCACAGCCGGCGCCCCGTCTCGCGGTCGAAGAGGTGGACGCGGCGCGTGTCGATCACGAAGGAGACCTCCTCGCCCGGCTGCGCGCCGATCCGGTCCTTGACCACGGCATCGAGCGAATCCTTGCCGACCTTGGCGAAGACCTGCGTTTCCGAGCCGGTCGGCTCCAGCACCGAGACGCGCGCGGGGACGCCGCCCGGTCCGATGTCGATGTGCTCGGGGCGGATGCCGTAGGTGACGGTGCGGCCGGGCTCGACATGTCTTTCCCCGAGCGGCAGGCGGGCGCCGCCGTCGGCGGCGAAGACCGAGCCGTTCGGTCCCGCCTCGATCCGCCCGTGGACGAAGTTCATGGCTGGCGAGCCGATGAAGCCGGCGACGAACGTGTTGACCGGGTTGTCGTAGAGGTCCAGCGGGGCGCCGATCTGCTCGACGCGCCCGTCGCGCATGACGACGATCTTGTCGGCCATGGTCATCGCCTCGATCTGGTCGTGCGTGACGTAGACGATCGTCGTCTTCAGCCGCTGGTGGAGTTCCTTGATCTCGACGCGCATGGCGACGCGCAGCTTGGCGTCGAGGTTGGAGAGCGGCTCGTCGAAGAGGAACACCTGCGGATCGCGCACGATGGCCCGGCCCATGGCGACGCGCTGGCGCTGGCCGCCGGACAGCTCCTTCGGGTAGCGGTCGAGATACTTTTCCAGATCGAGGATCGAGGCGGCCTTCCTCACCTTCTGCTCGATCTCGGATTTCGGCGCGCCCTTGATCTTGAGCGCGAAGCCCATGTTCTCGGCGACCGTCTTGTGGGGGTAGAGAGCGTAGGACTGGAATACCATGGCGATGTCGCGGTCTTTCGGGGCGACGTCGTTGACGACGCGCCCGCCGATCGAGATCGTGCCGCCCGAGATCGGCTCCAGCCCGGCGATCATGCGGAGCAGCGTGGACTTGCCGCAGCCGGACGGGCCGACCAGCACCACGAACTGCCCGTCGCCGACATCGACGTCGACGCCGTGCATGACCTGCACCTGGCCGTAGCGCTTGACGACGTTCTGGATGGTGACCTGTGCCATGGGGAACCTTGGGAAGTGAGGGGCGTGTCGGGCGAGCCG
The DNA here is from genome assembly GCF_913775355.1 of uncultured Aureimonas sp. Taxonomy (GTDB): domain Bacteria; phylum Pseudomonadota; class Alphaproteobacteria; order Rhizobiales; family Rhizobiaceae; genus Aureimonas. Next base: position 20,541 of record NZ_CAJYIU010000296.1, read on the forward strand.
GGCGAGGAGCCCGCTCAGCCCTTCCAGACGATCAGCGCGCCGAGCGCGATCGCCACGATGTGGCAGACGGTGAGCGGGATCGCCTGCTCCAGGAAGCGCATCCAGAGAAGCTCCAGCGCGACGAAGAGGTAGATCCCGATGAAGAGCCGGTCGAACCAGTTGGTGGTGATCGGCAGGAAGCCGTGGCGCGGCGCGGGCGGCTTGGCGCTGGCTTCCTCGTCGGCGGCGTCGAGGTCGACGGTCTTGTCCATTGGATTACTCCTTCACCGCGCCGAAGGTGAGGCCGGCCACGATGTGGCGCTGCACGACGGCGAAGACGACGAGGGCGGGAATGAGAGTGATGATGGCGATCGAGGCCATCGTGCCCCATTCGGTGCCGGTGGTGGTGACGTATTCCGACAGGCCCGTGGTGATGGTGCGGGCGTTGAAGCTCGTCAGCGTGGCGGCCAGGAGGAACTCGTTCCAGGCGAAGACCCAGGTGAGGATCAGCGTGACGGCGAGTCCCGGACGCGCCAGCGGGAAGATCACCTCGCGGATCACTTGCCAGGTCGAGGCGCCGTCGACGGTCGCCGCCTCGTCGAGCTCCTTCGGCAGCCCGTCGATCGTGGGCCGGAGCGTCCAGATCGCGAACGGCAGGTTGAAGGTGCAGTAGAGGAGGATCATGCCGATCCGCGTGTCGTAGAGCTTGAAGTCGCCGATCGCGAAGACCTGCGTGAACAGGAGGAAGAAGGGGAGGAGGAAGACCGCCGCCGGCGCCATGCGGTTGGTGATCGTCCAGAAGAAGATGTTCTCCTTGCCGCCGAGATCGTATCGCGACAGCGCGTAGCAGGCCATGAAGGCGAGCGTGGTGCAGAGGACCGCGTTGCCGCTCGAGATGATGATCGAGTTGATCATGTAGCGGCGCAGCGTCTCGTTGCCGAGGACGTTGGCGTAGTTGTCCCAGAACACGGTGTCGAGGAGGACGCTCGGCGTCGTGAAGAGGTCCACCGCCGGCTTCACCGAGATCACGAACAGCCAGTAGATCGGAAAGAGGGTGAGGAAGGAGAGCGCGATCCACAGGAGGATCGAGACGAAGGGGCGCGACTGGCGCATCAGAACGTCCTCTTCTTGCGGGTGCGGGGGGCGACCAGAGCGACGTAGAGGATCCAGCACATCACGAGCGTGAGGTAGAGGACGATCACCGAGATCGCCGAGCCGTAGCCGTAGTCGGTCTTCGGGAACACGACCTTCCAGATGTGGAGGCCGATGTAGCGGGTGGCCGCGCCCGGGCCGCCGCCGGTGAGCATCCACACCTCGTCGACGGTGCGCAGCGCGTCCATCAGGCGGATGAAGACGGTGGCGAGGATCGCCGGGCGGATCATCGGCAGGGTGATGTGCCAGAACACCTGCCAGCGGCTGGCGCCGTCGATCTGCGCCTGCTCGAAGGGCTCCTTGGGGAGCGACACGAGGGCGGCGAGCAGCGTCAGCGTGACGAGCGGCGTCCAGTGCCAGATGTCCATGATGACGGTGAGGACGAAGGCGGCGCCGGCGTCGCGCCCGATGTTCAGCTCGTAGCCGAACCAGGCGTTGAGATAATAGGGGATGATACCGATCGAAGGCGTCGTGAGGAGGCGCCAGACCGAGCCGACGACGATCGGGGCGACGATCAGCGGCAGGGTGTGGATCGTGCGGAAGAAGCCGCGCCCGGGAAACTCCTTCATGAAGAGCTGGGCGAGGAGGTAGCCGATGATGACTTCGGAGGCGACCGCGAAGAAGGCGAACTTCAGCGTGTACCAGATGGCCGTGAGGAACGCCTTGTCGAAGACGAGGCGGCGGAAGTTGTTGGCGCCGTTGAAGATCATGTCCGGGCTGGCGCCGAACGGGTTCCATTGGTGGAACGCGACGTAGAGCACGTAGATGAACGGCACGATGCCGAAGGTCGCCAGGATGATGATCGTCGGGGCGAGGAGCAGCCAGCCGACCTTGTTGGAACGCATGGGAACCATCCTCTCGAGGGGCTCGCGGTCGAGGATCCGGGCAAGGGGGAGGGCGCACGCGAAGGGGGCGTGCGGCGGCCCGCGGACAGGCGCCCTGCTCGGTCGCGGTCGCTCCGGGGGCGGCTCGTTCGCCGACCCCGGAGGAGAGCGTCAGGGATGCCGCCGGCGATGCCGGCGGCCCCGAAGCCTTCGGCCTACTTGCGGTAGCCGAGGCTGGTCAGTTCCTCTTCGGCCGCGGCGGCCATCTCGTCGAGGCCTTCGTCCGGTCCGACCTCGCCGGTCAGGATGCGGTAGAAGATCGGCGCGACGGTCTCGCGGACCTGCGCATGGAACGGATACTTCGGCGCGCCGGCGAACAGCTTCCCGTCGTTCTTCATCATCGTGTAGTAGCCGCCCAGCTTGGCGTCCATCTCCTTCACCTTCGGATCGTCGTAGGTGGCGGTGTTGGTGATGCGCGGCGCCACGACGGCCCAGTCCGGCTGCACCGAGTTCTGGCCGATGTACTGGAGGAAGAGGAGCGCGGCGTCCTGGTTCTTGGCGGTGACGGGGATGCCGAAGGCGCCGCCGTCGTAGTAGCCGATGTAGCCCTTGCCCGACTCCGCGTCGGCCATGACGCCGTCCGAGAGCGGGGGCAGCGCGATGCCGACATTGCCGACGACCTTGGACTTCGACGGGTCGGACGCGATCCAGGCGGCGTTCTCGCCGTAGACGAGGCCCTGCGCGGCGCGGCCCGCGGCAAAGGTCGTCGCGACCTCGGACCAGGTCGAGGCGGCCGATTCCGGCGGCGCGATGTCGCGCAGGTGCAGGAAGTACTTCAGCGCGGCCTTGGCCTTGTCGCTGTTCATCGTACCGCCGTGCTCGACCGTGGCGGCGTAGTTCTGGTCGGCGTTGATGCCCCAGTTGTAGACGCCGAAGGTCGGCGCGACGGACTCGACGTATTCGTACCAGGAGGCGGGGTGGCCGGTATGCGCCTGGCTCGTCGTGCCCCAGAGCTGCCCGCCGTTCTCCTTGCCGTATTCGGTGAAGAACTCGGCGATCTGGGTGTAGTCCTCGTGCGTCTTGGCGGGCGCAAGGTCCTTGCCGGTCTTCGCCTTGAAGGCCTCCTTGATCTTCGGATCGTCGAAGAGGTCCTTGCGGTAGAGGTAGATCTTGATGAAGGCCTCCATCGGCACGCCGAAGAGGTCGTTGTCGGTGCCGCGGAAATAGTCGGCGAAGGTGGTGAAGTTCTTCTCGTCGAACTCCGGCGCCTTGAGGTCCGGCTTGCCGGCCAGCGTCTTGGTGATGTCGGTCAGGAAGTTGCGCTGTAGGTAGGCGTAGACGATGTCCTGCTCGATGTAGACCATGTCATAGATGCCGGTCTTGGCCTCCATGTCCTTGATGGCCTTGTCGTACATCTGGTCCCACGAGGTGGTTTCCAGCTCGACCTTGATGCCGGTCTTTTCCTCGAACTGCTTGGCGAGCACGTCCTTGACGTAGTTCGACGGCGGCGTGCTCTCGGTCACGCCGTGCAGCGTCACGCCCTTGAACTTTGCGCCGGCGTCGGACCAGAAGTCGGCATGCGCGGCGGACAGGCCGCCGACGAGGCCGATCGTCAGGGCGATCAGGCTGGTGCTGAGATTTCGCTTCATGAGTGTCGTTCCTCCCGAAGGTCCGCCTTGTCCGGCGGCGCGTTGCTCCCGCCCTTGTTGACCGGGCGGTTTCTCCTTTTGGAAAAGCGGGCCATCGGTCCGCCGGACGCGCCGGGCGGGAAGGCCGTGCCCTCATGCCTAGACCATCACGAGCCCGTGCACAACATTTGTTGCGCGATCTGTCATATTATGTTGCATCTGGCGCAAGAAACGCTGCATCTGAGACTTGGGCATAACCTTCGCGCTTGTTCGAGGGCGAGCAGTCGCAAAATACAGCCTTGCTGCAGCGCAAATACGATGCTTTGCGGCGCAACACGACGGGTCGCTTGACAAATCGCGGTTGCGGAGATTTTGTTGCGCAATCCAACAATAAGGGAGCGCGCGATGAAGCGGCTGGGGATCCATTCGTTCGTCTGGACGGGCGGCGGAACGCAGGACGAACTGGAGCGCGCGCTCGACCGCTCAGCCGAATGCGGCTATCGCCTCATCGAGTTCGCCTACCTGCGCCCCGAGAAGTTCGACCTCGACCGGCTGGGAGAAAAGGCGCGCTCGCTCGACATCGAGATCGCCGTCACCATGGGCCTGCCGCTCGCGGCCGACGTGTCGAGCACCGACGCGGGCGTGGTGAAGGCGGGCGAGGCGCTGCTCGCCGACGCCGTCAAGGCGGTGCGCGACGTGGGCGGCAAGACGCTCGGCGGCATCCTCTACTCCGCCCACACGAAATACGGCGCGATGCCGACCGAGCGCGGCCGCCAGAACGCGATCGCGGCCATCGCCAAGACCGCCGACATCGCCAAGGACGCCGGCGTCGACCTCGTGCTCGAGGTCGTCAACCGCTTCGAGAGCAACGTCCTCAACACCACCGCGCAAGGGCTCGACTTCATCGAGAAGACCGGCTCCGATCATGTGCGGCTCCACCTCGACACGTTCCATATGAACATCGAGGAGGCGAACCCGGCCGCCGCCCTGCGGCTGGCCGGCGACAAGCTCGGCTACTTCCATATCGGCGAGAGCAACCGCGGCTATCTCGGCGACGGCGTGATCGACTTCGAGCTGATCTTCGACGCGCTCCTCGATATCGACTACGCCAGAAACATCACGTTCGAGTCCTTCTCCTCCGCCGTGGTGGACGAGGCGCTCTCGCTCGCCTGCGCGATCTGGCGCGACACCTGGACCGACAACATGCCGCTCGCCCGCCATGCCAAGACCTTCATCGAGCTGAAGCAGGACGAAGCCAAGCGCCGCCGCGCCACCAACGCGCGGCCGTAAGCCGACGGGAGCGCCCGTGTCGCACGCCGCCTCCCTCGATCCCGCACTCCGCCGCGTCCGGCAGGGCAGCGAGATGGCGGCGCTGCGCGCGCTCCACCGCTTCGGGCGGCTGAGCCGCGCGGATCTGGCGCGCGTCCTCGGGCTCAACCGCTCCTCGTCCGGCCACATCGTCGCCGCGCTCACCGCCGAGGGGCTGGTGCGAGAGGTGGCCGACGCGCCGGACGGGACGGAGCGCGCGGCCAAGGGCCGGGCGGGGCGGCCGGGCATCCTCCTCGAACTCCAGCCGGACGCCGTGTTCTTTGCCGGCGTCGAGATCGGCGTCGAGCATATCAGCTTCGTCGCGATCGACCTGTCGGGCACGATCGTCGCGCAGCGCATCGCCGCCTTCGACGCGCCGGCGGCGGGGCTCGACGACGCCTTCGAGACCGCCGCGCGGCTGGCCGCCGACGCGCTGCCGTCGGACGGCTGGGCGCGCTGCGAGGGGTTCGGTATCGCCGTCCCCGCGCAGATGGAGCGCGGCGGGCGCGTGCGGGTCGCCCCGCTCCTCGGCTGGCGCGATGTCCATCCCGCGGCGCTGATGCGCGCTCACCTGCCGGACAGCGTGCCGGTCGCCGCCGAGAACGATGCCAACGCCTTCGCGATCGGCGACGCCTACGGGCGGGATGCCGCGCGGCTCGGCGTCACGCTGGCGCTTGTGCTGGAGACCGGCGTCGGCGGCGGCATCCTCGTCGACGGCGCGCTGTTCCGGGGCGGCCACGGGCTCGCCGGCGAAATCGGCCACCTTCTCGTTCCGGCCGGCGACGGGACCTTGCGGCGGCTGGAGGAACTCGTCGGGCTCGACGGGGTCCTCTCCGCCTGGCGTGCCAGCGTGCCCGACGGCGCGGCGACGCTGGAGGCGTTCCTCGGCGAGGTGAAGGACCGCGCGCCGGGCGCCGTCGCGATCGCGGAAGGCTGGGCGCGCTCGCTCGCCTTTGGCCTATCGCAGGGCTGCCGGCTCGTCGACCCCGACCAGATCGTGCTCGGCGGTTCCCTGGCCGCGCTCTATCCGCTCGTCGGCGCGCGCGTCGCCGCGCACTGGGCACGCATCCAGGACCCCGGCTTTCCCATGCCCGGCATCGTCGTCAACGCCGACCCGACCTTCGGGGCGGCCTTCGGCGCCGCCTGCATCCTTCACCAGCGGTTCCTGGCGGCCGACGCCGAACCCGCCCATGTCTGACGGGAGACCACACACCATGCTCGATCGGTTTCGACTGGACGGAAAGGTCGCCCTCGTCACCGGCGGCAACCGGGGCATCGGGCTCGCCATCGCGAAAGCGCTTGGGCATGCCGGCGCACGCTGCCTCGTCACCGCCCGGCGCGACAACCCGGACGGCGAGGCGGAGCTTCGCGTCTCAGGCACCGAGTTCGATGTGGCGCGGGGCGACGTGCGCGACCCGGACATGCCGGCGCGCGCGGTCGCCCAATGCATCGAGCGCTTCAGGCGCATCGACATCCTCGTCAACAATGCCGGCGTCGCCTCGCACGGCCACACCGAAACCTTCGACGACGAGCGGCTGGAGCTGATCCTTTCGACCAACGTCGCCTCCGTCTTCCGCTTCTGCCGGGAGGCGCTGCCGCACCTGAAGGCGGCGGGCGAGGGCGTGATCCTCAACGTCGGATCGGTGTCCGGCTTCATCTCCAACATTCCGCAGAACCAGGCGGCTTACAACGCGTCCAAGGCCGCGGTGCACATGCTGACGAAATCGCTCGCCAGCGAGTTCGCGCCGGACGGCGTGCGCGTCAACGCCGTGGCGCCCGGCTATATCGATACGGACATGACGCGCGGCGGCTTCGACAACCCGGACTGGGACCCGGTCTGGCGGCGGATGACGCCGATGGGTCGTTACGGCCAGCCAGAGGAGGTCGCGGCCTGCGCGCTGTTCCTCTGCTCGCCCGCCGCAAGCTACGTGACCGGCGCCGTCCTGCCGGTCGACGGCGGATATCTCACCCGCTGACCAGCGGGTCACGCGTTGACCGACGCGTCAGGCGCTGACGAATTTTCAAGGGAGGAACCATCGACATGGCAGAGAAACTCGCGGGCAAGGTCGCGGCCGTCACGGGCGGCGCCTCGGGCATCGGCCTCGAATGCGCCCGCATTATGCTGGCGAACGGGGCGCGCGTCTTCATCGTCGACAACAACGACGAGCGCCTCGACAAGGCGGTCGCCGATCTCGGCGCGGGCGCGAGCGCGCTGAAGGTGGACATCACCGATGCCGCGAGCACCGACACGATGCTGCCGCGCATCCTGGAGGAGGCCGGCCAGCTCGACATCTTCCACGCCAATGCCGGCTCCTACATCGGCGGCGACCTCGTGGACGGCAACGCCGACGCCTTCGACCGGATGCTGAACCTCAACGTCAACGCCGTGTTCCGCGGCGTCCATGCCGTGCTGCCGCACATGATCGGCCGCGGCACCGGCGACGTGATCGTCACGAGTTCGGTCGCCGGCCATCAGGCGATCCCCTGGGAGCCGGTCTATACCGCCTCCAAGCACGCGGTGCAGGCCTTCACCCATGCCGTGCGCCGGCAGGTGGCCAAGCACGGCGTGCGCGTCGGCGCGATCGCGCCGGGACCGGTGGTGACGCCGCTCGTCCAGGACTGGCCGGCCGAGAACCTGAAGCGGGCGATCGAGAACGGCGCGCTGTTCCAGCCGGTCGAGGTCGCCGAGGCCGTCCTCTTCATGCTGACGCGCCCGCGCAACACGGTGGTGCGCGACCTTGTGCTCCTGCCGCAGAACTTCGACATCTGACACGGCCCTCCGCCGCTTGAAACCTCAGCCCCGAGCCGCCATGTCGCGGCTCGGTTTGCGGCCAGAGAGGGACACGGCATGACGGCGGATACGGGTATGGGCGAGACGACGAAGAGCTTCGAGGCGGACGTCGCCCGGCTCCTGCACCTGATGGTGCACTCGGTCTATTCCGACAAGGACGTGTTCCTGCGCGAACTCGTCTCCAACGCCGCCGACGCCTGCGAGAAGCTGCGCTTCGAGGCGATCGCGGCGCCCGAACTCCTCGGCGCGGGCGGCGAGCCGCTGATCACCCTGACGATCGATCCGTCCGCGCGAACGCTGACCGTCGAGGACAACGGCATCGGCATGAGCGAGACCGAGATGACCGAGGCGCTCGGCACCATCGCGCGTTCGGGCACGCGCGCCTTCATGGACCGGATGGCGGAGGAGGCGAAGGGCGGCGAGAGCCGGCTCATCGGGCAGTTCGGCGTCGGCTTCTATTCCGCCTTTATGGTGGCCGACCGGGTGGACGTCGTCTCGCGCCGCGCAAGCGGCGATACGGCCGCACGCTGGACATCGGACGGCCTCGGCACCTTCACGGTCGGCGCCGCCCATCCGGCCGAGGCGCCGCCGCGCGGCACCCGCGTCACGCTCCACGTCAAGGAGGACGCCGGGACCTATCTTGAGCCCCACGCCATCGAACAGACCGTGCGCGCCCAGTCCGGCCACGTGCCGGTGCCGATCGCGCTGAAGACCGCGCCGGATGCCGAGCCGCGGCGCATCGCGGACGGCGCGGCGCTGTGGACGAAGCCGAAGTCCGAGATTTCGGCCGACGACTACGCCGACGCCTATCGCACGCTCGCCGGCCAGTTCGACGAGCCGGCGTTGACGCTGCACTATCGCGCCGAGGGCCTGCACGAATACACGGTGCTTGCCTTCGTGCCGGGATCGAAGCCCTTCGATCTCTTCGATCCCGAGCGCGCCGGCCGCATGAAGCTCTACGTGCGGCGCGTCTTCATCACCGACGAGACCGAGATCCTGCCGCGCTGGCTGCGCTTCGTGCGCGGCCTCGTGGATTCGGCCGACCTGCCGCTCAACGTCTCGCGCGAGATGATCCAGGAAAGCCGGGTGCTCGCTGCGATCCGCAAGGGCGTGACGAGCCGCGTCCTGTCGGAGATGGGCAAGCTCGCGGAGAGCGACCCGGACCGCTACGCCGGCGTCTGGGAGAACTTCGGCGCCGTCCTGAAGGAAGGACTCTACGAGGACGAGGACCGGCGCGCCGCCCTTCTCGGCCTCGCCCGCTTCCACACCACGACGGGCGGGACGGCCTGGCGCAGCCTCAAGGATTACGTCGCCGACATGAAGGAGGGTCAGGCGGCGATCTACTACGCCGTCGGCGCGGATGCCGAGCGGCTGAAGGCCTCGCCGCAGCTCGAGGGCTTTGCCGCGCGCGGCATCGAGGTTCTTCTCCTGACGGATCAGGTCGACGGCTTCTGGACCTCAATGGTCCCCGAGTTCGAGGGCAAGCCCCTGCGCTCGGTGACGCAGGGGCTTGCCGATCTCGGCGCCGTGCCGCTCCGGGAGGGCGCCGAGCCCGCCTCCACCGAGGCCGCGCCGGAGGTCGAGGGCTTCATCGCCTATCTCAAGGAGACGCTCGGCGAGGACGTCTCGGACGTGCGCGCCAGCGAGCGCCTGACCGACAGCGCCGTCTGCCTCGTGGCGAATGATCGCGGCATGGACCGGCAGCTGGAGCGTCTCCTGGCGAGCGCCGGCCGGCTCGGCGGCGCGGCCGCAAAGCCCATCCTCGAGGTCAATCCGCGCCATGATCTCGTCGCGCGGCTTTCGCGGCTGGGTGCGGGCGACGCCGCGCTGCGCGAGGACGCCGCGCGCCTCCTTCTCGACGAGGCGCGCGTCGCCGACGGCGAGGCGCCGTCCGACCCGCGCGCCTTCGCCGCGCGCCTTGGCCGCGTCTTGGCGCGCGCGCTGGGCTGAGGCTCGGCCCGGCGCCTGACGCACCGGCGCTGAACGCTGCGTCAGGCGGCCGCCTGCTGGCTTGCGCGGGGTCGAGCCCGTAAGGAGGGCGGATCTCGCCTCCGTCCTTCCGAAAGGCTGCCCCTCGTGCTTCTCGGCCTCTTCGTGCTTCTCGCCTGTCAGCTGGCCGGCGAGACCGTCGTCCGCCTGATCGGCCTTCCGGTGCCGGGCCCGGTGCTCGGCATCGTCTTCCTGCTCGGCATCCTCGCCCTCACCGAGCGCCGCCGCGCGGGAGGCGTGGCTTCGGCGGACGCGCCGGTCGGCCGCGTCGCCGACGGGCTCCTGTCCCATCTCGGCCTCCTGTTCGTGCCGGCGGGCGTCGGCATCGCGCGCTCGCCCGATCTCCTCCTCGCCAACGGGCCCGGCGTGCTGGCGGCCCTTGTCCTCTCGACGGTCCTGACGCTCCTCGTCACCGTCGGCGTCTTCCGCCTCGTCCGCCGTCGGCGGGAAAGCGGTGCCGCATGAACGGCGGGGCGTCCCTCTTCGAGCTCTGGGTCTATCTCTCCGCGAGCCCGCTCCTCTGGCTGACGCTGACGATCGGCGTCTTCCTCGCCGCGCGCGCCATCGCGCGGGCGAGCGGCGACCATCCGCTGGTCAACCCGATCCTCCTGTCGATCGCGGTCCTCGTCTCGCTCCTCGTCGCGACCGGCACGCCCTACGCCACCTATTTCTCCGGCGCCCAGTTCGTCCATTTCATGCTGGGGCCGGCGACCGTCGCGCTCGCCGTGCCGCTCTGGCGCAACCGCGCGCTGGTGCGCTCGATGCTGGGGCCGGTGCTGCTTGCCCTGCCGGCCGGCGCGCTGGCCGCCACCGGCTCGGCCGTCGGGCTCGGGCTCCTCTTCGGCGTGCCCCAGCCGCTGCTCCTCGCGCTCGCGCCTAAATCCGTCACCGCCGGCATCGCCATGGGCATCGCCGGCGAGATCGGCGGCGACCCGGCGCTGACCGCTGTCTTCGTGATCGCCACCGGCATCATCGGCGCGATCCTCGTCACGCCCCTGATGAACGCGCTCGGCGTCCGCGATTATGCCGCGCGCGGCTTTGCCGCAGGCCTCGCCTCGCACGGCATCGGCACCGCCCGCGCCTTCCAGGTGGACGGCGTGGCCGGCACCTTCGCCGGGCTCGCGATGGCGCTGAACGGGCTCCTGACGGCCCTCATCGTTCCGATCGTCGTCGGGCTGATCCGCTGAGGCGCCGTCAGCCGCGCCGCTCCAGGCTGAACTCGACGGCGGCGTGCGGGCGCAGCGGCAGGCGCTGCGCGTAAAGGCGCGAGGGCGCGTCCTCGCGCTGCACGATGGCGGCGTCCGCGCGCCCGACGGCGTCGCGGATCAGCGCCTCGGCCTCCGCCCAGCTGCCGGCCAGAACCGCGAACAGGCGGGTGCCGTGGCGCGGCTCTCGGTCGCGTGCCTCGGGTTCGGCCGCGCCGACGAACAGGGAAGTGGGATCGATCATGACGCCTCCAGTCCCCGAGAAGGATGGGGCATCGTTGGACGGCTGACAGACTGGGGCGCGCACCGCGGCCCGGGAACTTAAACTAGTTAATGGACGAACGATCTCCGATCCATTCGGAAGGGCCTGTTCCGGAGGGCTGGTCTTGGTCGTTTATCTCATCCGCAAACTGCAGAATTTTGCGCCGCTCTCCGACGAGGAACGCTCGGCGCTGCAGGAGCTCGCCGGCCGTCGGCTGCGCGTCCTCAACAGCCGCGACGACATCATCGCACAGGGGCAGAAACCCGGCTTCGTCAATCTCGTGCTCGAGGGCTTCGCCTGCCGCTACAAGATCCTGCCGGACGGTCGGCGGCAGATCCTGTCCTTCTTCATCCCCGGCGACCTCTGCGACCTTCACAACGACGTGCTCGGCGTCATGGATCATTCGATCGGCGCCATCTCGCCGCTGCGCATCGCGCAGATCGGGTCGGACGAGATCGAGGCGCTGATGACGCGCTGCCCGCGCCTGCGCCGCGCCTTCTGGTGGAACGAGCTGGTGGGCGAGGCGACGACGCGCGAATGGCTGACCAATCTCGGCCAGAGAACGGGATCGGAGCGCGTCGCCCACCTCCTGTGCGAGACCTTCGTGCGCATGCGCTCGATCGGGCTGGTGGACGAGACCGGCGCCTGCCCCTTTCCGATCACGCAGGCCGACATGTCGGATGCGCTCGGCATCTCGATCGTCCACACCAACCGGATGCTGCAGGACCTGCGCGCCGAGGGGCTGATCGTCCTGAAGGGGCGCTCGCTGCAGGTCGACGACCTCGGCGCGCTGATGCGGCTCGCCAATTTCGAGCCGAGCTACCTGCACCTGCGCCGCCCCAGCGCCGAGGAGGTCGGCCACGGCACCGAAGCGGATCGCGAGGCGCTCGCCTGACCGGCCCGCCTCAGGCGGGCGGCGCGGTGAGGGGAATGCCCTCGGAGCGGAAGCGACCGAGGAGCGTGAAGAGGATCGCGCTGCGCGTGCCGTAGACCTGACGCGGGCCGCCGACGAAGGCGAAGGACTTGAAGGTCACCTTGCCGTCGTCGATCCCGTCGATGAAGACGGAGGGCGCGGGCTCCGACAGCACCGCCTCGTGCCCGGCATAGGTTTCGAGGATCGCCCCGCGCACCGCCGCGACGTCGGCGTCGATCGGCACGGAGAACATGATCTGGATGCGCCCCAAAGGGTCCGCCAGCGTCATGTTGCGGATCGATTTCGTCACCAGCTCGGAATTCGGCACGATCAGGGTCGAGCGGTCGGCGATCTGGATCTCGGTGGAGCGCACGCTGATGCGCTTCACGTCGCCCTCGTCGGTGCCGATGCGCACGGTGTCGCCGATCTTCACCGGGCGCTCGGCGAGAAGGATCAGCCCGGAGACGAAGTTCTGCGTGATCGCCTGGAGGCCAAAACCGATACCGACCGACAGGGCGGAGACGACCAGCGCGATGCGCTCGACGCCGATGCCGAGCGTCGTGATCGCCCAGAACCCGGCGAGCAGGATGCCGGCATAGGTGACGATCGTCGACACCGAGTTGCGCGCGCCGGGGTCGAGGTCGGTCGCCGGCAGGTATCGCTCCTCCAGCCAGTGGCGCACGACGCGCATCAGGCCGATGCCGACCGCGAGCACCACGGCCGCCTTCAGGATCGCGCCCGGCACGATGGTGAAGCCGCCGATCTGGATCTCGGCGGAGGAGCCGATCTGGTAGAACAGGGAGCTCGCGCCCGGCCCGAGCGGCCCGGACAGGAGAAGCGCCGCCCAGACGAGGATGGCGATGCGCAGGAGCGCCGACAGGAGGACGCCGAGCTGCCCGACCTGCGCGCGACGGAGGCCGAGCCCGGTATGCAGCGAGCGCCCGAGCCGGCTGTCGCCCGACAGGAACGTGGTGCACAGGTCGTCCACCACGACGAGGAGCAGGAAGGCGCTGGCGGAGACGACGGCGGTCCAGATCACTTGGCGCGTCAGGAAGAGGGCAAGGTTCACGTAGCCCTGGAGCGCGGCGACGAGGCTCGCCGCGACGCAGGCCCAGGCGAGGAGCGTCGCGATCGTCACCAGCGTCGTGCGCGCGCTCGGCTGGCGGCTGGCGGCGTCGGGATGGGCGCGGCGAATGCGCCCCAGCGTGACGAGGACGCAGACGATCAGCGCGCCGTAGACGACGGCGACGACGTAGTTGACGACGATCGCCGCCGGCTGGCTGACGCCGACGGCCCGCCCGCCTTCCACCAGAAGGACGCCGAGGAAGGTGAGGACGGCGGCGAGCGCCGGGAACGGTCGCAGGCGCTGCACGGCCGTCTCGTCGAGCGGCAGGAGCCGCCACGACGGCTGGCCGACGAGAAGGAGCCCGGCGCCGAGCGACAGGACGAAGGCGCCGAGCGCCGCGGTCTGCGCGAGGCTCTCGGCGAGCGGGCGCACGGTGCGGGTCAGGACCCCGGCCCAGCCGAGGCCGAAGAAGAAGATCGAGACGCCGAGCGCGGCGGTGAGCGTGCCCACCACCACGAACCAGAGCGCCAGCGCCGAGCGGCGGGCGCGCGTGCTCGGCACCTGTTCGGAGGCGACGCGCCGGCCGACCTCGCGCAGGCGCCGGCGCAGCGGCAGCGCGAGCACGAGGGCGAGCGCCAGCGAACCCGCGACTGCTGCGATGCGTGTGACGGGCCCCGTCTGCGGGATCTGGTTGCACCAGTCGCGCGCGAAATCGCGGGCGCGGGCGAGATCGTCGGGCAGGCGGTTCGCGACCTGGGTCCACAGGAGCGGCGACAGCGGGGAGGCGACCTCCTTGAACGTGTCGCGGCTGAAGGCCTCGTTGATCTCGCGGATCATCCGGTCGATCGTTTCCTTGGCGTCGGCGCCGACGAGGCGCCCGCGCTTGATCGCCGAATCGATGTCGCCGCGCTGGGCGGCCAGCTGGTCGCGCTGCGCCTTGACGTCGGGCGCCTCGGTCTCGTTCGCCTCGCCGAGTTCCGCGATGCGCGCGTCGATCGCGGCGAGCTGCGGCTCGAGAAGGCCGACCGCCTCGTTGGCCGCCGAGCCCACCGTCATGGCGCGGTCGCGGAGCTCCGCCTTCTGGTCGACCGTGGTGTCGCCGTCGGCCGCCTGTTTGATCGCGGCGAGATCGTTCGCCTGGGTGTCGACGGCGGCAATCGTCTCCTGCGCGGCGCCCGCGTCCTGAGCGAGGGCGACCGGCATCGCGGCGCCGACGAGCCACAACAGGAAGGCGAGGCCGGCGATGAGCCTCTGGGTCGATCGGATCATGGTCGTGTCGCATCGGTGCAAGGCGCGCCGTCCCCTCGAAGTCCGGTTCACGGGCGGCCGCGCCATCCCCTTGGCGCCGCCGCCCGGCAAGAAGGCGGGTTCTGAGCCGATCCGATGGGCCGAAATGTGGCTGCCTCCGATGATTTGCCGGCGTGGGACCGCTCGACAAACCGCCGCCTCGCGCCACTTGGCCCCCCATGAACCGCGACAAGGACATTCTTTGGCTGCGCGACGAGCTGACCCGCCGCTTCGATTTGGTTCTTCGGCCCTCCGCCGAGGAGATCGAGCGATTTCGCGAGGAGGCTGCGCGTCTGGCCGCCGTCGTCGGTGACCGCGAGGTCGCCGAGCGCTCCGCCGCGCGCCGTATCTTCCTGATGCAGACGGGCAGCGTCCCGATGCACGAAGCCGAGACCCTGCGCAGCGCCGCCTGAGGCGCCTTTCGTTCAGTCGTGATAGTGGGGGTGTGCGGCGCCCTTGGCCGTCGATCCGCCGGCATCGGGGATCAGCACCAGTTCGCCGTGCCGGACCGAGCGTTCGGCGATCACGTGGTCGGCGAAATGCCGCACCGCGCCGATCTCACCCTTCAGCACCGACACCTCCATGCAGGTTCCTTGGTCGAGATGGACGTGGAGGCTGGAGACCGACAGGTCGTGGTGGTCGTGATGGGCGTGGGTCAAGCGGCGCGACAGGTCGCGTGCGGCATGGTCGTAGACATAGACCAGCGCCGCGACGCAGCCGCCTTCGCCGGTGTCGGCGCGCGCGCGCGACAGTCCGGCGCGGGCAAGGTCCCGGATCGCCTCGGAGCGGTTGGCATAGCCGCGCTCGGCCATCACCGCGTCGATGTCGGCCATCAGATCGTCGTCCAGCGTCACCGTCACGCGCTGCATGAGAAGGCTCCCGTTCCGTCCATCGCTCCGCGCGGCTTCTAGCGGGAACTGCGGGCGGATGCGACCGCCGGTCCGAGAGTATGACGATTTCCGATAGACTGCATACCGGTGCTCCCCTAGTGTCGCGGCGATTCGAAAATCGCCTTTCCCGGAGTTCCCGTGTTCCCAAACGTCCTGCGTGCCGGCCTCGTGCTCCTGTGCCTCGGGGCGCCCGCCCTTGCCGCGCCGAAGTCCGACCTCGTGCTGGCGATCGGCGGCGAACCGGAGACCGGCTTCGACCCGCTCCTCGGATGGGGCGCCTACGGCCATCCCCTGTTCCAGTCGACGCTTCTGACGCGCGGTCCCGACCTCGAGACGCAAGGCGATCTCGCGACAGCTTGGACGCTCTCGGGCGACCGCCGGACCTGGACCGTCACGATCCGCCCCGACGCCGTCTTTTCCGACGGCACGAAGCTCACCGCCCGCGACGTCGCCTTCACCTATTTAAAGGGCCGCGACACGCCCGGCGCGCTCGACCTGTCGGTGCTGGATGGGGCCGAGGCGCTGGACGACACGACCGTCCGCCTGCGTCTGAAGAAGCCCTGGATCACCTTCACCGAGACCTTCTTCTCGCTCGGCATCGTGCCCTCCGCCTCCTACGGCCCGGACTACGGGCGCCGCCCCGTCGGCTCGGGTCCCTACCGCTTCCTGTCCTGGCAGCCGGGCGAGCAGCTGATCGTCGAGCGCAACCCGAACTACTACGGAAAGGCGCCCGCCTTCGGGCGCGTCACCTTCCTGTTCACCGGCGACGACGCGGGGCTGGCGGCCGCGCGCGGCGGCGCGGTCGACATGGTGTCGGTGCCCGCGCCGCTCGCCGACGCGTTGCCGGAGGGCTTTCGCGCGCTTCCCGTGCGCACCGTCGACAATCGCGGCCTCAGCCTGCCATTCCCCGCGGACGAGGGGCGCACCGCGCCGGACGGCGGGCGGATCGGCAATGCGGTCACCGCCGATCCCGCGATCCGCCATGCGATCAATCTCGGGCTCGACCGGCAGGCGGTGGTGGACGTCGCCCTCAACGGACACGGCACGCCGGCCTTCGGCCCGGCCGACGGGCTGCCCTGGGCGGGCGAGGGCGAGACCGTCGCCTACGATCTCGAAGCCGCAAAGCGCCTCCTCGATGCGGCCGGCTGGGCGCCCGGCGCGGACGGCGTCCGCGCGAAGAACGGCGTGCGCGCCGCGTTCCCGATCAACTACCCGGCTGCCGACGCGACGCGCCAGGCGCTCGCCGAGACGGTCGCCGCGCTCCTGCGTCCGCTCGGGATCGAGGCGGCCCCCAAGGGCTCGTCCTGGGACGCGATCGGGCGCGTGATGCATGCCGAGCCGGTGATTTTCGGCTTCGGCAGCCATTCGCCCTACCAGCTCTACAGTCTCTACCAGTCGACGCTGGCGGGCGTGGAGTACCAGAACCCGACCTTCTACGGGAACGCCCGCGTCGACGCCCTGTTCGCCGAGGCGCAGGGTGCCCCGAGCCTCGAGGCCTCCTATCCCCTCTGGTCCGAGGCCGCCTTCGACGGGCAGACGGGCTACGGCACCCGCGGCGACGCGGCCTGGGCCTGGCTCGTCAACCTCGACCACGTCTACTTCGTGAACCGCTGCCTCGACGTCGGCCGGCCGCAGATCGAGCCGCACGGCCACGGCTGGCCGATCACCGCCTCGATCGCGAGCTGGACCTGGACGTGCGACTGATCCTCCGCGCGCCCCTGCGGCTCGCAGCGCTCCTCCTCCTCGTCGCCGTCTTCGCCTTCGCGCTCGTGCGCCTGTCGCCGGTGGACCCGGTCGCCGCCTATCTCGGGGCCGGCATCGCGCGCCTCCAGCCGGAGCAGCGCGCGAGGATCGAGGCGGCCTGGGGGCTCGACCAGCCGGCGCCGGCGCAGTTCGGGCGCTGGCTCGGGCATGTGCTCTCGGGCGATCTCGGCTGGAGCACCAGCCACAACGCGCCGGTCGCGACCGTGATCGCCGAGCGGGGCGCGGCGACCTTGCGGCTCGCGCTGCCGGCGCTCCTGATGTCCGGCGTCCTCGGCTTCGCGCTTGGCGTCGTCGCCGGCGCGCGCGACGGCTCGCCGCTCGATCGCGCGGTGCGGCTCTACGCCTACCTCCTGGCCGCGACGCCGACCTTCTGGCTGGCGATCGTGGCGCTGACGCTCTTCTCCGTCGAGCTCGGCTGGGCACCGCTCTGCTGTTCCGGCCCCATCGGCGTGACGCCGGACCGGGTGACGCTGGCCGAGACGCTCGCTCACCTCGCCCTCCCGCTCGGCGTCCTGACGCTCTTCGGCGTCGCGCCGGTGGCGCTCCACACCCGCGAGGCGGTCGCCGCGACGATGCGCTCCGACCACGCCCTCTTCGCCTTCGCGCAAGGCGCGAGCCGCCGCGACGTCGCGTGGCGGCATGCGGCGCGCGCGGCGATTTTGCCGGCGCTCACCATCGTCTGCGCCTCGCTCGGCGAAATCCTCGGCGGGGCGGTGCTGGCCGAACAGGTCTTCGCCTATCCCGGTCTCGGCCGCGCCACGGTCCAGGCCGGCACGCAGGGCGACGTGCCGCTGCTCCTCGCGCTGACGCTTCTGGCCGCCGCGCTGGTCGCGACCGGCAACCTCGTGGCGGACCGGCTCTACGCCCGCATCGACCCGCGCCT
>NZ_CAJYIU010000297.1 GCF_913775355.1 uncultured Aureimonas sp.
GCCTTGTCGCGCTTGCGCAGCAACTCCAGGACATCGAGCGCCGAGCGCAGGCCGTGCGCCTTCAGCGCGTCCTCGAACTCCTTCAGCGTCGTCACGACCGCCTCCCACAAACCGGGCTCTCAGGAAGGAAACTGAGGCGTTTCAACCGGTTCTTCAAGGGCTAAGCATTGCCGCAGCCTTCCGGTGGCCGTCGGGCTCGCGTATGCGCTGGGGACCGACACGGAGCCCGGAGACGCCACGGTGAACGCGCCCATCCATCTCGACTTCGACACGCTGCGCCAGCGCATCGCGGCGATCCTGCGGCGCGGCGGCCTCGCGACGCTCCATGCCGAGGCGCTCGCGCGCGTCATCGCGGCCGGCGAGCGGGACGGCGCGAAGTCGCACGGCATCTACCGGATCGAGGGGTGCCTGCGCACGCTGAAGGCCGGCAAGGTGTCGGCGGACGCCGAGCCCCGGCTCGACGACGACGGGTCCGGCGTCATCCGCGTCGCGGCCTGCGGTGCCTTCTCGCCCGCCGCCTTCGAATGCGGTGTTCCGCGTCTCGTCGAGCGCGCGCGCTCGCTCGGTCTTGCCGCGCTCGCGATCAACGACTGCGTCCACTTCTCGGCCCTGTGGCCGGAGGTCGAGGCGCTCGCCGGGCACAGCGTCGCCGCGCTGGCGCTCTGCCCGAGCTACGCGACCGTCGCGCCCGCCGGCGGTACGCGGCCGCTGCTCGGCACCAACCCGCTCGCCTTCGCTTGGCCGAGGCCGGGCGCGGAGACCCCGTACGTCTTCGATTTCGCGACCTCGGTCGCCGCGCGCGGCGAGATCGAGCTGCATCGCCGCGCCGGCAAGCCGCTGCCGGACGCCTGGGCCGTCGATGCCGAGGGCGCGCCGACCAACGATCCGGCGGCAGCCCTCGCCGGCGCCATGCTGCCCTTCGGCGGCCACAAGGGCTCGGCGATCGCCACGATGATCGAGCTTCTGGCCGGCGCGATGATCGGCGACCTGACGAGCCGCGGCGCGCTCGACGCGCTCGGCACGACGACGCTCGCGCCCCGCCATGGCGAGCTGATCCTCGCCTTCAGCCCCGAGCGCTTCGCCGCGGGGCGACCGGGCGATCCGTTCGCGGCCGGCGAGGCCCTCTTCGCGGCGATCCTCGACCAGGGCGCGCGCCTGCCCTCGCAGCGGCGCTTTGCGGCGCGCGCCCGCTCGGCGGTGGACGGGATCGCGCTGACGCCGGACGAGGTGGCCCTTCTCGACCGGCTGGAGGCCGGCGGCCTCGCCGCCGTGTCGTGACGGGCGAACCATTTCGCAGAAGCCGACAACGATCGGCACGATGGAAACGGATCGGCGAGGAATGTGACGTAGGGTTGCACCCGAACGAAATCGGGGTTCCTCGTGACGAAGCCCAGACTCCAGCGCCTCATGGGTGTCGGCGTCGCCACCGCGCTGGTCGCGTGCGTGGTGACGGCCGCGCTCGTGTGCGCCTGGCAGCTCGGGATCTACCGCCAGCGCGAGGACGCGCTTTCGCATTTCGGGCATTTCTCGGCCTCGATCGAATTGATGGGCGCGACCTCCTCGGAGCGGGGACAGTCCGTCCTCGCGATGACGCTGCGCGGCGACGACGCCAGCATTCGCGCCGATCTCGCCGCCACGCGGGCGAGGATGGACGGGCTCTGGAGCGGGCTTCTCGCCCTCACCCCGCAGGAGCGGCAGGAGAGCGTCGACCTTGAGGAGGACGCCGAGACCTATCGAAGGATCCTTCTCGAGGGGCGCGCGCGCGTCGATGCTCTCCTGACGGCGCCTGCACAGACGAGGACGGCCGCCGACGTCGAGCGGGCCGTGCGCCTCATCTATTCCGCCGCCGACCAGGCGAGGGTCCTGCGCGACGATCTCGGCGAGGTCCTGATCGGTCTGACGCCGGATCTCACCCCATTCATGACGGCGGCGATGGCCGCCAGCGACCTGCGCGAATATGCCGGGCGCATCCGCTCGCTAGTGGCGATCCGGCTGAACGCCGGCGGGAGCCCGAGCCCCGCCGCCGCCGCCGAGTTCGCCTCGATGCTCGCGCTCACCGACATCCTGCAGCAGCAGATCGAACATTACGCCGCGCCGTTCATCGCCGACCCCGCGGTCGACCGGGCGATGACGGCGGTCACCTTCGGCTACTTCGCCGGCGCGCGCGCCCACGCCGAAACGGTGTTTGCCGCGCCCGTCGGCGATCCCGCTTCCAGCGTCGAGGCCTTCAACAAGCGCTACAGCCCGGCGATCCGCACGACGGAAGCGCTGCGCGACGCGATCCTCAAGGTCGGGGGCGAGCGCCTGGCGGCCGAGCGCGACCGAAGCCTGCGCCTTGCCGTCGCCAGTCTCGTTGCCGCGGTGGTCGGCACGCTGGTCGGCGTGTCCTCGCTCGTCGTCTTCGACCGCGGCGTCTTCCGCCCACTGGTCCAGGCCCGCGCCCGCATGGCCCGCATCCTCGAGGGCGACCTCGATGCGGCTGTGGGCAAGGCCTCCGCACCGTTCCGCGAGATGACAGACCTCGACCGCGACATCGAAAAGCTGCGCCGTCAGCAGATCGAACTCAAGCGCCTGGAGGACGAGCGCGAGGTCATGGCGCGCGAGCTTCGGCGCCTCGCCACCACCGATCCGCTCACCGGCCTGATGAACCGCCGCGCCTTCGAGACCGAGGTCGCCGAGCTCTTTGCGGCACCTGCCGCCTGGGGGGCGGGCCTTGGCATCGTCATGATCGACATCGACCATTTCAAGTCGATCAACGACCGCTTCGGCCATGCGATCGGCGACGCGGTGCTGCGCGAGTTCGGGCGCTTCCTCCTCCGGGCCGCTCCGACGGGCAGCCGCGTGGCGCGGTTCGGCGGCGAGGAGTTCGTGCTGGCGCTCGCCGACATCGGCCGCGACGAGCTCTACGCGCGCATCGAGGGCCTGCGCCTGCGGCTCGCCGGCACGGTGCTTCTCGACGAGCCGAGCCTCTCGGTCACCGCGAGCTTCGGCGTCCATTGGGTGCCCGCCGGCGGCCGGCTCGACTGGGACGCGTTCCATCGCGTCGCCGACGCCCATCTCTACCAGGCCAAGCGCAACGGCCGGAACCGCGTCGCCTGGAGCGCCTGACGGGCGACAAAGGCGATTGGGCATCCCATATGAGGGGACGAGAGCCGGGCGGACGCGTCTGGCCGCATCCAGCCGGGAGTAGCATCGCCGTGAGCGTCGCCTTCGTGAAGGAGCCGAACGAGGACCAGGTCGAGGCCCTGCCCGAGCGCGACCTCGGGACCGATCCGAACTTCGTGACGCCGCGTGGCCTGGCGCTGCTCGACGACGAGATCGCGATGAACACCGCGGCCGTCGAGCGCGCCCGCGCCGCAGGCGACAAGATCGCCGTCGCCATGCTCCACCGGGACCTTCGCTACTGGCGCGCCCGCCGCTCCACGGCGCAGGTGGTCGAGCCGGATGCCGGCAGCGACACCGTGCAGTTCGGCCACGCCGTCACGGTCCGCCGCGACAAGGGGCGGGTCGAGACCTATCGCATCGTTGGCATCGACGAGGCCGATCCGGCGCGAGGGCTCGTCTCATATCTCGCCCCCCTCGCCCGCCAGCTCGTCGGCAAGGAGGAGGGCGAGCGCGTGCGGATCGGGCCGGACGGTGCCGAGATCGTCGCCATCGAGCGGTGAGGCACCGCCGCCGGGGGTGAACGGTGCGTCCCAAGCAGGCGATGGTGTTTTCCCGCCGCCGTCCGGTCTAGAAGCGCGGGCGACGCGTCGACGACGCCCGGTCCCTGGAAAGATCCCCATGAGCGCATCCCTCGAACTCGGGCTCGACACGTTCGGCGACGTCACGCGCGGCGACGACGGCCGGGAGAAGCACCACGCCGCGGTGATCCGCGACGTCGTCGAGGAGGGGGTCCTCGCGGAGGAGGTCGGCCTCGACTTCTTCGGCATCGGCGAACACCACCGCGCCGACTTCGCCGTCTCGGCGCCCGAGACGGTGCTGGCGGCGCTCGCCGCGCGCACCCGCCGCATCCGCATCGGCTCGGCCGTCACCGTCCTGTCCTCGGACGATCCGGTGCGCGTGTTCCAGCGCTTCTCGACCCTCGATGCCCTGTCGAACGGCCGTGCCGAGGTGATCCTCGGGCGCGGCTCGTTCACCGAATCCTTTCCCCTCTTTGGCCTCCCCCTCGCCGACTACGAGCGCCTGTTCGGCGAGAAGCTCGACCTCTTCGCCGCGCTCCTGAAGGGCGGTCCGGTGACGTGGCAGGGATCGGTGCGCCCGCCGCTCGATGTTCCCGGCATCTTTCCGTCGGTCGAGGGCGAAGGCTTCAGGACCTGGATCGGCGTCGGCGGCAGCCCGGAATCGGTCGTGCGCGCAGCGCGCTACGGCCTGCCGATGATGCTGGCGATCATCGGCGGGGCGCCCGGCCGTTTCCGCCCCTATGCCGACCTCTATGCCCGGGCGTTGGCCGAGATGGGCCGCGACGCGCTGCCGCTCGGCGTCCATTCGCCGGGCTACGTCGCCGAGACCGATGCGGCCGCGCGGGCCGAGTTCTTCGACGACTACCGCGCCATGCACGCGCGGATCGGCGCCGAGCGCGGCTGGCCACCGCTGGAGCGCGCGGCCTTCGAGCGCGAGATCGAGCACGGCTCGCTCTATGTCGGATCGCCGGAGACCGTGGCGCGCAAGATCGCCGCCACCGTCTCGGCGCTCGGCCTCACGCGTTTCGACCTGAAATACAGCGCGGGCCCGCTGCCGCATGCGCGGCTGATGCGCTGCATCGAACTCTACGGCCGCGAGGTGGCGCCGCGCGTGCGCCAGCTCCTCGCGGCCTGACGGCCCTGTCATTCGACGCCCTGCCGACGCGCGCCCTTCAGCATCCGGCGGGCGATCTCGCGCACCGCCTCGTCGTCCTTGGTCCCGTCGCGGGCGGGGTCGCCGAGATGGTCGAGGCTGCCCTCCACGAAGTCGAGGAGGCCGGGATGGCGGTCCTCGACATATTCGATCAGCTTGAACAGGACGTGTTCGACCGCGATCTCGCGGCGGCGGGCCTCAACGGCGGTGTCTTCGGTCATCGGCGTCTCCTTCGATGGCCTTCCAACGCACGGGTTGACGAATGGTTGACCGCGATCCGCACGAGACCCGCCCGGAGCTTGCGTCCATCGTGTCACGCGCCCTCGCCAACGATCGGGCGACGGCTATCTATCGGCGCGGCTTCCACCCCCGGGGGCCGACGTCGGTGCCGATCCCGGTCTTGCGACGATTGATTGAAGGCAGACCGTAGACGATGCGCATGCCCGGCCCCGTCCGATGCGAGCTCGCCCGAGCTCCCGCAGGCGATGTCGTCTCGAACGAGGCGGCGCGCCGCGACGAACGACGGGCGCTGCCGCGTAACGCCGGCCGGGGCGGTGCGCCGTGATGCCGGGTGCGGACGATGCGCCGCCAGTGCCGGCGACGGCGGCCGAAAAGCGCCCCTTCACCCTGCCGATCCGCTGGCATCTCGTGCTGTTCGTAGCGCTGGTGCTGGTGCCGCAGGTGGCGCTCGGCCTCTGCCTCGGCTGGTGGTATTCACAGGCCGAGCACAAGCGGCTGGAACAGGGCGCCGTCGCGGCGGCGGCGGCGGTCAGCGACCAGCTCGACCGCGAACTCGAATCGATGAAGGCGGCGCTGCTCGCGCTCGCCACCTCGCCGAATGCGACGTCCGCCGATTTTCCCGCCCTTCGCGCGCAGGCCGAAACCCTCCTGACGCCCCGCAAGGCGATGCTCGCGGTGCGCGACCGCGACCATCGGCATCTCCTCAACACGCTCGCGCCGGACGGGCAGCCGCTGCCGCAGACCCTCGACCCGGTGCTCGTGGCCTCGGACGACCGCGTCTTCGCCACCGGCCGGCCGGGCGTCTCCGATCTCTTCAAGAGCCCGCTTTCCGACGGGCTCTTCACCGCCGTGATCGTGCCGCTCGCGACGAACGGCGAGACGCGCTACGCGATGAGCATGGCGCTCCGGCCGAACGCCATCCTCGACATCCTCGTGCGCACCCGCCTGCCGAAGGACTGGGTCATCACGGTGCTGGACAGCAACGACCGGGTGGTCGCCCGCTCGCGCGAGCAGACCCGCTTCCTCGGCGAGCGCCCGCCGGCCGCCCTCCTGCGGGAGTTCGCCGGCCGGCGCACCGGCGTGATCCAGAGCGCGACAGGCCTCGACGGAACGCGGCAGTTCGTCGCCTTCAACACGCTCGACCTCAGCGACTGGCGCGTCGTGGTCGGCGTGCCGGCGGCCGCACTCAACGCGCCGTTCCGCATCCTCGTCGGCACGCTCGCCGCGATCACGCTGCTCGCGCTCGGCACCTCGGTGGTGCTCGCGCGGCTCTATTCGATGCGCCTCGTGCGCGAGGTCACCTCGCTCCAGGCGATGGCGTCCGCCACCGGCACCGGCGCGATGGTCGAGCGCCGTCCCGGCCGCGTCAGCGAGCTGGAGGACATCGCCGATGCGCTGCGCGCCTCCGACGCCTCGCTGGTCGAGCGCAACCGGACGCGCGACCTTCTCCTGTCGGAGCTGAACCACCGCGTCCGCAATACGCTGAGCGTGCTTCTCTCGGTGGTGAACCACACGATCCGCTCCGGCGGCGACGACGCGATGGCCGAAAAGACGTCGGGCCGCATCATGGCCCTGTCGCGCGCCCACGATCTCCTCAGCCACGCCGAATGGTCGCCGGTCAGCCTCACCGATCTCGTGCGGCGCACGAGCGAGGAGGAAGGCTTCCCCGTCGCCTTCGAGGGACCCGACATCCGGCTCCGGGCCGAGGCGGTCGCGCCGGTCGCGCAGGTGCTGCACGAGCTCACCGTGAACCAGCGCCGACACGGGGGCGCGGGCGAGCGTCAGGTGGTGTTCCGCACCGCGATCGAGGCCGAGGGCGTGCGCCTCGCCTGGATCGCGCAAGGCGCGCCGGGCGACCGCCTGGGACAGCCGAGCTTCGGCCTTCGGCTGGTGCGCCTCTGTCTCGAGCGTCAGCTCTTCGGCCGGATCGAGCGGCTCGACGCGGCGGGCCTGGAAGCCGTCGTGCCGCACGCCTTCCTGTCGGGTGAGGGTCTATCGAGCGAGCCGTTCTTCGCCGCCCGCTGGCGGGGCGCCGGGCCGCATGCCTGACGTCCTCAGCGCTCGCGCAGCGACTGCTCGACGTTCTTCAGAACCGGCTCGATCAGGTATTCGAGAACCGTGCGCCCCTTGGTCGGGATCACCACCGAGGCGTCCATGCCCGCCACCAGCCGGGCGCGCACGTCGGCGGGCAGCGTCGCGTCGTCGATCTCGACCTCGGCGGCATAGGCCGGCGGCTGGCCGGGATCGCTCGCGGCCACCGTGTCGCGCGACAGGGCGACGAGCCGTCCCGAGACCTTCTCGCGCCGGAACTTCATGAGCGAGCCCGGATGCACCTCGACCGCCATGCCCTCGTGCACGCGGTCGATCTCGCTCGGCGGAATGCGCACGCGCACGCGCATCTCCTCACCCTCCGGCACGACCTCGAGGATCGTCTCGCCCGGCCGCACGATGCCGCCGACGGTGAACTGGCGCGAGGCCTGCACCGTGCCGGCGACGGGCGAGCGGATGGTGGAGCGGGCCAGCATGTCGAGCGCGACCTGCCGCTCCTGGCGCAGGGACGCGATCTGGCGCCCCGTCTCGATGAGCTTGGCCGAGGCCTCCTGTCGGTAGTCCTTGCGCAGCGCCTCGCGCTTCACGTCGATCTCGGCCAGCTTGTCGAGCCCCTTCTGCTCGTCGTTGCGGCTCTTGCGGATCGTGCCCTCGAACTGCGCCTTCTGGCGCTCCAGCGTGGTGAGGCGGCTCAGCGCGACGAGGCCCTTATCGAAGAGCGGCTTCACGCTCTTCAGCTCGCGCCCGATGCTGGCGAGCTGGTCGGAGGCGGCTTGCGCGTCGAGCTTGGTCTGGGCGATGTCGTTGCGGGCCTGCCTGGCTTGCGTGTCGAGAAGCTCCAGCGAGCCGGCGAGCACCTGCCGGCGCTCCTCGAACTCGCGGTAGTTGTCCTGCAGTTCGCCGCCGTCGAGCCCGCGCATCAGGCTCGCGGCCTCCTCCGGAAGGACCATGTAGTCGGCCATGTCGCGCTGGGCGACGAGGCGGGCCTCCGTCGCGAGCGCGCCGGCGAGCGCCTGCGCGGCCGCGGCCGCGGCCGCCTGCGAGCGCGTCGTGTCGAGGCGCAGGAGCACCTGACCGGCTTCGACCCGGTCGCCGTCGCGCGCCAGGATCTCCTCGACGATGCCGCCCTCCAGATGCTGGACGCTCTGGCGGTGCGATTCCACCGCGAAGGTGCCGGCCGTGACGACGGCCGAATTCACGTGGGCAAAGGCCGCCCAGCTGCCGGCAAGGCCCACCGACAGGCCGAGCACGATCCAGCCGGTGCGCAGCGAGCCGCGCCAGTTGGTGTCGGGCGCGGGCGCGGCCACGAGCGGCATGGCCGCGACCGGCGCGGTTGAGGGTGCAAGGGCCGGTCCGAGCGCGCTCATCCGCCGGTCCCGGTGCGCGGCAGGTCGAGGACGGGCGGCGCGGGCGCGTCGCGGAAGCGCGGCAGGCGGTTGAAGATGCGCTCGCGCGCCCCGATCGCCTGCACCACGCCCTCGTTGAGGACGAGGAGATCGTCGCAGAAGCCGAGAAGGCTGATGCGGTGGGAGACCACGATCACCGCCGCGCCGTCGTCGCGCAGGCGCTGCATGGTGCGGCCGAGCACCTGCTCGGCGCCCGCGTCGAGGTTGGAGTTCGGCTCGTCCAGAACCACGAGGCGGGGGCTGCCGTAGACCGCGCGGGCCAGCGCCACGCGCTGGCGCTGGCCGCCGGATAGGACATGGCCGCCGGGGCCGCCGAGCCGGGTCGCGTAGCCGTCGGCGAGGCCGCGCAGGATGTCGTGGATGCCGGCGAGCTCCACCGCCTGGAGGATCGCCTCGCTGGTCGCGTGCGGGTCGAAGCGCGCGATGTTCTCGGCGATCGTGCCCGGCAGGAACTCGACGTCCTGCGGCACGTAGCCGATGTGGCGGCCGAGCTCGTCCGGGTCCCAGTGCGACAGGTCCTGTTCGCCGAAGACGATCGTGCCGCGTGCCGGCTTCCAGATGCCGGTGACGAGGCGCGACAGGCAGGACTTGCCCGCCCCGCTCGGGCCGACGACGCCGAGAATCCGGCCAGGCTCCAGCGTGAACGACACGTCGTTGATCACCGGCCGGCCCATCGAGGGCGGACCGCCGACGAGCCGCGAGACCTTCAGCGCGCCGGACGGGCGCGGCAGCGAGAGCGGATGGGGCTCGCCTCGATGCCGCGCAGGAGCGCGTCGAGGCGGCGGGCGGACGAGGCGAAGGACTGGATCTGGCTCCAGTTGTTGATGATGTGCTGGAGCGGCCCCTGCGCGCGCATCATCACCATCAGGACGACGAAGAGGACCGAGAGCTGGATGCGGTCCGACAGGAACAGGAAGCCGCCGAGCCCGTAGACAACGATCATCTGGGCGTTCTGCACCATGCGCGGCACGAGGCCGATCTGGGCGGCGCGCGCCTGGGCGAGGCCCCGCCAGCCGAGCCCGTCGCGGTGCAGCGCGTACCAGCGCTCGGCGAGCGCCGGCAGCATGCCCATGACGCGCAGCGCCTCGGCGTTGCGCGAGACGGCGAGGCCGAACTCGTTGGCCTCGAGGTCGAGCTTTTGCGCCGAGGCGAGATGCGCCGACACCCAGTAGTGCGTCGCCACCGAGGCCGCCGCCGAGAAGGCGAGGAGCCCCAGCATCAGGAAGCCGAAGGCGGCGTTGATGAAGAACATCGCGATGACGAAGAGCGGCGACCAGAACGCGTCGATCATCGCCGACAGCGACGGCCCGCACAGGAAGCGGCGCACCGTCTGGAGGTCGGCGAGCGCCTGGCCTGCCGGCGCCCCGGCGCGCCCCTGCGCCCGGTTCACCGCGTCGAAGCAGACGCGCGTCAGGCGCTCGTCGATGACGAGCCCCATCCGCTCCAGCACCTGGCCGCGGATCTGCTCCATGATCGTGTAGGTCGCCGCGACCACGGCCGCGATCAGGAGGAGCGTGACGAGGGTCGAGGCGTTGCGGCTGGTCCCGACGCGCTCGACGATGCTCATCGGCACGACCGACATGGCCATGAACAGGAAGGGCAGGAAGAAGCCGAAGGCGAAGAGGTTGACGTAGCCGAAGGACAGGGAGCGGACGATCCCGACGAGCGGCGAGGACAGGACGGGCTTCATGCCGCCCTCGTCCCGCCCGCAAGGCGCGGCAAGGCCTCCGGCGCATCCGTCGCGCCGCCGCCTCCCGCCCCCTGGCGCTTCCCGGTCCTCCGGGGATCGCGCATGGCCCGTTCCTTTCCGGCCTGCCGCCGTGGCATGACGATCGGGCGCGTCGCGAGCGGATCAAAGCCCCCCGCCGCCCGTTCCCTCCCGGCGAGCGCGGACGAACCGCGACGCCGGACATTCGACGAAAAATGGCACGAGGGGAGTAAAGCTCTGTTTAAAAAGGCAGCCACGACCCGGCGCCGCCCGACGAGGGCCGTTCGCGGCACGCTGGCGGCCGGCCTCGTCGCCGGGGCCCTGCCCGCCGGCGCGGACGGGTTGCCGGACCTTCGCATCACCGCCTCGCCCGGCGAAGAGCGCCTTCTCTTCGACCACGGGCGCGACGCCTGCGAGACCTGGGACATCCCGGACACGCCGACGCGCGCCTATCGCGACGCGTCGGGCACGATCCACGTCTTCCAGAGCCATCACCGGGCGCGGGCGCTCGCGGGGCCGGACTTCGCCTCGCTGCGCCATTCCTGCCGCGTCGCCTTCAAGGGCGCCGGGCGGGACGACCCCGCCTCCTTCGACAACCGCAGCTGGATCGCCAGCACCTTCACGCCGGACGGGCGCACGGTGCACGCCGTCGTCCACGACGAATACCGGGGGCACGAGACCGGCGCCTGCGCACCGGACGAGGCCGACGCCTGCTGGTACAACACGCTGACCGCCGCCGTCTCGCACGACGGCGGCGAGACATTCCGTCCGGCCGAGCCGCGCCTCCTCGCCGCCCTGCCGCTGCGGGCCGAGCGCACGCAGGGGCGCCGCGCCGGCCTCTTCGAGCCAACCAACATCGTGGCGGTCACCGGGGGCTTTGCGATGATGGCGAACGTCGTCGCGCCCGCGCCCTGGCCATCGGGCAACTGCCTCCTGCGCACCGACGACCTCGCCGACGCCGCGCGCTGGCGGGGCTGGGCCGACGGCGCCTACCGCGTCCGCTTCGAGGACCCCTACCGCGCCGACCTGGACCCCGGAGCGCACCTCTGCGAGCCGATCGACCCGGCCACCCTCCCTTGGCCGGTGACGAGCCTGACGCGCCACGAGGGCTCCGGGCTCTGGATCGCCACGATGAAGGGCCGCCGCGCCGACCAAGCCGGCACCGAGCGCACCGGCGTATTCTTTTCAACGAGCCCCGACCTCATCCACTGGCAGGGCCCAGCGCTCGTTCTCGAAGCGCCGCTGATGGGCAGCGGAACCCCGTGCGCGCCCGAGCGGCCGATCGGCTATCCCGCCCTCATCGACCCGGCCAGCCCGGATCGCAACTTCACCGCCGTCGGCAACCGTCCGATCTTGACCTTCGTGCGCGCCCGGCTCGACGGCTGCGCGGTCGGCCCCGACCGCGACATCGTGGCTGTGCCGGTGGAGATCGGAGGGCGATAGGGCTGCGGCTTGAGACCTTGCTCCGCCAACACGAAACTCGTATATACGGGCTCATGCAGATCGTTTGGGACGAGCGTAAGCGTCAGATCAATCTCGCCAAGCACGGTTTGGATTTCGCCGATCTCGACGCCTATTTCTTCGCGTCCGCGACGCTCCTGCCTGCCCATAACGGACGACGTCGAGCCATAGGCTGGATGGATGGAATGCTCGTCGTGTCAGTCGTCTTCCAGCCTTTGGGAAGCCAGGCGCTTTCGGTTGTCAGCCTTCGTCCCGCGTCCAAGAATGAGAGACTGCGACATGAGCAAGGACTTTGACCCCGTTCACGCCGCCGCCCATGGGTATACGCGAGCCGATTGGGACGAGGTGAGCGACAACCCGGAGTGGACGGACGACGATTTCGCCCGCGCCAAGCCTTTTTCCGAAGAAATGCCCGAACTCTACGCCAGCATCGTCGAGACGATTGGCAAGCGTGGCCCCGCGCGCACGAAGACGCCCATCTCCATTCGTCTGGACGACGACCTGGTGGACAAGCTGCGTGCGTCCGGCCCCGGCTGGCAGAGCCGGGTAAACGAGGCGCTGCGACGGTGGATCGACGACGCGCCTTCGGCTGGCCTCACATCCGCGTCTTCACGCCGTTCTTCTCGATGAAGGCCTTCATCCGGTCGTAGCGCTCGGGGAAGAGCTGGGAGAAGCGGGAGAAGCGCGCGGGCGCGAGGGCGTCGGCGAGCGTCTGGCGCTCGAACTCGGCGGGCGTGTAAATCGGAAGGTCGAAGGTCTCGGCGAGCTCGCGCGAGCGCGTGTCGTAGGAGAAGAGGACGCCCGGCACGCCCATCGCGACGGCCGGCAGCACGGCGTGGACGCGGTAGCCGAGCGCGGCGTCGAACTGCGGCGCGTAGACGTCGTAGTCGCCCGGCGCGCCGACATAGTAGAGGCGCTCTTCGTAGAGCGCCTTGAGACGGGCGCCGGTCATCTGGTCGAACCAGCCTTCCGCCACGAGCTTGGCGGTGGCGCGGTCCTTGTGGAGCGGCGCGCGGAAGAAGAAGGCCTTCTCCTCCGGCTCGCCGTGGCAGGAGAGGTAGAGGTCGGCGGCAAGGTCGAGCTTGGCGATGATGCGCTTTTGCGTCGCTTGGAACTCGGCCGGGTCGACCGCGTAGGTCGAGCCGACCTCGCGGCGAAGCGAGAAGGTCACGCGCTTCGGGCCATCCTCGCGGTGACGCAGCGCCATGGCGCGGTCGCGGGCCCGGAACAGGGACGGGCAGCCGATGATCTCGAGATTGTGGATGCCGTTGCGGTGGAGCGTCTCGGCCGAAAAGGCGCCGCGCACCCCGATCGTCGCGCGCTCGGCGATCATCTGCCACAGGCGGCGGCCTTCCGGCGGCAGCACGACCGGCCGCTCGGTCTCGGCCTGCGCGCCCACGCCGATGCACAGGACCGGCAGGTCCAGCGCCTCCAGCCATTGCGGGAAATGGCCCCAGTCCATCGCCTCGTGGATGTAGTTGGAGCCGCGCAGGAGGATGAAGTCGCAGCGCTCCTTGATCCGGCGCACGCCCTCCTCGGTGACCGGCTCGTCGATGTTGAGCGAGTGGCCCTCGGTGTAGTCGACGAGACGCAGCGTCGAGTCGTACACGCAGATGTCGCCGGTGTTGTAGTAGTCCTCCAGCGTGTTGCGGAAGGGGACGTCGAACCACACGGCCTCGTGGTTGTTGAGCCGCCGGCCGGAATACTTCACCAGGGCTGCGCGCATGGGGTTAAACCTTTGTTCGGGGTCGTGCGGAGGACGCAAGTCGGCGGACAGCATCGTCCCAAAATCTTAAAACTCGATGGGTCGCTCACGCCGCACCAAAGAGGCCCGGCTCGAAGGCGGGCGCGGCGCGGCGGGGAACGACGGTCGGCGCGTGGATGAGGCGCATGGCCTGCGGGACGCAGACGCCGGCCATGTCGTAGCGCTCCACGACGGTGCGGCGGGCGGCCGCCCGCATCGCCCCGTAGCGTTCGGGCTCGGCCAGGACCTTCGTCACGGCGCCCGCCAGCGCCTTCGGATCGTGGAAGGGCACGAGCAGGCCGTTCTGCCCGTCGATCACCTCGCGCACCGGCGGCGTGTCCGAGGCGATCATCGCGCAGCCCGTCGCCATCGCCTCGAGGCACGACCAGGACAGGACGAAGGGATAGGTGAGATAGACGTGGGCGCGCGAGACCTTGAGGACGTCGAGATAGCGCGCGAAGGGCAGGTGCCCGAGGAAGTGGACGCGGGACAGGTCGATCTCGCCGGCCACCTCGTTGAGGAAGATGCGGTGCCAGCTGTCGCCGGACGGCGGGCGCTGCCCGTAGCTGACGTCGAAGCCGCCGACGACGAGCACGCGCGCCTCCGGCCGGCGCTTCAGGATCTCCGGCAGCGCGCGGCAGAAGACGTGGTAGCCGCGCAAGGGTTCGAGGTTGCGCGCGACGAAGGTCACGGTCTCCTCGCCCGCGCGCAGGGTCGTGCCGTCGTCGAGCCGGAGCGTCGCCGCGGGGTCGGGCGCGACGAGGCGCGTGTCGACGCCTTCGTGCACGGTGCGGATCTTCGGTCGGAACTCGGCCGGGAAGGTCGAGCGCTGCCAGAGCGTCGGCGACAGGGCGATGTCGCAGTCGGCGAGTGCCAGAAGGCTCGCGGCGTTGCGCGCATGGAGGCCGACCAGCCCGTCGAGGCCGAGTTCGGGAAACTCCGGGTCGAAGTTCACGTCCGACTCGCGCGGCCGGTAGAAGTACTCGCAATAGACCACGAGGCGCGCGTCGGGAAACACGGCGCGCAGCGGCATGGCCTCGCCCCAGCCGGAATGGGCGACGACGATATCGGGCGTGAAGCCCGAGGCACGCAGCATGGTGGCGACGTAGAGCGCCTGCTCGGCGCGGCGCGCCTCGCCGTCGAAGCGCCGCGCGAAGGGGTGGGTCGCGGCGAGCGAGCCGGCGGGCAGCGTGTAGCGGTGTAGCGTGACGCCCGGCAGCGGGCGCGAGCCCTCGGCGCCGATCGCGCGCACCTCGTTCTTCGGGTCGGCACCGAGATGCAGCGCGAGATGCCGGAACTGGGCCGGAAAGTTGTTGTGAACGAAGAGGTACTTCATGCCGCGGCCGCCGACGGGCGCCCGGCGGCCCGCCCCTCCCCGGCCCGCTCCGCCTCGGCCGGATCCGGCTGGGGCGCTGCGAAGTCCGACAGGTCGCCGATCGCCAGGATGTCGAAGAGGTCGCTGCCGTCGAGCGCGAAGTTCATCGCCTCGAGGCTCGCCAGAACGACGTCGGCGGGCTCGGCCAGGCGCGGCGCCACCTCGGCCTCGGGTCGGCCGGGTGCGGCGCGCTCGGGCGCCTGCGGCAGCCGCTTGGGGCGGAAGTGGCGGCGAGAGAAGACGAGGGCGCCCGCAAGATCGAGCGGCAGGAAGGAGCGCGTGGCGAGCGCGGCCGCCGCGCCGTCGTCGAGGGCTGCCAGCCGCGCGGCATCCACCGTGAGATCGGCGGCCGGCTGCCCGGCGGGATCGCGCAGCGGCACGAGGACGCCGGCGATGCGCAGGAGCTCCAGCGCCGCCGACAGCTTCACCGCCCCGTTGCGCATGGCGATGAGGGCGTTGCGGATCGACGCCATCTCGCCGGACAGGGTGCCGGCCGCCGGGTCCGAGCAGACCGGCATGCCCCAGGGACCGACGAGCCCCGCATCGGCGACGACGTCGATCTCGTCGATCGGGCGCCCGCCGCGGCGGTTCGACAGCACGAAGGGATGGGTGCGCAGCGCCAGCGGCCGGTAGCCGGCCTGCCATTGGCCCTGCCCGTCCACCGCCGGGCGTCGCAGGAAGGCGGGGTGGACGAGGGCGCCGAGGCGCGGCATGCCGCCGAGCATGCGCACGGCGAGCGGCAGGTGATGGGCGGTGAGATGGAACTCGGTGTCGTTGACGGGCACCCAGGCGAGCGCCGCGGCGAAGCCGAAATGCTCCGGCGGGCGGAAGCTCGCGCCCGCCATCGCGGACAGGGGAGTCAGCGTCAGCGTCATCGCGGCGCACTCGTGCCGGCGCTGGCGCGCGCGGCGGTGAGGAGGGCTGCGGCGCGAAACAGCGACAGGCGATGCAGCGACAGGAGCCGGGCCGCGGCCATGCCGAACCGGGCGACCACGGGTTCGAGGCGCGGCGTGTCGAAGGCGCCGGCCTGGACTACGGCGAGGCCCTCGATGTCGCAGGCGCGCCCGTGGCCGAGGTCGAAGCGCAGCGGCCAGGGCTCGAGCAAGCCGAGCTCGCCGAGCATCCGGCCGATGGCGGAGGTGCGCGGGAAGTCGCGCTCGAAGAGCGACAGGGCGCGCAGGCGCAGCTCGGCGCCCTTGGTGAGCCGCCCGTCGGCCGTCGTGATCGGCGCGCCGGCATCCGTCGGCAGGTCGGCCCCGGCGACGTCGAGAAGGCGTGGGTTGTCGCTCGTGCGCGGCGGGCCGGACGGGAACACGAACGGGTAGGCCTGGAGAAGCAGCGGCAGGAGCGGCAGGGCGTCGGCGGTGCCGGGCGCAAAGCCCGAGCCGTCCTCTTGGAGCGAGCGCAGGACCACGAGGCGCGGCCCCTCCTCTCCCCGCTGCCAGACCACGGGAAAGGCGGAGGCGAGGCGCTCGGCCTCGGCCGCGACGATCGGCACGAGGCCCGCCTGGCGCGGCAGCGGATAGGAGAAGGGCGAATAGATGCGCGCGACCATGCGCTCGCCGGTCAGCGGCTCGGCGCGCTCGGAGATCATCGGCGCTCCTCCGGCCGGCACGGCACGAAGGCGGTGAACGGCAGGGCCGCGTCGCCGGCGCGAAAGCCGATCGTCGCGTCGAGGTCGAGAAGAAGGAGCGTCCGCCCGCCGAACGCGTATTCGAGCCCGGCGCCCGCACCCGCCGCCTCGCCGCCGAGATGGGAGCTCTCCACGAGATCGATCCGGCGATCGCCGGTCGCCCAGAGGCCGATCACCGGCGGCGCATGGGGGAAGGCCTCGCGCACCGCGCTTCGGACCGCGGGAAGCTCGTGCCCCCGCACCTCGTCGCGGATTTCGCAGTCGATCGCCGTCTGGAGGTAGAGTTCGAGAAGCTCGGCGGCGTGGAGAGCCACCTCGTCGCAGACGCCCCGCGTGTCGCGCCCGCGGCGCTCGATCCCGAGGGTCAGGGGATGGGCGCCAAAGCGCGCAAGGCCGCGCAGCGCGTCGTGCTGCGCCTGCGCCAGCCAGCCGCGCCCGAGCATCCAGGACAGGGCGGCGGGGTCGCGCCCCTGCCGGCGTCGGTCCTCGGTCAGCGCCTCGCGCGGGGCGAGCGCGGTGGAGCCCTGCTTCAGGAGCAGGGTGCCGCCGTCGAGGCGCACGTCGAGGACGCGGGGATCCTGGCCGGGCGCCAGCGCCACCGGAAAGCCGAAGCCGACGAAACCGTCGCCGAGCCCGGCATCGGCGAGGTCCTGGCGGAACAGATCGACCCGCCCGCCGCCGACGCATTGGTCGTCGTGGAAGGCGAGCACCGTCGCACCGCGCAGCGCGAGCCGGTCGCAGTGGATCCAGCCCTCGACGCGCGAGCGCGTGGCGAGGTCGATATGGCCGCGGATCACTCGGCCGCCTCAAGCGGTGGCAGGGCGCGCTCCTCGCGCCAGCCGAAGGCCTCGCAGTAGCGCCGCGCCATCTCGGCCGCCGAGATCACCGGCGGCAGGCCGGCGCGCAGGACCGCGGCGTTGTTCGGGTCGGCGGCGAGCCGCAGCGCGCGCAGGAGGTCGGCCGCGTCGCCCAGCCGGAAGTGGAGGCCCGCCACCCCGTCCGGCACCTTCTCGGCCATGCCGCCGATGCCGGTGCAGATCACCGGCGCGCCGGCGCCGAAGGCCTCCTGGATCACGACGGGCGAGTTCTCCCACCATTTCGACGGGATCACGACATAGTCGCACTCGCTCATCAGCCGGTGCACCGAGCGGTTGTCGTAGGCGCCGGCATAGGTGAGGAACGGATGGGCCTTGAGGCTCTTCTCGAAACGCTCGGTGAACTCGGGGCCCTGGCCGATCAGGTTGCCGTGGATGCGAAGGCGCATGGTGCCGGCGAGCGCCTTGTCGGCGGCGATCAGATCGGCAGCGTCGAGGAGCACGTCGACGCCCTTGAACGGGTTGATCTGGCCGAAGAAGCCGAAGGTCCAGCTCTTGTCGCGTTTGGGGCCGCGCATCGGCTCGGCGGGCGCGAGCAGGCCGTTCTCGATCACGCTCATGCGCGCGGCACCGAGACCCCAGTCGGTGAAGCGGTCGGCGAGGAAGCGGCTCGGCGAGACGAAGCCGTCGAAGTCGCCGAAGCTGTCGAGCATCGTGTCGCGGCGCATCGCGAACTGCGAGCGCAGGTGCTCGGGAAAGCAGGTCGCGCAGGCCTCGTTGGACGCGCTCTCGCACAGGATGCGCGCCTGGCGCGTGATCATCTGACCGTGGTTCTGGCAGATCGCCAGGAACTCGTGGATCGTCAGATAGGTGCGCATGCCCGGCATCGACTTGACGGCGCGCAGCGCCCCGAGGCCGAGGTGGTAGAAGTGGTGGAAGTTGACGAGCCCCACACCCTCGCGCGCCAGGATCTCGACGAGCTGGTCGGTCACCGAGCCGGGGGCCAGGTGGTAGAAATGGTCGTAGCGTTCGGCGTCGTGGAAGACGGCGAACTCGTTCTCGTCAGCAAACGCGAGGCGGTGGCGCGTCGAGGTGGCACAGGCGCCGATATAGATCGCATCGACCCCGATCTGCCGCAGGCCCCGGAACAGCGCATAGGCCGAGATCTCGGCCCCGCCCTTCGACAGCGACGGGTGGCTGTGGGAGACCACGGCGACGCGCGGCCGCGCGGCGGCCGGGCCGGAGTGGGAGACGTTGGCGTTGGCGGGGATCATGCAGCCTCGCTTCCCCGACCGGCGAGAAGGTCGGCGTCGATCATGTCGGCAAGGCGCGAGACGGCGGCGCGCTCGATGCGCAAGGCGCAAGCCGGGTGGGCGCGGTCGCGCGCCGGCGAGACCGGCAGGCCGCTGTCGCCGTAGACGCCGCGCGTCAGCGCCGGGG
>NZ_CAJYIU010000298.1 GCF_913775355.1 uncultured Aureimonas sp.
AACCCGTCCTATTCGCCGCCGATAGCCGCCGCTCCCCGCACGGCGCTGGATACTTGTTGAACCTGCCTGATTTCAGGCTCTTTTAATCGACCCCGATCCGGGGATCGTCCGTCGCGCGCCCCGTGAATAAACGGGGCCGCCATGACCACAGCACACCAGAAACCGGAAGCGATCCAGCGCGGCGTGCGGATGCTGCGCACGGCGCTCGGCCCCGCCATTTCCCGCTTTCTGGAAGACCCGGCCGTCATCGAGGTGATGCTGAACCCGGACGGACGCATCTGGATCGATCGCCTGTCCGAAGGACTGGCGGATACCGGCGAAATGCTGTCGCCCGCCGATGGCGAACGCATCGTCCGCCTGGTCGCGCATCACGTCGGCGCGGAGGTCCATACCCGATCCCCGCGCGTCTCGGCCGAACTGCCCGAAACCGGCGAGCGGTTCGAGGGTCTGTTGCCGCCCGTCGTCGCCGCACCTGCCTTCGCCATCCGCAAGCCCGCCGTCGCAGTGTTCACACTCGACGATTACGTTATCGCCGGCATCATGTCGGCCGAACGGGCGGACATTCTACGTCGCGCCGTCGCTGATCGGGCCAACATCCTCGTCGCGGGCGGCACGTCCACCGGCAAGACCACGCTGACCAACGCGCTGCTCGCCGAGGTCGCGCGCACCTCCGATCGTGTCGTCATCATCGAGGATACGCGCGAGTTGCAATGCGCCGCGCCGAACCTCGTCGCGATGCGGACCAAGGAGGGCGTCGCCACGCTCTCCGATCTCGTCCGATCCTCGCTGCGCCTGCGTCCCGATCGCATCCCTATCGGCGAGGTGCGCGGCAGCGAAGCCCTCGACCTGCTCAAAGCCTGGGGCACCGGCCATCCCGGCGGCATCGGCACGATCCACGCCGGCAGCGGCATCGGCGCGCTGCGTCGTCTCGAACAGCTCATTCAGGAAGCCGTCGTGACCGTACCGCGTGCGCTGATCGCCGAGACGATTGACGTCGTGGCCGTGCTTTCCGGTCGCGGTTCCGCGCGCCGGCTCACCGAACTCGCCCGCGTCGAAGGTCTCGGATCGGACGGGGACTACCGCGTCCTTCCAGCCACCCCCAACAGCACAGGAGACCCTTCATGATCCGTACCCTCACACGCGCCCGCCGCCATGCCGCGTCGGCTGTCGCCTTCGTCACCCTCAACCTCGTCATGGTCCCGGCCGCCCATGCCTCCGGCTCGTCAATGCCGTGGGAAGCACCGCTTCAGAAAATCCTCGAATCCATCGAGGGGCCGGTCGCCAAGATCGTCGCCGTCATCATCATCATCGCCACCGGGCTGGCGCTCGCCTTCGGCGATACGTCGGGCGGCTTCCGCAAGCTGATCCAGATCGTGTTCGGCCTGTCGATCGCTTTCGCGGCGTCGAGCTTCTTCCTGTCCTTCTTCTCGTTCGGCGGCGGGGCGCTCGTCTGATGGCGGTCGCCTTCGAGCAACTGGACGTGCCGGGCTTCACCGTCCCCGTCCATCGCGCGCTGACCGAGCATATCCTGCTCGGGGGCGCGCCGCGCTCCATCGCCATCCTCAACGGGACGCTGGCCGGGGCCGTGGGCCTGGGCTTACGCCTCTGGCTGGTCGGCCTCGTCATCTGGGCGCTCGGCCATGTCGCGGCGGTCTGGGCCGCGAAGCGCGATCCGCAGTTCGTCGAGGTCGGACGGCGGCACCTGCGCATCCCCGGTCATCTGTCGATTTGAGGGGCGCGGCCATGATGAACCTCGCCGAATACCGCCGCACCGGTACGCGCCTTGCCGACTTCCTGCCCTGGGCCGCTTTGGTCGGCCCCGGCGTCGTCGTGAACAAGGACGGGTCGTTCCAGCGCACCGCGACGTTTCGCGGCCCCGACCTGGACTCCGCCGTCGCGGCCGAGCTGGTCGCCGTCGCCGGCCGCATCAACAACGCCTTCCGCCGTCTCGGATCGGGCTGGAGTATCTTCGTGGAGGCGCAGCGCGTTGAGGCCGCGACCTATCCCGCGAGCCAATTCCCCGATCCGGCATCCGGTCTGGTGGACGAGGAACGCAAGGCGGCGTTCGAGGAAGCGGGTACGCATTTCGTGTCGGGCTACTTCCTGACCTTCCTCTATCTGCCGCCGGCCGAGGACGCCGCTCGTGCCGAGACCTGGCTTTATGAGGGGCGCGAACGGAACGGCGTCGATCCCCATGAGGTGGTGCGCGGTTTCATCGACCGCACCGACCGCGTGCTGGCTCTACTCGACGGCTTCATGCCGGAATGCCGCTGGCTCGATGATCCCGAGACGCTGACCTATCTGCACTCGACGGTTTCGACCAACCGGCATCGCGTCCGCGTCCCCGAGACGCCCGTCTATCTCGACGCACTGCTCACTGACCAGCCGCTCACCGGCGGGCTGGAGCCGCGCCTGGGCGACCGGCATCTCCGTATCCTCACGATCATCGGCTTCCCGACCGCGACGACGCCGGGCCTGCTCGACGATTTGAACCGGCTGGCTTTTCCGTATCGCTGGAGCACGCGCGCGATCCTGCTCGACAAGGCCGACGCAACCAAGCTGCTTACGAAAATCCGTCGCCAGTGGTTCGCTAAGCGCAAGTC
>NZ_CAJYIU010000299.1 GCF_913775355.1 uncultured Aureimonas sp.
GGAGGTTGAAGGTTGATCAAGCGCGCATCCGGCATCGCCTTGTCCCTCACCTTGTCCATCGCCCTCCAGGGACCGGCCCGCGCGCAGGATGCTCCTCCGGGACCGGGCGGTGCGGGCGGGCCCGATCAGCCGGGCGCCTACGCTTCTCCTTCCGCCATTCCGCAGGATGTGCGCAGCCGCGACATCGGTGTCGCCCCGTCGATCGGATTGCGCAAGCTCGAGCCGATCGCCCTGCCCGAGCGGCCGGATGCCGGCCTCGGCACCAATCTTGAACTGCCTAACCTCCCCGCCTTCGCGCCTCAGCCGCCGCCGCAACTCGACATCGTGCGTCCGAAGAAGAGCCTTCGCCTCAAGGCGACGCTCGGCAAGAACGGCCCCGAGATTCCTTCCGACCTCGTCTGGCGGCTGTTCGCCCCCGTGCCGGGACCCGACGGCAAGCTGCCGGTCGTCGCCATGGCGAAGGGCGCCCAGGCCGTGTTCGACGTGCCGGCCGGCAACTATCTCCTGCATGTCGGGTTCGGGCGTGCGGGCATGACGAAGCGCGTCGATTTCTCGGGCGAGGAAACGCACGAAACGGTGGCGCTCG
The DNA here is from genome assembly GCF_913775355.1 of uncultured Aureimonas sp. Taxonomy (GTDB): domain Bacteria; phylum Pseudomonadota; class Alphaproteobacteria; order Rhizobiales; family Rhizobiaceae; genus Aureimonas. Next base: position 587 of record NZ_CAJYIU010000299.1, read on the forward strand.
ATGCAGGTGGGCTGCGGCTACACGCCGAGATCCTCGAGGGCGGCAAGCTTCCCGACGACAAGCTGACCTTCGACGTCTATTCCGGCGGCGGCGACGGCCGCGAGCGGCGGCTTCTCGCGCCAGGCGTCAGCCCCGGCAGCGTCCTGCGGCTGAATGCCGGGGACTATCACGTGATCTCGCGCTACGGCTCGGTGAATGCCGTGGCGCGCGCCGACATCCGCGTGGAGGCGGGCAAGATCACCGACGCGACGCTGCATCACCGCGCGGCGGAAGTGACGATGAAGCTGGTGCGCGAGAAGGGCGGCGAGGCCTTGGCCGATACGGCCTGGTCGGTCACCTCGGACCAGGGCGACATCATCCGCGAAAGCGTCGGCGCTTTCGCGTCGATGGTGCTGACGGAAGGCGACTACGTGCTGGTCGCGCGCAACAAGGACCGCATCTTCCAGCGCCAGATCGCCGTGCGTCCCGGCGAAAACGAGGAGGTCGAGGTCCTGACCAGCGACCTCGTCGATCCCAACAACCCGGAAGTCGGGACCGGCGACTAGGAAGGCCCCAGCCGCCGGCACAATCGGCCGACGTCAGGCGGCCGCGCGCGGGCGGAGGTCCGGGGCGACGGCTTCGTCGCGAAGGAGCGTCAGCGCGTCCGCGAGGCTCATCGCCTCCTGATCGCGCGAGCCGAGGCGGCGAAGGTTCACCGAGCGCTCCTCGGCCTCGCGCTTGCCGCAGACGAGAATCACCGGGACCTTGGCGAGGGAATGCTCGCGGACCTTGTAGTTGATCTTCTCGTTGCGCACGTCGATCTCGACGCGCATCCCGGCCGCCTTCAGCTCCTCAGCGACCGAGCGGGCGTAGTCGTCCGCCTCCGACGTGATGGTCGCGACGACCACCTGCGTCGGCGCGAGCCACAGCGGGAAATGGCCCGCGAAGTTCTCGATCAGGATGCCGAGGAAGCGCTCCAGCGAGCCGCAGATGGCGCGGTGGATCATCACCGGCGGCACCTTGTCGGAGTTACTGTCGATGTAGAACGCGCCGAAGCGCTCCGGCAGATTGAAGTCCACCTGCGTCGTACCGCACTGCCACTCGCGGCCGATCGCGTCCTTCAGCGTGTACTCGAACTTCGGGCCGTAGAAGGCGCCCTCGCCTTCGTTGATGCCCGTCTTGATGCGGCCGCCCGACTGCGCCTCGATCGTCTTGAGGACCTCGCGCATCACGCTTTCCGCGCGGTCCCACATCTCGTCGGTGCCGACGCGCTTCTCCGGGCGCGTCGAGAGCTTCACCACGATCTCCTCGAAGCCGAAGTCGCGGTAGACCGACAGGATCAGGTCGTTGATCTTCAGGCACTCGGCTTCCATCTGCTCATCGGTGCAGAAGATGTGCGCGTCGTCCTGCGTGAAGCCACGCACGCGCATCAGCCCGTGCATGGCGCCCGACGGCTCGTAGCGATGCACCGTGCCGAACTCGGCATAACGGATCGGCAGTTCGCGGTAGGACTTCAAGCCGTGCTTGAAGATCATCACGTGGCCGGGGCAGTTCATCGGCTTCAGCGCGAAGACGCGCTTGTCCTCCGCCTCGTCGCCGGCCGACTGCACCTGGAACATGTTCTCGCGATACCAGCCCCAGTGCCCGGACGTCTCCCAAAGCGACTTGTCGAGCACCTGCGGCGCGTTCACCTCGGCGTAGTCGCCCTTCAGGCGGCGGCGCATGTAGGCGACGAGGTCCTGAAACAGCGACCAGCCCTTGGGGTGCCAGAAGACGACGCCAGGCCCCTCCTCCTGAAAATGGAAGAGGTCCATCTCGCGGCCGAGCCGTCGATGGTCGCGCTTCTCGGCTTCCTCCAGCATGTGGAGATAGGACTTCAGTTGCTCCGGCGTCGCCCAGGCCGTGCCGTAGATGCGCGTCAGCATCGGGTTGTTCGAATCGCCTCGCCAGTAGGCGCCCGCGACCTTCATCAGCTTGAACGCCTCGCCGATCTGGCCCGTGGAGGCCATGTGCGGGCCGCGGCAGAGGTCGAACCACTCGCCCTGACGGTAGATCTTGAGGTCCTGACCTTCCGGAATCGCGTCGACAAGCTGGACCTTGTAGGTCTCGCCCTTCTCGCCGAAGACGCGGCGCGCTTCCTCGCGCGACCAGACTTCCTTGGTGAAGGGTGCGTTGCGGCGGATGATCTCCGCCATCTTCTTCTCGATCACCGGCAGGTCGTCCGGCGTGAAGGGCGTGTCCTTGGCGAAGTCGTAGTAGAAGCCGTTCTCGATCACCGGGCCGATCGTCACCTGCGTGCCCGGCCAGATCTCCTGGACCGCCTCGGCGAGGACGTGCGCCGTGTCGTGGCGGATGAGTTCCAGCGCGCGCGGGTCGTCGCGCGTCAGGATCTCCAGCCTTCCGGCGCGTCCGACCGGGTCGGACAGGTCGCGGACCTCACCGTCCAGCGCGTAGGCGATCGCCTTCTTGGCCAGCGACTTGGAAATGCCGGCCGCAATCTCGGCGCCGGTGGCGGAGGGCTCGTAGGAGCGGACGGACTGGTCGGGGAAGGTCAGGTCGATCATGGCAGTATCCTTCAAGGCTCACCCCCGCCAACGATTGCGGGAAAGCTGGATCGATGGGGGCGGCTCGGCCCCTCGCGAAGCCGCGACTTCTACCATTGCCGGGTGCCAGCGCAAGCACGCAGGCCTACGCGAGGTCAGCGCCCGGCAGGCTTCTCCTCGTCGGGCACGGCGTCGAGCCCGCCCGATCCGAACGGGCCGCAGCGCCCGACGCGCCGCGCCGCCAGCCAGCCGCCCCGCCACAGGCCATGGCGCGCGACAGCCTCGTAGGCGTATTCGGAACAGGTGGGGATATGTCGGCAGTGGCCGCCCACGAGCGGCGAGAACGTGAGCTGGTAGAGGCGCACGAAGCCGACGCCGAGGAGGCGTCCGGGCGTGCGGGGCCAACGGCCGGTGTAGTTACGTCCGATCATCCGGGCGGTTCGCGAGACGAAAGCGCGCTTCCTCAATGAGAACGGGAACATGCTCCCGCGCGATGTCGTGGAGCATTTCAGACGAGACGTTGTCGTATCCG
>NZ_CAJYIU010000300.1 GCF_913775355.1 uncultured Aureimonas sp.
GTCGCGTCGCCGAGGGACGGGGGTTGCGGATCGTCAGAGCCCGACATCCTGCAGGAGGCCCGCGGCCAGCGTCAGGCGCGAGACGGAGGTCTCGCCGGTGCCGGCGAGGCGCTGCAGCTGCTCGGCCGCCGCGCGCAGCGTGTCGCCCTCGGCCGCCGCCCAGTCCGCGACCGGGTCCTCGCCCTTTCCCTCGTTCAGCGCGAGGATCGTCAGCCGCTTGCGCTCGCGGGCGATCTGGCTGCCGGCGCGCTCCAGCGCCAGCGTCTCGTAGTAGTCCGTCGGACGGAGCGTCACGAGCGCTTCCTCGAGCTGGCCGATGTGGAGGGCCTGCGTCAGCGCGAAGGTCGCGCGCATCGCCTCGCCGAAGGTCCGCCCGGTTTCACGTGAAACACGCTCGACGTCCGGCACCAGCGCGAGAAGCGGCAGGCGGGCAATGCGGGTCGCCAGCTCTTCCGGCACGCCGGCAGAGACCCATTCCGACTGGCGGGTGGCGAACTCGGCGCGGGCGTGCTCGCTCGCCATCTCGACGAGGGCCGGCCCGAACTCGGTCGACAGGCGCCGGAGCGCGGCGACCGTCTCGCCGAGATCGAAGGCGCCGGAGCGAACGAGGCCGACGACGCCGACCTGGAGGAAGAACGACACCGCGGCGTAGAGATCGTTCTGCACCGCACCCGGAAGCTTCGCGTCGAGCGCGTCGATCTCGCGCAGGAGCTCGGCGATCGCGAACCCGTCGTGAATGGCGACGTAGGCGCTGACGAGGCTGGAGCCCGAGCGCCCCGTCGCATCGCGCAGGACCGTCGCGAAGGACACGCCGAGATGATTGACGAAGGCGTTGGCGAGCCCCGTCGCGACGATCTCCCGGCGCAGGCGATGGGCCGAGATGTCGGCCTCGAACTTCTCGCGCAGCGCCTGCGGGAAATAGGCCATGAGGCGACCGGCGAGGTAGGGGTCGTCAGGCAACGGCCCGGAGACCAGCGCGTTGAAGAGATCGATCTTGGCATAGGCGAGGAGAACGGCGAGTTCCGGCCGCGACAGGCTCTGGCCCCGCGCGCGAAGGTCGGCGATGGCGCCGGGCGAGGGCAGGGTCTCGACCTGCCGGTCGAGCGCCCCGGTCTCCTCCAGCGCCGTCATCAGCCGGGCCTGGAGCGCGAGGCGCGAGACGCCCGCGCGTTCCTCCAGCGAGATCGCGAGCGTCTGCGCATAGTTGTTGGCGAGCACCAGCCGCGCCACCTCGTCGGTCATCGAGCCGAGCAGCCGGTCGCGCTCCTCGCGCGAGAGGCGCCCTTCGGCGAGCGGCTGGCGCAGCGCGATCTTGAAATTGACCTCGACGTCCGAGGTGTTGACGCCGGCCGAATTGTCGATCGCGTCGGTGTTGAGGCGAACGCCCGCGCGCGCCGCCTCGATGCGGCCTCCTTGAGTCAGCCCGAGATTGGCGCCCTCGCCGATGACCTTGGCGCGCACCTCGCGGCCGGCGATGCGCACGGCGTCGTTGGCGCGGTCGCCGACGTCGAGGTTGGTCTCGGCGGCGGCGCGGATATAGGTGCCGATGCCGCCGAACCAGAGAAGGTCGACCGGGCTCTTGAGGATCGCCGTGATGATCTCGGCCGGCGTGCCGGACGTCTTGTCGAAGCCGATGGCGCTCGCCGCTTCCGGCGAGAGGCGGATCAGCTTGTCGCGCCGCGAGAAGACGCCGCCCCCAGTGGAGATCACCGAGCGGTCGAAGTCGGCCCAGGACGAGCGTGGCAGGGCGAAGAGCCGCTGGCGCTCGTCGAACGAGCGCTCCTCGTCCGGGTTCGGGTCGATGAAGATATCGCGGTGGTCGAAGGCGGCGACCAGCCGGATCTTGCGCGACAGGAGCATGCCGTTGCCGAAGACGTCGCCCGACATGTCGCCGCAGCCGGCGACCGTGAAGGGCTCGGACTGGATGTCCCACGCGCGACCGTCGCGCCCCATCTCGCGGAAGTGGCGCTTGACCGCCTCCCAGGCACCGCGCGCGGTGATGCCCATCGCCTTGTGGTCGTAGCCGGCCGAGCCGCCGGAGGCGAAGGCGTCGTCCAGCCAGAAGCCGCGCGCCCGCGCCACCGCGTTGGCCGTGTCGGAGAAGGTCGCCGTGCCCTTGTCGGCGGCCACCACGAAATAGGGATCGAGGTCGTCATAGGCGATGACGCCGGTCGGCGTCACCGTCTCGCCCGAGGGCTCGATGTTGTCGGTGACCGACAGGAGCGAGGCGATGAAGACGACATAGGCGGCGCGCCCGCTCTCGAACCAGGCTTCGCGGTTGGCGGCATCGGCGAGGCGCTTCGGATAGAAGCCGCCCTTGGAGCCGACCGGCACGATGACGGCGTTCTTGACCTGCTGCGCCTTCACGAGGCCGAGAATCTCGGTGCGGTAGTCCTGGGAGCGGTCGGACCAGCGAAGGCCGCCGCGCGCCACCGGGCCGAAGCGCAGGTGAACGCCCTCGACGCGCGCGTCGAACACGAAAATCTCGCGATAGGGCACCGGCGCGGGCATGCCTTCGATGCGATGCGGATCGATCTTGAAGGCGAGCGCGGGCTTCACCGCGGTCGGGGTCGAGTTCGGATCGGCCGAGACGTCGGGCACGGCATAGAAGTTGGTGCGAAGGGTCGCCAAGACCGCGCCCATCAGCCGCCGCACCACGCGGTCCTCGTCGAGGCTGGTGATCGCGTCGAGCGCCTGGCGGAGCGTGAGGAGCGGCGCCAGCGCGCCGCGCGCGGCCGCCTCGGCCGCCTCCGCGTCGCCGGACAGGTCCTCCGGCAGCGCGTCCGGCCGGTGCTCGCGCGCCGGGTCGAACGCGCCCGCGAACAGCTCGATCAGCGCGCGCGCGACGCCTGGCTGGCGCTCCAGCACCTGTGCCATGAATTCGGCTGTCGTCGCGAACCCGGTCTGGCGCAGATAGCGCGCATAGGCGCGCAGGACGTTCGCCTCGCGCCAGTCGAGCCCGGCCGAGAACACCAGTGCGTTGAAGGCGTCGTCCTCGATCCGCCCGTCGACCACGGCCTGGAGCGTCGCCTCGAGCGCGAGGCCCTTGTCGGCGAGCGCGGCGATGTTCCCGGAGCGCGGGATCAGCTCCATGTCGTGGAGCCAGACGTGGCTGCCGTCGGCGCGCGCGATCTCGTGCGTCTGCTCGGCGAGCGGCGAGAAGCCCATGTTCTCGAGGATCGGGACCCGGCGCGACAGCGGGAGAGCCTCGCCGAGGTGAAAGATCTTGAGGCGGAGCGAGGCGTCCTCGTCGCCCTCGCGGCGGTAGAAGTCGATGCCGAGCGGGGCGCCGGGGCGAAGGTCGAGGATGCGCGCAGCGTCCTCCACCGCCTCCTGCGGGTCGACCGCGTCGCGGTAGCCGCCGGGAAGGCCCGGGGCGAGCGCCGTCAGCTCGCCGATCCGCCCGGCGCGCGCGGCGGCCCGCTCGAAGGCGAGCGACCAGTCGCGCGCGATGGCGGCGATCTCCGCCTCGAGCTCGGCCGCGTCGGGCTCGGGCGTTGGACCGCCCGCGCGCCCGATGATGAAGTGGATCGAGGCGAGCGCGCCTTCGGGGAAGTTCGGGTAGTAGGCGGAGACGTGGCCGTCGTAGCGCTCGGCGAGCAGCACGCCGATCTCGTCGCGCAGGCGCGCGTCGTAGCGCTCGCGTGGCACGAAGACGAGCACCGAGACGAAGCGGTCGAACCGGTCGATGCGCGGCAGGACGCGGATGCGCGGCCGCTCGCCGAGCTCGGTGACGACCCCGACGAAGCGCTCCAGGAGATCGACGTCGATCTGGAACATCTCGTCGCGCGAGTAGGTCTCGAGCGCGACGGCCAGCGCCTTGCCGGAATGGGAGCCGGGTGCGAAGCCGAGGCGTTCCGTGACCGTGGCGGCCTTGGCGCGCAGGTAGGGGATCGCGGCGAGCGGCTGGGTATAGGCCGAGGAGGCGAAGAGGCCGACGACGCGCAGCTCGCCGGTCAGCCGGCCGTCCGCGTCGCGCAGCTTGATGCCGACATAGTCCATGTAGGCGCGCCGGTGGACGCGCGAGCGCGAGTTGGCCTTCGCCACGATCAGCGGCTCGGGATCTTCCAGGAAGGCGCGCAGCTCGGGGCTCGGCGCTTCGGCCGCGCCCTCGCGGCGCAGGACCCTGACGGTGGGATCGCGCAGGATGCCGAGGTCGCTCTCCTCGACGCGCCGCAGCGCCTCGCCCTCCGGGTGGTAGGCGAACTCGCGCAGGCCGAGGAAGATGAAGTTGCCGCTGGTGAGCCAGTCGAGAAGCGCGGCGCCCTCGCGCTCGCTCGCCGCGCGCTCCGCATTCGCCTCACGGCCGGCGCGCGCCTCGATGGTGCGGGCCGCCTCGCCGACGCGCCGGCGCATAGCCTCGAAATCGGCGTTCGCGACGGCGACCTCGCCGAGGATCGCCTCGAGATTGCGCGCCAGCGCCTCCTCGGCCGCCGGGTCCGGCATCGGCTCGATCACGACCTGGATCAGGCTGACGGGCTCGCCGCCCGCCGCGCCGGGGCGTCGCTCGGCAAAGCTCGTCGGCGCGCCGCTGGGCCCACGCTCGACGCTGAGGATCGGATGGGAGATGGCGTGGATCGCCGGCGCCCGGTCGGCGATCTCGGCGGTCACCGAATCGAACAGGAACGGCATGTCGTCGTGCGCGATGGTGATCGCGGTCACCGGCTCGCCGGCGCGCAGCTCGCCCCGCAGGCGCCGGACCGAGACGACGGCCTGGCCCCGCCGGTGCCGCTCCAGGGCGCCCGCCGCCTCGTCGGTGAGCTTGGCGAGCGCCTCCGGCGCAAAGGCCGCGAGGTCGTCGGCGGGCGGCCGGGCGAAGAGGAGGGGCGCCAGCCGCCGGCCGGGGCCCGCCTCGGGCAGGAGGGCCAGAGCCCCGGCGATGATCCGGTTCTTGGTCGGGTTCGGCTCGGTCGCCATGCGTGTCCCCTCGGGAAGTCGGTCGGTTCGGCCCTTGTCGGGCTGGAAACGAATCATCTCATCGGCCCGTGACGGGACCATGAGGGCCGGGTCGGGGCAACCGTGCTTCGCGCTCCGGCCGCCGCCATGCGAGACTTATAGGGCGGCGGGCCGTCATGTCTGCGGCCGGGTCCATGCCGCGATCCGTGGCGGCGCTCGTATTGCTCTCGTCATGCTTTTGCGCGAGGGTCCGCGCCATGACGAACCCTTCCGACGACCGGGCGCGGCAGCAGGAGGCCGAGGCCATCCTGCGGCGCGTGCGCCAGGAAACCGAGCCCCAGACCGGGGCCGCCGCCGAGAGCATGGCGCGGGGCCTGCGCCGCCACTTCTGGGTGGGGGACGCCGATCCCGCCGACCGGATGGAGGTGGTGGGCACGCGGATCGGGCGGCTCGCGGGCCTCGTCGCGGTGATCGGGCTGGCCATCGGGCTCGCCTACCAGCTCTCCGCCCTCTGAAGGACGCCGATGAGCCTTTCCGCATCCGCCCCCGGTGGCGACAAGCCGGCCGTCCTGTCGATCTCGAGCCATGTCGCGCGCGGCACCGTGGGCAACCGCGCCGTGGTGTTCGCGCTGGAATCGCTCGGGTTTCCCGTCTGGTCGGTGCCGACCGTCACCTTGCCCTGGCATCCTGGCCACGGGCCGGCGACGCGCATCGTGCCGGACGAGACGGCGTTCGCCGCCTTCGTCGACGACCTCGTGCGCGCGCCCTGGCTCGGAGAGGTCGGAGCGGTGATCTCCGGCTACTTCGGCGCCGCCCATCAGGTCGAGCCGGTGGCGAAGCTGGTGGATGCCGTGCGCCGCGCCAACCCGGAGGCGCTCTATCTCTGCGATCCCGTGCTCGGCGACGGCGGGGACGGGGGCGGGCGCCTCTACCAGCCGGCCGAGACCGTAGCGGCGGTGCGCGACCTCCTCGTGCCGCGCGCCGACATCGCGACGCCCAACCGGTTCGAGCTTGAGTTCCTGACCGGCCTCGAGTTCTCGACCAACGCCCACCTCGTCGAGGCGGCGAGCGCCCTCGGGCCGGCGCGGGTCGTCGTCACCTCGGCCTTTCCGCTTCTGCGGGGCGGCATCGGCAATCTCCTGGTGGAGGAGGGGACGGCGATGCTGGCCGAGCATCGGCGCATCGAGGGCGTGCCGAACGGGCTCGGGGACCTCACGGGCGCCGTGTTCCTGGCGCGCGTCCTGTCGGGCGCCACGGGCGAGAAGGCGCTGCAGGGCACGACGGCCGCCGTGTTCGAGATCCTCGCGCGCACCACCAAGCGCGGCAAGGACGAGCTGACGCTGGAGACCGACGCCGACAGCCTGAAGACGCCGTTGGCGATGGTGCAGATGCGCCGGCTGCAGCCGGCGGGGGGCGGGCGCCGCGCGTGAGGACGCCGCCTTGAGGACGCTTGTCGGTGTCGACGGCTGTCCCGCCGGCTGGATCGCGGCGGTGGAGCAAGAGGACGGCGCGACGGTGCTCGCCGTTCACGCGCGTTTCGAAAGCCTTCTCCGCGCCCTGCCGGACGATGCGATCGTCGTGGTCGACATGCCGATCGGGCTGCCCGAGACGATCCGCGGCATGGGGCGCGCGGCCGAGACCGCGGTGCGCCCGATGCTGGGGCCCCGAAGGTCGAGCCTCTTTGCGATCCCCGCCCGCGCGGCGGTGGAGGCCTGGGACGGGCCGCACGGCTCGGAAGCGGTTCGTGCCGCCGCGCACGCGCGCGCCTCGGCGCTCGCACGAGCGCGCTCCGAGCCGGCGCGCGGCGTCTCGCGCCAGGGCTTCATGCTGTTTCCGAAGATCCTCGAGATCGACCGGCTCCTACGCGCCGACCCGGCGCTGGCGGACCGCGTCCTCGAGAGCCACCCCGAGGCGGCGTTCGCGGCCCTGAACGGGGGCACGGCGATGGCGCACCCGAAGAAGCGCGGCGGCCGGGCGAGCGGGCCGGGACTGGACGAGCGTCGCGCGCTCCTGGAACGGTCGGGCTTGCCGCCGGCGCTTCTTCTGAGCCCGCGACCGCGGGGCGTCGGCGAGGACGACCGGATCGACGCCTGCGCGATGCTGATCGTGGCGCGCGCGGTGGCGGCGGGCCGGGCGCGGCCCTTTCCCGACCCGCCGGATCGCGACGCGCACGGCCTTCCCGCCGCGATCTGGCTGCCGCGCGACCCCCTGTGCAGCGCGGAAGAAACTGGTCTAGAAGCGATCCGAACCAGCGACGGAGCGACGATGACCCTTCTCCCCGATGCCCTCGTGTCCGGCTACCGCAGTTTCGTGCAGGGCCGCTATCTCCAGGAAACGCAGACCTATCGGGCGCTGGCGCGCGACGGCCAGACGCCGGAGACCATGGTCATCGCCTGCTGCGACTCGCGCGCCGCGCCCGAGACGATCTTCGGCGCCGGGGCGGGCGAGCTCTTCGTGGTGCGCAACGTCGCCAACCTCGTGCCGCCCTACAACCCGGACGGCGAGTTCCACGGCACGTCCGCCGCGCTGGAATTCGCGGTGCAGGCGCTGAAGGTGAAGAACATCGTGGTGATGGGCCACGGTCGCTGCGGCGGCATCAAGGCGGCGCTGACCACCGGTGCCGAGCCGTTGTCGCCCGGCGACTTCATCGGCAAGTGGATGAGCATCCTGCAGCCGGTGGCCGAGACCGTGGCGGCCAACGAGCTGATGACGTCGGGCGAGCGGCAGACCGCGCTGGAGCGGATCTCGATCCGCACCTCGATCGCCAACCTTCGCTCCTTCCCCTACATCGCCGCGCGCGAGCGGGCAAGCGAGCTCAACCTCTACGGCGCCTGGTTCGACATTTCGACCGCCGAGCTCTGGGCGATGGACGCCGAGACCGGCGACTTCCAGCGCCCGCTGGTCGACGTGGAAGACGCCGTGATCTGAGCGGCGCTCCGATGACGGAAGGCCCCCGGCAACCTGCGGCCGCCGGGGGCCGGAGCCTTACTCCGCCGGCACCGGGCCGGCGTCGAGCGCCTCGATCGATCCGGCGCGGTTGAAGGCGGCCTCGTCGAGGATGCCCTGGCGCTTGGCGACGATGGTCGGCACCAGCGCCTGTCCCGCGACGTTGACGGCCGTGCGGCCCATGTCGAGGATCGGGTCGATGGCCAGAAGCAACCCGACGCCCTCGAGCGGCAGGCCGAGGGTCGAGAGCGTCAGCGTCAGCATGACGGTCGCGCCGGTGAGGCCGGCGGTCGCCGCCGAGCCGACGACCGCGACGAAGACGATCAGGAGATAGTCCTCGATCCCGAGCGGCACGCCGAAGAACTGGGCGACGAAGATCGCCGAGATCGCCGGGTAGATCGACGCGCAGCCGTCCATCTTGGTGGTCGAGCCGAGCGGCACCGCGAAGCTCGAATATTCGCGTGGCACGCCGAGGCTCTTTTCCGTCACCCGCTCGGTGATCGGCATCGTGCCGATCGAGGAGCGCGACACGAAGGCGAACTGGATCGCCGGCCAGGCGCCCTGGAAGTAGCGCAACGGGCTGAGGCCGTGCGCGAGGAGAAGCGTCGGGTAGACCACGAAGAGCACCAGCGCGAGGCCGACATAGATCGCGGCGGCGAAGGTGCCGAGCTGTGCGAGCGTCTCCCAGCCGTAGACCGCCACCGCGTTGCCGAGGAGACCGACGGTCGCGATCGGCGTCAGGCGGATGATCCACCAGAGCACCTTGTGGACGATCTTCAGGAACGAGCGGTTGAAGGCGAGGAAGGGCTCGGCGGCCTCGCCGACCTTCAGCGCCGCGACGCCGACCGCGATCGAGATCACGAGGATCTGGAGGACGTTGAAGTTGAGGCTGGTCGAGGCGCCGCCCTCGCGAAGGCTGGTGGACGCCTGGAGGCCGAGGATGTTGGACGGGATCAGCCCGGTGAGGAAATCGAGCCAGGAGCCCGAGCGTGCCGGCGCGGCGGCCGCCTCGCGCGCCACCGAGGTGCCGAGGCCCGGCTGGAAGATCAGGCCGAGCGCGATGCCGATGAGGACCGCGACGAAGGCGGTGATCGCGAACCAGAGAAGCGTCTGCCAGACGAGGCGCGCGGCGTTGTCGAGCGCGCGAAGGTTGGCGATCGAGGCGACGATCGCGGTGAAGACGAGGACCGGCACCACGGTCCGCAGAAGCGAGACGAAGGACGAGCCGACGGTCGAGAGGGTCTGCGTCAGCCAGTTCGGCCCGTCCGCGCCGGGCCCCATGGAGCGGGCGACGAGGCCGAGCACGATGCCGAGCACGAGCGCGACGAGGATCTGGAAGCCGAAATTCGTCCAGAGCGGCTTTTTCGGCCGGGACGAGGCGGCGGCAGCGGGGGCGGCCATCGGGAAACTCCGAGAGGAAGCGCACGCCGTGGGACGGGCGTGCGGGAAGGACTCTCATCTAGGGCATGACGGCGCGCGCGCCGAAGCATGCCCGTGCTGCGGCGCGATTGATAAGGGAAACATTCTTTCGTCCCCGTCCGCTCAGGCGGGCCGCGACCGGCGTTGCACGGCGGACACAGCGCTGGGGACGGCGGCCCGAATTGCGGGCGCTTCGCTTGCGAAACATGGTAAACACCCTTTCTACAGCCGGTGATGCGGACGGCGCGATCTCGCGCGACAACCAACGACGGGGAACGGGGATGACCCAGATGATCAGGATGGGCTTCGGCCTTGCGGCCGTGCTGGCGCTTGCCGGCTGCCAGTCGGCGGGCCCGAGCTTCGGCGGCGGCAGCAATGTGCGCAGCCCGGCTCCCCTGCGCGCGGCCCCGACCGGCCAGGTCTATTCCAACCAGCTTCCGCCGCCGCCCCCGCCGCCGGCCGCGCCCGTGACCCCCGCGCCCGTGACCCCGACGGCCGACGCCTCGGCCCCCGCGCAGACGCCCGCCCCGACCCAGACCGCCTCGGCCGCGCCGGTGACGCGTGAAGGACTGGTCGGCGCGTGGCGCGTGTCGTCGGGCGGCGGCAACTGCCAGATTTTCATGGCGCTGACGCAGTGGACGGGCGGCTACCGCGCCGCCTCGCGCGGCTGCCCCGGCCAGGTCGCCGACGTGTCGGCCTGGGACGTCTCGGGCAGCCAGGTGGTCCTGAAGGATTCCGGCGGCTCCACCGTTGCGACCTTGAGCAACACGGGCGGCACCCGCTACGAGGGCACCACCAGCGGCGGCCAGTCGGTCAGCCTCTACCGCTAAGCGCATCAGGCGAGCGTGCCGCGCGGGTGGTCTCGCGCGGCACCGCCGGAGCCCCTTCGGCGACGCGCGTCGCCCATCGTTCCGCCACCGAAACGGGACGCCCGGGGCCATCGTCCCGAAAGGTCCAAGATCATGCCGCACCAAGGCTACGGCTCCGTAGGGGGCGAGCGCGGTCCCGTGCGGGCCGAACTCGCGCGGCGCGTAGCGGCCGGATCCTTGCGCGAGGACCCAGTCCAGGCCGGCGTCGCCGACCGGCTCGACCGGCTGGGGCGTGAATTGAAGGCCGCGGCGCTGCCCGTGAAGTCGAGCGCGCTCGGCTGGCTGTTCGGCAGACGCGAGAGGCCTGCCGCCCCGCGCGGCGTCTACATCCACGGCTCGGTCGGGCGCGGCAAGTCCATGCTGATGGACCTGTTCTTCCAGACGGCGCCCGTGGAGGGCAAGCGACGCCTCCACTTCCACGAGTTCATGGCCGAGATGCACGGCCGCATCAACGCGCACCGCGCGGCGGTCAAGGCGGGCGAGGCGCGGGGCGACGACCCGATCCCGCCGGTGGCCGAAGCCGTCGCGGCCGAGACGCGGCTCCTCTGCTTCGACGAGTTCACCGTGACCGACATCGCCGACGCGATGATCCTGTCGCGCCTCTTCGACGCGCTCTTCGCGCGCGGGCTGACGCTGGTGGCGACCTCCAACGTCGCACCGGACGATCTCTACCGCGACGGGCTGAACCGGCCGCTGTTCCTGCCCTTCGTCGAAACGTTGAAGGCCCACACCGACATTCTCTTCCTCGACGCGCCGACCGACTACCGGATGGAGACGATCGGGGCGGGCGACCTCTACGTCACGCCGCTCGGGGCCGAGACGGACCGGCGGATGGACGCGTTGTGGCGCTCGATCGTCGGTGGTGCGCCGGAAGGCCCGGAAACCCTGCCGTTCCGCGGGCGCGCGATCGCCGTGCCGCGGGCGGGCGGGGGCGCCGCGCGCTTCGCCTTCGCCGACCTCTGCTCCAGGCCGCTCGGCGCCGCCGACTTCCTGGCGATTGCCGCGCGCTACCACACGGTGATGGTCGACGGCGTGCCCGTGATGGCCGCGGCCGAACGCAACGAGGCCAAGCGCTTCATCCTTCTCGTCGACACGCTCTACGATGCCCATCGCCGGGTCGTGGTCTCGGCGGCCGCGCCCGCCGACGAACTCTATCGCGCCCCCAGCGGCACGGAGGCGTTCGAGTTCGACCGTACGGTGTCGCGCCTGATCGAGATGCGCTCCGACGCCTATCTCGCGGAGGCCGAACGGCGGCGGAGCGGGGCGGAAGGTCTTGAACACGCCGATCGCGCATGAAAATTTTCCGACAAGGCCGCAAACGGCCACGTCGTTGGAATCATGCCGGGAAACGACTGACGCTTACGTAAGTCCCACACAGCCTAACCGGTTGAATTCCCTTGCGCTGCGCTGCGGCCATTGCACCCGTCGCCCGCACGGAGTATCCCCCTGCCCGACGCAGGACCACGAAGGCGCGTCCGTTCGGGCTGCCCGTGACGGAGGCGCCGTCCGGCCTGCCCGGCCCCCGGGAATGCGGGCCGCATCCAGGAACCCGAAGGGCGTCCGATGACGAGACCTCCCCTGTCTTCCACCGCTCGACGGCATTTCGCCGTGCGGGGCGCGTGGGACGGCGGTCCGGGCGCCCCGACCTCCTCTCTCTCGTCCCTCGCAGCCATCCGCAACGGGAAGCTTTCATGAACATCCACGAATACCAGGCCAAGCAGGTCCTCAAGGGCTTCGGCGCTCCGGTCGCCTCGGGCGTCGCGATCACCAGCGCCTCGGAAGCCGAGGCCGCCGCGAAGCAGCTTCCCGGTCCGCTCTACGTGGTGAAGTCGCAGATCCACGCGGGCGGTCGCGGCAAGGGCAAGTTCAAGGAGCTCGGCGCGGACGCCAAGGGCGGCGTGCGCCTCGCCAAGTCCGTGGAAGAGGCCGTCGCCCACGCCACCGAGATGCTGGGCAACACGCTCGTCACCGCCCAGACGGGCGACGCCGGCAAGCAGGTGAACCGCCTCTACATCGAGGACGGCGCCGACATCGCCCGCGAACTCTACTGCTCGCTCCTCGTCGATCGCTCGGTCGGCCGCGTCGCCTTCGTCGTCTCCACCGAGGGCGGCATGGACATCGAGGCGCTCGCACTCGCCGGCATGGTCGTGGCGCTCGACGCCTACGGCCCCGTCACCGACAATGCCGGCGGCATCGCCGAGATGGCGGGTTTACCCGACGATGTCCGCACCCGCACCGACGCGCTCGACGCGGTGGGCAACACTACCAAGGCGGTGACGAAGGGCTATGCGATCGGCTCCGCCGGTCTCGCCGCGCTCGTCCTGTTCGGCGCCTATACCACCGACCTCGCCACCTATTTCCCCGACGTCAGCGTCGATTTCAGCCTGTCCAACCCGTACGTCATCGTCGGGCTGCTGCTCGGCGCGCTATTGCCTTATCTGTTCGGCGCGTTCGGCATGACCGCGGTCGGCCGCGCGGCCGGCGCCGTGGTGGAGGAAGTCCGCGGCCAGTTCCGCGACAATCCCGGCATCATGGAAGGCACCAGCCGCCCGAACTACGGCCGCACCGTCGACCTCGTCACCCGCGCCGCGATCAAGGAAATGATCGTCCCCAGCCTGCTCCCCGTCCTCTCACCGGTCGCGCTCTACTTCATCATCCGCACCGTGGCCGGCCAGGCACAGGGCTTCGCCTCCTTGGGCGCGATGCTGCTCGGCGTCATCGTCTCCGGCCTGTTCGTCGCACTGTCGATGACCAGCGGCGGCGGCGCCTGGGACAACGCCAAAAAGTATATCGAAGACGGCAATTACGGCGGCAAAGGCTCCGAAGCCCACAAGGCCGCCGTCACGGGCGACACCGTCGGCGATCCGTACAAGGACACCGCCGGCCCCGCGGTCAACCCGATGATCAAGATCACGAATATCGTCGCGCTGCTCCTACTGGCGGCCTTGGCCGGCAGCGGAGGCTGAGGCGGAGCCTCAGCA
>NZ_CAJYIU010000301.1 GCF_913775355.1 uncultured Aureimonas sp.
AGCCCGGCGCCCTTCGACGCCGCGCTCGCAGCCCTGTTCGCCGATCTCGGCGCGGTGACGGTCGAGACGCCGCTCCTGCAGCGTGCCGAGCCCTATCTCGACACGGCCGGCGAGGACCTGCGCCGGCGCATCTTCCTGACGCGCGGCGAGGGCGACGAGACGCTGTGCCTGCGGCCCGACTTCACGATTCCCGTGTGCCTTGCCCATATCGAGGGGGCTGCCGGCCTGCCGCGGCGCTACGCCTACAACGGACCCGTGTTCCGCCAGCGCCGGGGCGAACCGGCCGAGTTCCGTCAGGCCGGCATCGAGAATCTCGGCGAAGAGAACCGCGCGGCCGCCGATTCGCAGGCGCTGGCGGAAGCGCTGGCCGCCCTAAGCGCCTGCGGGCTTCGTGAGCCGGCCGCGGTGACCGTCGGCGATCAGGCGCTGTTCGAGGCGTTCCTCACCGCGCTCGATCTGCCGGCCGGCTGGCAGCGCCGCCTCATACGCTGTTTCGGGCGCGACGACCTTCTGGAGGCCGCGCTCGCCGCGCTGTCGCGCGAGGCGGACAGCGACCCGCTCGATCTCGACCCGGCGGTGCGCGCGCTGCTGCGCAGCGGGGACACGGCGGCACTCGCCGACCACGTCCGCACGCTGATGGACGCGGGCGGCCTGCCGCCCAACCGTGGGCGGACCCCCGAGGAGATCGCCGAGCGGCTGGTCGAGAAGATGGCGCTCGCCAACACGCGGCTGCGCTCGGCCTATCTCGACCGCTTGCGGGCGTTTCTCGCGCTGGACTGCCCGCTTGACGAGGCGACCACGCGGCTGGAGGCGATGGAGGCGGAATCGGGCGTCGAGTTCGGGCCGGCGCTGGAACTCTTTCGCGCCCGCGCCGCATCGCTGCGGGCGGCCGGCGTCGATCTCGGTCCCATCCGCTATCTCGCCGCCTTCGGCCGCACGCTCGACTACTACACCGGCCTCGTGTTCGAGATCGCCGCCGCGCCCGGTGAGCCGCCCCTTGTCGGCGGCGGGCGCTACGACCGGCTCGTCTCCTATCTCGGCGCGCCGACGCCGATCCCGGCGGTGGGCTTTGCGCTCGATCTCGATCGGATCGCGGCCGCCACGGCCGACCAGGGGGAGGGCCGGCCATGACCCTGACGCTCGCCATTCCATCCAAGGGCCGCCTGAAAGACCAGTGCGTGGGAGCGCTGGGTGAGGCCGGCATCACGGTCCACCCGAGCGAGGATGCGCGCTCCTACCGCACCCGCGTCGAGGGGGCGGAGGGGCTGGAGGTGCTGCTTCTCTCGGCGTCGGAGATCGCGCGGGAACTGCGCGACGGGGCGATCGACCTCGGCGTCACCGGCGAGGATCTCCTGCGTGAGACGATGCCCGACTTCGACCGGCGCGGGCGCATCGTCTCACGGCTCGGCTTCGGCCATGCCGACGTGGTGGTGGCGGTGCCCGACAGCTGGATCGATGTCGAGACGATGGAGGATCTCGGCGACGTCGCCGCCTCGTTCCGCCAGCGCCACGGACGACGCCTCCGCATCGCGACCAAGTACTGGCGGCTCACGCAAGGGTTCTTCACGAGGAGCCACGGCATCCAGAGCTACCGGATCGTCGAGAGCCTCGGGGCAACCGAGGGCGCCCCGGCGGCAGGCTCGGCCGACATCATCGTCGACATCACCTCCACCGGGTCGACGCTGACCGCCAACCGGCTGCGCGTCCTGAAGGACGGGGTGATCCTGCGATCCGAGGCGTGTCTCGCCCTCGCACATCGCACGGACGGGGATGCCGGCCGCGCGGCGGCGCTGGACGCGCTGATCGCGCGGTTCTGACCCACGCAAAACGGCAGCCCCGAGGGGCGGCCGCTCAAGAGGCACGGATCGCGGCGTGCGATCAGGCGCGGGCGAGCGTCGGGGTGCCGCGGCGTGCGTCCACCGAGTAGGCGCCGGCGCCGACCGCGCCGAGCACCAGGAAGCCGCCGACGATCGACAGGTTCTTCATCGCCTGCGTGGCGTCGCCCATGTGGGCGGTCAGGATCGTGCCGACCGTGAAGACCGCGAGGACGTAGGCGACGATGCGGGTCTGGAAGCCGACGAGGATCGCGAGGCCGCCGAAGAACTCCACCGCGCCGACGAGATAGGCCATGGCGATGCCGCCGGGCACGCCGAGGCTGGCGAGATAACCGGCAAAGCCGGCCGCGCCCGTCAGCTTGCCGAAGCCGGACACGATGAAGAGGATCGAGAGGAGGACGCGTCCGGCGAGAAGGGCGGCGGAATTCATGGGGGTTGGCTCCGTGGTGGCCGTGTTCGATGGCGCGGACTGTGCTCGAAGCGCGGGCTGCGGTATAGCCGGCCGCCGCGCGACTGTTCGTCAACAAAAAGCGCCCCAATCGAGACGATTGGAGCGCTTCCAGATGCCAATTTCCGGGCTTTCTGTCAGCCCGGACGCGTCATCGCCGCCGGGTCGACGATCCGGTCGTAGTCCTCGCCGGACACGAGACCGGAGGCGAGGGCCTCCTCGCGCAGGGTCGTGCCCTTCTTGTGGGCGGTCTTGGCGATCGTCGCGGCGTTGTCGTAGCCGATCGTCGGGGCGAGCGCCGTCACCAGCATCAGCGACTGTTCCATCAGCGACCGGATGCGATCCTCGTTGGCCTTGATGCCGTCGACGCAATGCTCGCGGAACGAGTCCATGCCGTCCGCCAAAAGGCGGATAGAGGACAGGACGGCGTTGGCGATCACCGGCTTGAAGACGTTGAGCTCGAAATGGCCTTGGCTCGAGGCGACCGTCACCGTGGTCTCGTGGCCGAACACCTCGGCGCAGAGCATCGTCAGGGCCTCGGCCTGCGTCGGGTTCACCTTGCCCGGCATGATCGAGGAGCCCGGCTCGTTCTCGGGCAGCGAGAGTTCGCCGAGGCCCGAGCGCGGGCCGCTCCCCAAGAAACGGATATCGTTGGCGATCTTGAAGAGATCGGTCGCCAGCGCGTTGAGCGACCCATGGAAGAAGGTCAGCGCGCCGTGCGAGGCCAGCGCCTCGAACTTGTTCTCGGCGGTGCGGAAGGGGAGGCCGGTGAGCTTGGCGATCTCGTCGGCGATCTTCACGTCGAAGCCGACCGGGGCGTTGAGCCCGGTGCCGACGGCGGTGCCGCCTTGCGCCAGCGCGTAGACGTCCTCGATCGCCTGCTCGATGCGGCGCTTGCCCAGCTTCAGCGCGGCGGCGTAGCCGGAGAACTCCTGGCCGAGCGTGATCGGGGTGGCGTCCTGCGTGTGGGTGCGGCCGATCTTGATGATGTGGTCGAAGGCCTTGGCCTTCGCGTCCAGCGCGTCGTGGAGCTTGTCGATCGCCGGCAGGACGCGGTTCGTCGCCTCGATCGCGACGGCGACGTGGATCGCGGTCGGGAATACGTCGTTGGACGACTGGCCCATGTTGACGTGGTCGTTCGGGTGCACCGGTTTCTTCGAGCCCATCTCGCCGCCCAGCGCCTCGATGGCGCGGTTCGAGATGACCTCGTTGACGTTCATGTTGGTCTGCGTGCCCGAGCCCGTCTGGTAGACGACGAGCGGAAAATGGTCGTCGAGCCGGCCCGAGATCACCTCGTCGGCGGCCGTGACGATCGCATCGGCCAGCGTCGCGTCGAGCTTGCCGTAGCCCTGATTGACGCGCGCGGCGGCCTTCTTGACGGTGGCGAGCGCGTGGATCACGGCGATCGGCTGTCGGTCGGTGCCGATGCGGAAGTTGTTCAGCGAGCGCTCGGTCTGGGCGCCCCAGTAGCGATCGGTGGCCACGTCGATCGCGCCGATGGAATCGGTCTCGCGGCGGGTCTTGGTCATCGCATTTCCCTCGGAAAGCCGCCCGCGCAACGCCGGGCCGTCCGGGCGGCGTTACCATGCCGTGCGGCGGCGAGAAACCCGTCGCGCACACGAAAAAGCCGGCCTTTCGGCCGGCTTTTCCCACTCAAACGATTCGTACGCGGGTCAGTGCTTCTTGAGGCCGACCTGGTCCTTCATGGCGTCCTTGACCTTGCCGTAGTTCTTCTGGGTCTTGCCCTCGGCCTGGTCCGCCATGCCGTCGGCCTGGAGACGCTCGTTGCCGACGAGCTTGCCAGCGGCTTCCTTGATCTTGCCGCCGATTTCCTTCGCGCCGCCCTGGACCTGATTCTTGTCGACCATGGAATTGCTCCGTTTCGTTGGGCCAGCTCATGCTGGCGTCGGGGAAAAAACGGGAGCCGAGAAATTAGGTTCCTGGCCAAGAATTACATTTATGTAAGGAGCGTGACGATCTGCTGGAGGCAGAGGACGCAGATCAGGATGCCGACGATGCGCAGGAGGAGCCGCTCGGGGATCCGCCGCACGGCGTAGCCGGCGAGCGGTGCGGCGAGGATGCCGCCGGCGATCAGGCCGAGCACCGAGAGGGCATGGGTCGAGAGGTCGCCAGCTTCCTCCCAGTGCCCGGTTACAAGGGCGAGGAGGAACGACAAGGAGACGGCGAGCGTGATCAGGAACTCCGCCGCGTTCACCGTGCCGATGACGTAGCGCGGCTGCCCGCCGGCCCCTAGAAGCCCCGAGGTCACGATCGGCCCCCAGCCGCCGCCGCCGACCGAATCGAGGAAGCCGCCGGCCGCCCCCAGCGGCGGCACGAGATGCATCGGCGTCGCCGCGCGCGGCATCTTGCGGAACGAGCGCAGCGTCAGCATCGCGCCGATGATGCCGAGATAGGCGGCGACGAACGGCCGGATCGTGGCGCCGTCGACGGAGGTGAGGACATAGGTCCCGAGCACGCCGCCGAGGATGCCGAAGGGCACGAGGCGGCGGAACAGCTTCCAGTCGATGTTGCGGTTGGCGATGTGGGCGGTGCCGGAGGCGGCGGTGGTGAAGAGCTCGGCCGTGTGCACCGAGGCCGAGGCGACGGACGGCGGCACGCCGAAGCCGAGGAGGACGGTCGAGGAGATGACGCCGTAGGCCATGCCGAGCGCGCCGTCGACGAGCTGCGCCAGCGCGCCGACGAAGAAGAAGATGAAGAA
>NZ_CAJYIU010000302.1 GCF_913775355.1 uncultured Aureimonas sp.
GGCATAATCATACCGTATCGGCGGTGGAGCGGATTGGCAAGGGCCTCGCAGCTCGAAGTCGCTGGAATACGGCGGTTCAGAGCACCCCCATCTTCAGGATGAGGTTGCCGTAATGGCGGGTCTCACCCGTGGCGACGATCAGGGATGCCGTTCTGGCGCGCTCGTAGAACGCGAAGCGTTCCAGCGAGCGGATCGGGAAGTCGCCCGCGCGGCGGCGGACGACCTCGGCGAATTCTTCGGCGATCGGCGGGACCGCGTCGGGGTCGCCGACGACCTCCATCCGAAACGCGGCGGCCTCGACGAACGTGTCGAGCGGCAGATGGGCGAGAATCGCGTCCGCAGCGGCGACGGCGTCGATCCCGTCGAGGCGGACGACGCGGGGGCCAAGCGAATGCGACGGAAAGTTCGCGTCGGAGATGACCAGTTCGTCGCCGTGCCCGAGCGAGCGCAGGGCGTGCAGGAGGTCGGGCCCCAGCATCGGATGAATGTTGCGCAGCATGACGTCCCCGTTCAGATGTTGGTCCAGCCGCCGTCGATCGAAATCGCCTGGCCCGTCACGAAATCCGATTCGTGCGAGGCGAGATAGACGGCAAGGGCTGCGATTTCTTCGGGACGTCCGAGACGGCCCATCGGCTGGCGGGCCGCGAAGGCGACGCGCGCCGCCTCGAGGTCGCCGGTGGCCCGCATCCGATCTTGCAGCGACGGACTTTCCACCGTGCCCGGGCAGATCGCGTTGGCGCGCACGCCCTTGGCCACGAAATCGGCCGCGACGGACTTGGTGAGGCCGATCACCGCCGCCTTGGACGCGCCGTAGACGAAGCGATTGGGCGCGGCGATCACGGAGGAGGCGACCGAGGCGATGTTGACGATCGATCCGCCGCCGCCCTCGATCATGGCGGGCAGGAACGCGCGAACCATCCGGAACATCGAGCGCACGTTGAGGTCGAACGCGAAGTCGAACTCTTCGTCGGTGCAGTCGAGAATGGTGCCCGCGTGGACGAAGCCCGCGCAATTGAAGAGGATGTCGGCACGCCCGACCTCCCGAGCGAATGCGCCGACCGCCGCCGCGTCGAGCACGTCGAGACGGCGTGTCGTGATGCCGGGCTCGGAAGCGAGGTCGGCAAGGCGCTCCTCGTTGATGTCGGACGCGATGACCTCGGCGCCTTCGCGGGCGAAGGCGAGCGCCGTCGCGCGGCCGATCCCTTGCGCGGCGGCCGTCACCACCGCGCGCTGTCCGGCAAGACGTTGACTCAAGTACGGTCTCCTTTGTTGGTTCCGCCACCCGATGCCCCAGTGTCCGCGTCCTCGAACGGCGCGGCGACGGGGGCGGCGAGCGCCGCGCTGATGCGTTCGGCGGCCTTCGCCACCTCGTCGCCGAGGGTCTCGGGCTCGATCGGATCGCTCAGAATGCGAAGATGCGGGCAGGTGAGCGCGGCGACCGCGCCCGTGTCGTCGGGGTCGAAGATCGGCAGCGAGACGTCGGTGACGCCCTCCGTGATGCCGGAGGCGCGAACCACGCGGCCCGCACTGCGAAACGCATCGAGCCGCTCGGCGAGTTCGGCGAAGTCGACGCCCGGGTCTTCGGCCGCGATGGCCTCCAGCGTCCGCTCGCGGCGCCGTTCGCTCATGAATGCGAGAAGGCAGTGGCCGGAGCCCGTGCGCACCAGCGGCTGGCGATAGCCGATGCGCACGGAGAAGCCGATATGCGAGACGCTTTCGACCCGTGCGATCACCACCATCTGCGCGCCGCTCGGCACGGCGAGATGGCAGGAATAGCCGCTGGTCTCGGCGAAATCGCGCATCACGGGAAGCGCGGCTTCGGTCAGCGAACGGTGCAGCGGCCGATTGAGACCGAGGCGAAACAGCTTGTCGGCGACGACGAAGCGGTCCTGCCCCTCGCGGTCGAGATAGCCGCGCGCCTCCAGCACGGCCACCATCCGGAAGATCTCGCTGCGGGTGCGCCCGAGCGCATCGGCGAGTTCGCCGAGGTTCAGCGCCGCGCGCGTCGACGACAGATGCTCGAGAATGTCCAGCCCCTTCTCTAGCGCCGGGGCGCTGTAGCGGGCGGCATCCTCGGCCGAAGCATCGTGGCGCGCGATTGACATGCGGTTCCGCTGGTGATTTCAGTTTTCATATATGAACAGGGATCAACGGGCATGTCCACCACAATTACGAGCTTCGAGACATTCGACATCCGCTTCGCCACGTCGATGAAGCTCGACGGGTCCGATGCCATGAATCCGGACCCGGACTACTCTGCCGCCTACGTCGTCCTTCGCACCGACGGGGACCTCGAGGGGCACGGGCTGGCCTTCACGATCGGTCGCGGCAACGACCTCGTGACGTCGGCGATCCGCGCCGCGGCCGGGCGCGTCGTCGGTGTTCCGATCGAGGACGTTGCGGCCGACATGGGCGGCTTCTGGCGCCGGATCACGGGCGACAGCCAGTTGCGCTGGCTCGGGCCGGACAAGGGCGTCATGCACATGGCGATCGGTGCCGTGGTCAACGCCGTCTGGGACCTGTGGGCGAAGCGCGAGGGCAAGCCGGTCTGGCGCCTCATCGCCGACATGACGCCTGATCAGGTGCTCGACCTCATCGACTTCCGCTACCTGTCCAACGCGCTGACGCGCGACGAGGCGCGGGCGATTCTCGAGCGTGCCGCCGACGGCAAGGCCGAGCGGATCGCGACCCTCACGGAGAAGGGCTATCCGACCTACACGACTTCGGCCGGCTGGCTCGGCTACGACGACGAGAAGATGCGGCGCCTCTGCCGCGAGGGGATGGCCGAGGGCTGGACCCATTTCAAATTGAAGGTCGGCCGCGATCTCGAGGACGACATCCGCCGCTGCCGGATCGTGCGCGAGGAGATCGGGCCGGATCGCACGCTGATGATCGACGCCAATCAGGTCTGGGAGGTCGGCGAGGCGATCGACTGGGTGAAGAAGCTCGCCGAGTTCCGCCCCTGGTTCATCGAGGAGCCGACGTCGCCGGACGACGTTCTCGGCCACGGCCAGATCAAGGCCGGCGTCGCGCCGATCAAGGTCGCGACCGGCGAGATGTGCCAGAACCGGATCATGTTCAAGCAGTTCCTGCAGGCCGACGCGATCGACGTGGTGCAGATCGATGCCGCGCGGGTGGGCGGGCTGAACGAGAACCTCGCGATCATGCTGATGGCGGCCAAGTACGGGAAGCCCGTCTGTCCGCATGCCGGCGGCGTCGGCCTTTGCGAGTATGTGCAGCATCTGTCGATGATCGACTACCTCGTCGTCTCCGGCACGATGGAGGGACGCGTCGCCGAGTATGTCGATCACCTCCACGAGCATTTCGTCGAGCCCTGCGACGTGCGCGGCGGCCGCTACATGCCGCCGCAGGCGCCGGGCTTCTCGATCGAGATGAAGCGCGCCTCGATCGAAGCGCACGTCTATCGCGGCGAGGCCAGCGCGATCAGGCCGTGATCTGGCCGCTTCGCTCGCGCTGGAGGTAGCGGGCGGTCATCGAAAAGGCGGCGACGGCCAGACCCGCCGCAAGCCCCCACCAGACGCCGATCCCTTGCCATCCCAACGGGAAGGCGAGGGTGTAGGCGATCGGCATGCCCACCGCCCAGTAGCTGCCGACGGCGATCAGCATCGGCGTGCGCGTGTCCTTCAGGCCGCGCAGCACGCCGCTCGCCGTCACCTGCATGGCGTCGATGAGCTGGAAGGCGGCGGCGACGAAGAGAAGTGGGATCGCGGTCGCCAGCACGCGCGCGGCATCCGGCTGGCCGAGATCGAGATAGAGGCCGATCAGGCGCTCGGGAATCATCCAGAACAGGAGCGCGGCGAAGAACGCGATGCCGATCGCGACCATCATGGCGACGCGGGCGGCCCGCGACACGTCCTCCGCGCTGCCGCGGCCATAGGCCGAGCCGACGCGCACCGTGGCGGCGCTGGATAGGCCGAGCGGGACCATGAACGAGATCGAGGCGAGCTGGAGGGCGATCCCGTGGGCCGCCAGCTCCACCGTCCCGATCCAGCCCATCATCACGGATGCGGCGGTGAACAGCCCGACCTCGGCGACGATCGTCGCCCCGATCGGCCAGCCGAGACGCGCCACCTCGGCAAACGCCTCCCAGTCCGGCAGGTGGAACCGCCGCCAGAGATCGTAAGGGGCGAGAGCCGGAAGCACCCGCGTGTAGACGACGAGCGCCGCGAGGATGAAGACCGAGGTCGTGACCGAGGCGATGCCCGAGCCGGTCAGCCCGAGCGCGGGAAGACCGAAATTGCCGAAGATCAGCGCGTAATTGGCGAGCGCGTTGATGAGCGCGCCCAGCACCGTGATGACGAGCACCGGGCGCGGGCGCTCCAGCGCGCTGAGATAGGACCGCAGGACGAACGTCGCGAGGTAGGGCAGCATCGACCATTGCAGGATGCGCATGTAGTGGCCGCCGAGCTCGGCGACGCGCGGGTCCTGCCCGAGGGCGGCGAAGATGTCGTGCGTGAACCACAGCGGGGTCATCACGACGGCGCTAAAGGCCGCGACCACCCAGAGGCCCATGCGCACCGAGCGGCGCACGGCGCGCGTGTCGCGCCGACCGTTGGCGGCCGCCGCCATCGGCATCACCGCGTAGGCGAAGCCCGAGCCGAACATCCAGAAGACGTAGAAGGTCTGCGACGTGAGGACGGCGGCGGCGAGTTCCACCGGGCCGAGCCGTCCGATCAGGATCGTGTTGGTGACGTTGATCGACATCTGCGCGAGCTGCGCGCCGATCAGCGGAAGACCGAGAAGCAGCATCCCCCTCAGGTGCGCGCCCCACGAGGTCGGAGCCTCGGCGCCGCCTCCGACATTCGCCCCGAGCGACACCATGACTTCGACTCCCACCGTCACCCGCCGAACGGGTAGCGCGTGGGTAGCGTCCGGCCGCGCGCCTGTCCAGATTGACAAGCCAGGCGAACGACCGGCCGATGTGCTGCGCTGCAACGACGATTTCCCGTACGCTTCGGGGCGGGGGCGGGGTACTCGATTGACAAGACTGGAGCGGTTCGAAATAACGCAGACAATTGGGATGTCGGTCCGTCCTGCCGGGGCGCGCTCCGGTCGCCGGCCTCCCGTCGAACGATCTCTAGTCGCGTGGAACGACCATGGCTCTGCGAATCCTCCAGGTGAAAGACGGCAACGGCACGGTGCAGGTCGTGGCGGCCGGGGACGAGGGCGCGGGCCATGTCGTGCCCGGCTATTTCTCGTCCTACGACCTCGCGCAGGCGACGGTGGCGCGCGGCTCGACGCTGGCCGCCGAAGTCGAGCGGGCCGGCCGTGGCGAGGCGGTCGATCTCGAGGCGGCGCTGGCCGAAGGGCGCGTCCTCATGCCGATCCATCATCCGGACCCCGCGCACTTCATCGTCGCGGGAACCGGCCTGACCCATCTCGGCTCGGCCGACGGCCGCGACAAGATGCACAAGGCGCAGGCTGGCGAGCAGCTGACCGATTCCATGCGCATGTTCCGTATGGGCCTCGAGGGCGGCAAGCCGACGGATGGCGAGATCGGCGTGCAGCCCGAGTGGTTCTACAAGGGCGACGGCTCCTGCCTCGTCGGCCCCGGCGAGCCGCTGACCTCGCCCGTCTTCGCGCAGGACGGGGGCGAGGAGCCGGAGCTCGCCGGTATCTATCTGATCGGCCCGGACGGCACGCCGTTCCGTCTCGGCTTCTGCCTGTCGAACGAGTTCTCCGACCACGTGATCGAGCGCGGCAACTACCTGTGGCTCGCCCATTCGAAGCTGCGCCAGGCGTCGCTCGGCCCCGAGCTTCTGGTCGGCGCGCTGCCGGACCACGTCGAGGGCACCTCGCGCATCCGCCGGGACGACGAACTGGTGTTCGACAAGCCGTTCCTATCGGGCGAGGCGAACATGTCGCACACGATCGCCAACCTCGAGCACCATCACTTCAAGTACGACCTGTTCCGTCGTCCCGGCGACCTGCACGTCCACTTCTTCGGCACGGCGACGCTTTCGGTGACGCATGGCGTGAAGACGCAGGCGGGCGACCGGTTCGAGATCGACGCGCGCCCCTTCCGTCTGCCGCTGGTCAACACGCTGGCGGAAACCGCGGGCCGCGAGGCTCCCGTCGCCGTTCGCTCGCTCTGAGATCCCGATGACCCTTCGCGTTGCCATCGTCGGTCTCGGCAAGATCGCCCGGGACCAGCACGTTCCCTCCATCGCCACGGTCGACGGCGTCGAACTGACCGCGGTCGCCAGCCGCAACGCCTCGCTCGATGGCGTCGCGTGCTTCTCGACCCTCGATGAGATGCTCGGCCATGCCGACCTCTTCGACGCGGTCGCGCTTTGCACGCCGCCGCAGGGGCGCCATGAGCTCGCGCACGCCGCGCTGTCCGCCGGCAAGCATGTGCTCCTCGAAAAGCCGCCCGGCGCGACGGTCAGCGAAGTCCGCCCGCTGGAGGATCTCGCGCGCGCCAAGGGCGTCTCGCTCTTTGCGACGTGGCATTCGCGTTTTGCGCCCGCGGTCGAGCCGGCCCGCGCGTTCCTCGCCCAGACGACCATCCGCTCGGTCCGCATCGAGTGGAAGGAAGACGTGCGCAAGTGGCATCCCGGCCAGGAATGGATCTGGGAGCCGGGTGGCCTCGGCGTCTTCGATCCGGGCATCAACGCCCTCTCGATCCTGACGGCGATCCTGCCGCGGCCGGTCTTCCTGACGAAGTCCGATCTGTCGTTCCCGGAGAACCGGGCGGCTCCGATCGCGGCCGCGCTCGCCTTCTCCGACGGCGCGGGCGTGCCGGTGGAGGCCGACTTCGACTGGCGCGAGACGCGGGGCGAGATCTGGAACATCATGGTCGAGACCGATGCCGGCGCGCTGACCATCGCCGACGGCGGCAAGCGCATGCTGGTCGACGGGCAGGTGCGGCTCGACGAGCCCGATCGCGAGTATGCCGCGATCTACCGTCGCTTCGCCGAACTGGCGGCGACCGGTGGGATCGATGTCGACCTGTCGCCGCTCCAGCACGTTGCGGACGCCTTCCTTCTCGGCCGCCGCCATGTGGTCGAAGCCTTCGTGGAGGCATGAGCGATGACGGCGCTGCCGACCCTGGAGCGTCGCGACTTCGGCGCGCTGCCGGATGGCCGCCGGGTCGAGCTCGTATGCCTGCGCGCCGAAGGGATCGAGGCGCGAGTCATGAGCTATGGCGCGACGCTCCAGGCGCTCCTCGTTGCCGACCGAGACGGGCGCCTTGAGGACGTCGTGCTGGGGCACGACGATCTCGACGGCTATGTCGAAACGCGCAGCTTCTACGGCGCGACGATCGGGCGATACGCCAACCGCATCGCGCGCGGCACCTTCGCGATCGATGGCGAGACCTTCACGGTGCCAGCGAACGATGGCGAGAACGCTCTCCACGGCGGAGCCGAAGGGTTCGACCGGCATGTGTGGAACATCGCGGAGACCGGGGAGGGCGCGGAGCCCTTCGTACGCTTGACCCACACCAGCCCGGACGGCGAGGGCGGCTTTCCCGGCGAACTCGCGACCAGCGTCACCTATCGCCTGCGCGCGAGGGAACTTGCGATCGAGTTCGAGGCCGAGACCGACCGCCCGACCATCGTCAACCTGACGAACCATGCCTTCTTCAATCTCGGTGGCACGAAAGCCGTCACCGACATTCTCGGTCACGAGCTGACGATCGAGGCGGACGAATTCCTGCCCGTCGGCGATGGCGCGATCCCGCTGGGGGCGCCGGCCCCGGTTGCGGGCACGGCGTTCGATTTTCGTACGAGCCATGTCATCGGCGGGCGCATCCGCGCGCCCGAAGAGCAGATCCGGCAGGGGCGTGGCTACGACCACAACTGGTGCATCCGGGGGCCGTCCGGCGGCGAGCCGCGAATGGCGGCGACGGTCCGCAATCCGGCGAACGGGCTGCAGATGCGGCTTCTGACGGATCAGCCAGGGGTCCAGTTCTATTCCGGCAACTTCCTCGACGGGACGTCGGTCGGCAAGAACGGGCAGATCCACCGGATGGGCGACGCCCTGTGCCTCGAGCCGCAGCGCTATCCCGACAGCCCCAACCGGCCGGACTACCCGTCGGCCCGGCTCGAGCCCGGCGCGACCTATCGCCACCGCTCAACCTATCGCTTTATGCATGCCTGACGTGTCAGGTCTCGCCCCCGAGGGCTCCGAGACCGAAGGAGAAATGACCATGTCGAACGACCTGACGAAGATCGAGGGAACGGACGAGCTGAAGACCGCCGGCGGTAGCCGCGGCCACGGCCGCGCGGGCACGACGCTGCGCTCGCGCGCCTGGTTCGACAATCCGGACAACGCCGACATGACGGCGCTCTATCTCGAGCGCTACATGAACTTCGGCCTCAGCCAGGAAGAACTTCAGTCCGGCCGCCCGATCATCGGCATCGCGCAGACGGGCTCCGACCTCTCCCCCTGCAACCGCCACCACCTCGAACTCGCGAACCGGCTGCGCGAGGGCATCCGCGAGGCCGGTGGCATCGCGATCGAATTCCCGGTCCACCCGATCCAGGAAACGGGCAAGCGCCCGACCGCGGGCCTCGACCGCAACCTCGCCTATCTCGGCCTCGTCGAGATCCTCTACGGCTATCCGCTCGACGGCGTGGTGCTGACGATCGGTTGCGACAAGACGACGCCCGCCTGCCTGATGGCGGCGGCGACCGTCAACATTCCGGCCATTGCGCTCTCGGTCGGCCCGATGCTGAACGGCTGGTTCCGCGGCCAGCGCACGGGCTCGGGCACGATCGTCTGGAAGGCGCGCGAGCTGATGGCCAAGGGCGAGATCGACTACGCCGGCTTCGTGAAGCTCGTCGCGTCGTCGGCGCCGTCCACCGGCTACTGCAACACGATGGGCACGGCGACCACGATGAACTCGCTGGCCGAGGCGCTCGGCATGCAGCTGCCGGGTTCGGCTGCGATTCCCGCGCCCTACCGCGACCGCCAGGAAGTCGCCTACCGCACGGGCCTTCGCATCGTCGACATGGTGCGCGAGGACCTGAAGCCGTCGGACATCCTGACCAAGGACGCTTTCGTCAACGCGATCCGCGTCAACTCCGCGATCGGCGGCTCGACCAATGCGCCGATCCACCTCAACGCGCTTGCGCGCCACATCGGCGTCGAGCTGACGGTGGACGACTGGCAGGAGTTCGGCCAGGAGATCCCGCTGCTCGTCAACCTGCAGCCGGCCGGCGAGTATCTGGGCGAGGACTACTACCACGCCGGCGGCGTGCCGGCGGTCGTCAACCAGTTGATGGAGAAGGGCCTCATCAAGGAGGACGCGCTGACCGTCAACGGACGTACCATCGGCGACAACTGCCGCGGCGCGATCATCGAGGACGAGAACGTCATCAAGCCATACGACAAGCCGCTGAAGGAAAAGGCCGGCTTCCTGGTTCTGAAGGGCAACCTCTTCTCGTCGGCGATCATGAAGACGAGCGTCATCAGCCCCGAGTTCCGCGACCGCTATCTCGTCAACCCGAACGATCCCAATGCCTTCGAGGGCAAGGCCGTGGTGTTCGACGGGCCGGAGGACTACCACCATCACATCGACGATCCGGCGCTCGGCATCGACGAGCACACGATCCTCTTCATGCGCGGCGCCGGCCCGATCGGCTATCCCGGTGCCGCCGAGGTCGTGAACATGCGCGCGCCCGACTACCTCATCAAGCAGGGCGTCACCTCGCTCGCCTGCATCGGCGACGGGCGCCAGTCCGGCACGTCGGGCTCGCCCTCGATCCTCAACGCCTCGCCGGAAGCTGCTGCGGGCGGCAACCTCGCGGTGCTGAAGACCGGCGACCGCGTGCGCATCGACCTCGGACGCGGCACGGCCAACATCCTGATCTCGGACGACGAGCTCGCAGAGCGCCGCGCGGCGCTGAAGGCCGAGGGCGGCTACAAGTATCCCGAGCACCAGACCCCCTGGCAGGAGATCCAGCGCACGCTGGTCGGTCAGATGGAGACCGGCGCGGTGCTGGAGAACGCCGTCCAGTACCAGCGCCTCGCGCAGACGAGGGGCGTGCCCCGCGACAACCACTGAGGCCTCCGGCGATGCAGGATCCGCAGAACGGCGCAACGGGGGCGGTCGAGGCCGCCCCCCTCCACATCCTCGACGCCCCGGCCTGCCATCTCGGCGAAGGTCCGACCTACGATCCGGCAAGCGACAAGGCCTGGTGGTTCGACATCGTCGGCCGCCGCCTCTTCGAGAAGTCGTCGGCGAGCCCCGAGGTTCGCGTCCACGAGTTGCCACTGATGGCGAGCCAGCTCTGCACGGTCGACGACCGGACGCAGGTCATCGCGACCGAGAACGGCCTCCATGTGCGCGACATCGCCACCGGGCGGCTGACGCACCACACGGCCCTCGAGGCCCACGAGACCGATACGCGCTCGAACGATGGCCGCGTCCATCCCTCCGGCGCGCTCTGGATCGGCACGATGGGCCGCAAGGCCGAGGCGGGTCGCGGATCGATCTACTGGTTCCGCGGCGGCGAACTTCGTCGCCTTTACGCTGAGATCACGATCCCCAACGCGATCTGCTTTTCGCCGGACGGGACGGTCGGCTACTTCGCCGATACCGCGCGCGGCGACATCCATCGCGTGGCGCTCGATCCCGAGACCGGTCTTCCCACCGGCGAGCCATCGGTCTTCGTGCCGGCCGGCGCCTTCGCCGGCGGCCCCGACGGCGCGGTCACCGATGCCGAAGGCAACGTGTGGAACGCTCGTTGGGGCGCGGGGCGGCTGGAGGTGTTCACCCCGGACGGCAAGCACCTGCGCTCGCTTTCCCTCCCGGCACGCCAGCCGAGCTGCCCAGCCTTCACCGGCCGTCATCTCGACCAGCTGCTCGTGACCACCGCCTACGAGGGCATGGACGAGGAAGAGCGGGCAGGCGACCCGAATGCCGGCCGGACCTTCATTGTCCAGGCCGGAGTGCGGGGCGTGGCCGAGCCGCGCCTGCGGTTGACGCCATGAGCCGGCGGGTGGCCTACGCCCTCGTCGATTGGGGCACGACGTCGTTCCGCGCCTGGGCCTGCGCCTCGGACGGCACGGTCCTGAACGAGCGCCGCGCACCCGAGGGGCTCACCGGCGTCGTCGACGGCGACTTCGCCGGTGTGCTGACGCGGCACCTTTCTGCGATGGACGTGGCTGACGACGCGCCGGCCATCCTGTGCGGGATGGTCGGCTCGCGGACAGGCTGGGTC
>NZ_CAJYIU010000303.1 GCF_913775355.1 uncultured Aureimonas sp.
GGATGTGTCGATGCGGTGCTCATGCGGCCTCCCGGCTGGACGGCTTCTGGTAGACGAGGGCTTCGGCGAACTGCCGGGGGCGGAAGAGGTTCGAGATGCGGCTCATGCTCTCGGAGTGGCCGAGGCAGATGAAGCCGCCGGGGGTCATGCAGTCGAACATGTTGGCCGCCGCGAGCCGCCGGGACACGTCGTCGAAGTAGATCAGGAGGTTGCGGCAGAAGATCAGGTCGATCTCGCGGTAGCGAGCTGTCTCCTTGGGGTCGCTGAGGTTCACCGGTCCGAAGGTGATCGACTCCCTGAGCCCCTCGACCACCTGCCAGCGCGTCGGCCCGAACGGCTTGAAGTAGCGCTCGCGCAGGTGCCGTGGGAGCCGCGACAGCGCGCGCTCCTCGTAGAAGCCCTGGCGGGCACGCTGGAGGACGTTGCTGTCGATGTCACTCGCGAGAAGCTCGATGTCGTAGGCGTCGGCCCGCGCCCAGTTCTCGAGGATGTGGATCGCGATCGTGTAGGGCTCCTCGCCCGTCGAGCAGGGGATCGACCAGATGCGGATGCGCTGGCCGGGCCGCTTGGTCCGCGCGATCTCGTCGAGCATGTGCCGGGTCATGCACTCGAACTGGTAGTTCTCGCGCCAGAAATAGGTCTCGTTGACCGTCATCTCGTTGATGAGGGCCTCGAGCTCGTTGCCGAGCCCACCGAACTTCAGCCGCGAGAAGTAGTCCGCGAAACTGTGGCAGGCGCAGGCGCGCACGCGGTCGACGATGCGGCGCTCCATGTAATAGCGCTTGCGCTCGTCGAGGCGGATGCCCGTCTTGCGGTAGAAGAAGTCCGCGAACCTCGAGAGTTCGTCGTCCGAGATGGAAGGCATCTCCGCTGCGAGGACACTCATGGCCGCTCGATCCTCGCGATCGCGAGCTCGGCCGAGAACGCAAGGAACGGCTCGTCGGGGAAGCGCGCCATGGCCGCCCGGATCGAGGGGATGCAGTCCGGCGTGCCCGCCTCCATCATCGCGTCGATCGCCGCCGCGCATACGTTCGGGTGGCGGTCCCGTTCGAGAACCCTCTTGAGCCACTCGCAGGCTCCCGCGTGCCTGAGGCCCGCAAGGACGTTGCACACGAAGATGCGCACGTCCGCGTCGTCATGGACCAGGAGTCGGTCCAGGTGGGGCTCCAGCGCCCTGGGCATGCTCTCCAGCGCCTCGACGACGGCATTGCGAAGCTCGACGTCCTCCCCGCCGAGGTGCTCCGCCAGGCCGAGAACGGCCACCTCGGTCCCCAGCCCGATGAGCGACAGGACGATGGCCTCGCGCACCTGGCGATCGGTCTCGACCGCGAGCCGGGAGAGGAGGTCTCCTTCCGAGCCCGGTCGGGTGGCCATGACCCGGGCGGCCGCTCGCCTGGATGCGGCATCGGCGGCGTCGAGTTCGGCGGGCCGCGCCGCCGCCTCGTCGATCGGGCCTTGCGTGATCTTCGCTTTGACGAGTCCCATGGTCGTCCTCAGGCGGCTTGCGTTGGCGTGAGTGCGGTCCATCGGCCGATCTCGCGTCCGATGCGGCTGCTCGGCAGGACGCTTGTGGCGCCGCCGAGATCGATGAGTTCCTTCGGCATGCCGAAGACCACCGCCGTCTCCTCGGATTCAGCGATCGTGCGTCCGCCCAGCCGCCGGAGCTCGGCCATCTCGGCAGCACCGTCGTTGCCCATCCCGGTGAGCTGGACGCCCACGAGATGGGCCGCCTCGGTGTGTTCGAGCGCGCTCGCCACGAGACGCGACACCGACGGGTGCCACAGGCGCTTCGGGTCCGCGGGGACGGGCGACAGGGCGATGCCGGCGCCGCGCCGCGTGACGACGAGGTCCGAACCGCCGCGTCCGAGATAGACGTTGGCGGCCTTGATCTCGGTGACGGCGCTCACCTCCGACACGGGAAGCGGGCAGGTCCGATCGAGGCGCTGCGCGAGTGTCTGGGTGAAGCCGGCGGGCATGTGTTGGGCGATCACGACCGCCCCCGGCAGGTCGGCCGGCAGCTCGGACAGGACGTCGTCCAGCATGCCGGGACCGCCCGTCGAGACGCCGACCAGCACGAGGTACTCGAGCGGCGGAGGCGCACCGGTCGCTCCCCTCGGGACCGCACGCCGCTCGGGTCCGACCGGGCGCTGCACGCCGCCGCCCGCCCGAGACTTTCGCGGACGCGCCGAGGCGGCGGCACGGACCTTGGCGACGATCTCGTCCTCGATGCGGTACAGGGACGGCGAAACCGTCCCGTCGGGCTTCAGGATGATGTCGACCGCCCCGAGGGCCAGCGCCTCCAGCGTCGCCGCGGCACCCTCCTGGGTGATCGACGAGCACATGACGACGGGCTTCGGGCAATCCGACATGATGCGGGACAGGCAGGTCAGCCCGTCCATCCGGGGCATATTGACGTCGAGCGTCACGACATCGGGGTTCTCGCGGGCGAGGACCTCGAGAGCGTGGGCGCCGTCATGGGCGGTGACCACCTCGAACCCGCCCTCCTCGAGCATCCGCGTCAGCACGCGGCGCATCAGGGCGGAATCGTCGACGACGAGGACTTTCTTGGCTGCTGGCATGGGACGGCTCGAATGGGTGCTCAGGCGGCTGCCGCGCGTGCGGCGTCGGTCTCGTTCGTGTCCAGGAGCTCGCCGATGTCGAGGATCTGGATGATGCGCTTGCGGTCC
>NZ_CAJYIU010000304.1 GCF_913775355.1 uncultured Aureimonas sp.
CGCCGACGAGCTGGCCCGTCGTCGGCGACACCAGCGGCGGGGGCGTGTCGCCGAACCGGCTCGTGGACGCAGCTCCCTCGTCCGCCCGGCGCGCGTCGGAGTTGGCGGGCTCGAAGGCGTTGCGCTCTATCGGAGCCTCGTAGCTGGTGGACAATTGCGCGTTCGGAAGGCTCGCGCCCACGTCCGGCTGACCGGCGCCGATCGGCAGAGGGACTGAATGGGGATCGGCGTCTTGGCTCATGGAACGGGATCCTTGTTCCGAAAAGCGGTCATCCTGCGGCCGCTCGACAGCCGCTTCCACATCAGCCGCCTCGTAGCCCGTCTCGATCCGCTCCCAGGTCGCCGCGAGTTCCGTCTCGAGTTCGGCGGTGAGATGATCGTCGTCGGCGAAATGCTGCTGGGCAGCGGGATGCGCGGGTTCCGACGGCGATGGAAAGCGCAGCTGCGCGGGCGCAGCGCTCACGTCAGCCTGTACGCTGACCGACACGGGCTCCTGAAAGGAGGCGCCAGCCAGGAAGGCCGGGATCTGCCGGGCCGCACCGACGGCTGCCTCCCGATTCGCCACGGACGACTTTTCGTCGCCCGTCTCGATGATCCGTCGGATGGATGCGAGGATCTCGTCCATAGACGGCTCCTGCGCGACACTCGCCTTGCTCATGAAACCCGTACCCGATCTGGATTCGCGACCGCCACCCGACGCGCATCTGCTGGGAGAGTACGCCCCTTGCGCCTGATCAGGAATCCCCGGTTCGTTCGAAGGGCAGTTTATAAACGAATTTTTAATCCGATCGGGCTGGACGCCGAGAAGCCCGGCCGCGCGTCAGCGCCCGTCCGGCGTCCGCAGCCCGTACCATTTGTCCTGCACGGCCTGATAATGCTGCTCCGGCTCGTAGCGATCGACCGCCAGAGCGAGCCGGTCGGGCAGCAGGCTGCCAACCGCGGACGCCAGCGTGTAGGCGGCCACGATCGTGTCGCGCTGCGCGCCGGCCAGAAGGATCTGTGCGGTTATCACGTCGGACTGCGCGTTCAGGACGTCGAGCGTCGTACGCTGACCGACGTTACGCTCCTCCACGACGCCGTTCAGCGCGAGTTGCGCGGCGGCGACCTGGGCGCGGTAGCCCTGCACATTGGCCTCCGCCGCCTGGCGCTGGGCCCAGGCGCTCGCCACGGCCGAGCGGACCTGATCGCGAACGTTGTCGACCTCGATCCGGCGCTGCGACAGCGTTTCCTTGGCCTGACGCACGCGCGAGGCGACGAGGCCGCCCTGATAGATAGGAACGGTCAGCTGCGCGGCGACCGTGCCGGAAACCTCGTTCTGCGTGTTCACGTCGACGCCGGGCAACTGGTTGGGCTCCCGGTCCGACAGCGCATAGGCATTGTCGATCTGCCCCGTGACAGCCAGCGTCGGCAGGCGTGCGCCCTCGGCGGACTTCACCTGGAACGAGGCGGCATCGACGGCGAACTTGGTCGCCTGGATCGCGGGGTGCTGCTCCTGCGAGACGCGCACGGCCTCGCCGACCGTCGAAGGGATCGCCCCGCGGTTCGGCGGCGTTCCGGCTTCGAGGTTGCCCGGCGGATCGCCGACGACGTCGAGATACTGGGCTTCGCTGCTGGCCACCTGGGACAGCGCCGTGTTGAGAAGCGCGGTCGCCAGCGCCTGCTGGGCCTGGGCCTGCGCGACGTCGGTCCGCGTGCCCTCGCCCACGTCGAAACGAGCCTGCGCCGCGCGGACCTGCTCGTTGAGGAAGGCGAGGCTCTGACGCCGGAATGCCGCGACTTCGCGATCGCGGCGCACGTTCATGAAGACGGTGACGGTGTCGAGGAGCGTATCCTGCACCGTGTTGTCGAGGTTCTTTTGGGAGGCGCGGACCTGCGCCTGCGCGGCATTGACGTTGTTCGGGGTCTGAAACCCGTCGAACAGCGTCTGGTTCACCTGGATGCCGGTGGTGACGACGCCGGTCCGAAGCTTCTGGGTCTCAAGCCCGTCACCGAACGTGGTGCGCGATCGCGACCCTTGCGTCGACACGACACCCTGCACGCGCGGGCGGAGCCCGGCGCGCGCCTGCGGCACGTTCTCGTCGGTCGCCCGAAGCTGGGCGCGGGCGGAGTTGAGGCTCTGGCTGTTCGAATAGGCCTTGGCCAGCGCTTCCCGAAGGGTCTCAGCGTTGGCGAGATCGACGCTCGTCGCCATCAGAAGCGCCGAGAGGGAGGCCAGGATCCACGTCTTCTTGCGCAAGATGCATTCTCCGAAATCGGACGTATGCCAAACACACCGGCACACGAGAGGCCCAGACGAACCTCGCCTGAACCTTATCGAGTAGGATGTGTACCGAACGACGTCCAAACGCCAGCCCGCAGAGCGACGGTCGACGGTTTTGCACGGCGGGTGTGGCGCGACTCAAACACTTGGCGAATGTAAGTTTCGCGACCGAAGGCTTGAGCCGCCCTTACGGCTCGGTGTCAGAAGACGAATTCGCGCGGCTTGGCGAAACCGGGCAGAGCCGGGATGTGGCAGTTGAACGCGAAGCGGTCGGAGATGATTCCGTCCTCCTTCGTGTAGAGCTTCGCCATGCCCGACGCACCCGACCGCTCGACGACGACAAGGCGCCCGCGGTCCTTCAACTGGTCGATATGCGCCTTCGGAAGCGCTTCGACCGAACCCTCGAAGACGATCACGTCGTAGGGCGCCTCACCCGCCCAGCCGTCCTTCAACGGGCCGGTGACCACGGCGACGTTGACGATCCCGAGCGCGTCGAAGGCCTTGGTCGCCTTGGCCGCGAGATCCGCATCCTCTTCCAGCGCGACGATCGAGCCGGCGAGGTGGGACAGGACAGCCGAGGAGTAGCCCGTGCCGCAACCGACATCGAGCACCACGTCCTGAGGCAGAATTTCGGCAAGCTGGATCAGCTTGGCCAGCGGCGACGGCGAAATCAGCGCGCGACCGTTGCCGAGCGGAATATCGGAATCGATGTAGGCGAGCGCCTTCCGCTCGTCGGGCACGAACGCCTCGCGCGGGACGCTGAGGAAGGCGCGCAGCGTCTCGTGCGACGTCACGTCGGTCGTGCGAATCTGGTTGTCCACCATCTTCACGCGGGCGGCAGCGAAATCCATGTCAGGCCTCGGATCGATTGCTCAGCCCATCCCATATTCGCCGCCCCGCTGGCTGACAAGCGAAAGCACCCCGATCGAGGGATGGGGCGCAAGGAGAATTCGAAGGGGGAGAGACGCCTCAGAGGGGCGGGACGTCTGGTGCTGGAGGCCTCGCCGGGAATCGAACCCGGGTGCAAGGATTTGCAGTCCTCTGCGTCACCACTCCGCCACGAGGCCTCAACGGCGCGCTTGGTACGTGGAGCCGACGGTTTGCGCAAGCCCCGCGGGAGCCATTTCACGGCGAGGCCGGGAACGGGCGGACAACGCCCTGCCCCGCTCTTTCCATCCGACGATCGTGGCTCATGTGTCGAACCGATGACGCCCGGATGCGTTTGGCACGGCACGCCCGCCGTTCTGCCACCATCAAGCCCGTGACGGACCCATGCTCCAGAACAAACAGATCCTGCTGGTCGAAGACGATTTCCTGATTGCGCGCCCCCTGGCCGAGAAGCTGGAGGATGCCGGCGCGACCGTTGTCGGCCCGACGGCGACGATCGAGGAATCAATCGCCCTGATTGCCCGCGTCCCGGACATCGATGCCGCGCTGATGGACGTCAATCTCGCCGGCGAGATGAGCTACCCGGTCGCCTACGATCTGGTGCGTCGCGGTGTGCCGTTCGTGTTCCTGACGGCCTACGATCCGTCCCTGGTCGCCGCGCGCTTCCGCGACGTTCCGGTATTCGCCAAACCGGTCGAGTTCGAGCGCGTCATGGAAGCGCTGCAGGCGCTGACGGATCGCCAGGCGCAAGCGAACTGAACGTTCGGGCGCCAAACCGGCGGCGTGGATTAGAAGCTGACGGTCCCGCCAAGCAGGACGAGGTTCAATCCGGCCAGCCAGATCACGCTGGACAGAAGGCACCCCAGCGTCATGCCGCGCGCGGCACAGAGCGAATCTCTCGTATGCTTCGTCATGGTCCGTCCCCTCCGTCTGGCGTTCTTCTTATCGGAACGTCCGTTGCTGCCGAGTGTATGGAACAATGAATTCCTGGCAATCCCGGATTTGCGGGAAGCATACAATTTGACACAAATTGTTTGCGTCATCCGGCAAATCCCCGCCGGGGTTGCGCGAATCGCATAGCGGCCTTGCATCATGCTGCATTGCAACACACGGCAACGGCAGCCATCTTGATCTTGTCGATACCAACTGGAGACAAGATCATGAGCATCACCCGCCGCCTGCGCGCCGCGTTTCGCGCTCCGTCGCACGAAGAACGCGCCCTTGCCTATCTGAACGAGTCGACGTCGCTGGCCGACCTGGAGCGTCGCGAGCGCGAGATCGACTCCGGCCGCTTCCGTCAGAACCGTCACGCGTTCTGACAGCGTCGCAATGAGATGACCTCAGCGTACTGAACGGCAGCGCGAACAGCAGTCTGCCGCTCTCCGCGTTGCCAACACAGGCAACCGGGCGTCTCGACGATCAGCACTTCAAGATGATTTGTGGCTCCCCGGGCCGGATTCGAACCAGCGACCGATCGATTAACAGTCGATTGCTCTACCACTGAGCTACCGGGGAAAAGTTCGCCCTGCGAACGAGGGTGCGTATACCCACGGGTTCGCGGTTTGCCAAGTGGTTCTGTCATATTCGGCAAAAAAATCTTGTCCGCCTCGCTTCGAACGAGGTTGTCCGCCACCTCCCTCGGCATCACATCCTTCCGCACCGGCGGATCAGGCAGAGGGCTTAGGGGCGGCGTGGAAGAGACGGCAGTGAAACGGCGCGAGTTCTTCCGGCTTCGCGGTCACACGGTCCATATCTTCGGCCGCAAGTTCCGGCTGCCCGCCAACCGCGCGGCGCGGATGGCGGTCGGAATCGGCTTCATCATCGGCGGGTTTCTCGCCTTCCTGCCGGTCTTCGGCATCTGGATGCTGCCGCTGGGCCTTCTGATCCTGTCGATCGATCTCGCCTTCGTGCGCCGCTGGCGCCGCAAGGCGGACGTGAAGTGGGGACGCCGGCGTCGGCGCAAGGCCGCCAACGGCTGAGCGTGCCCCTCGCCTTTGCGGCGCGAAAGGCTTATAGCTCCCGCGAACACAACGGTGGTCCTGCAGTCGCAGACCGCCGTTTCTTCTGTTGCACGCCCGTCGGCGGCCGTTCCATCCGGCACATGGGCCTTATTTCTTATCGGCATCGCATCCGACGCGAGGGCCGCGCCCGCAAGGGCCGAACACTCCAAGGACGATCCGCTTGGCCTTTCCCCCCATTCATCCGGCTCTCGCTCGCGCCCTCGAAGGCCGCGATTACAAGGACCCGACTCCCGTTCAGAAGAGCGTGGTCGAAGCTGCCGCCGACAGCCGCGATCTTCTCGTGTCCGCGCAGACCGGCTCGGGCAAGACGGTCGCCTACGGCCTCGCCATGGGCCAGACGCTTCTGGAAGGGCAGGATACGCTCGGCGAAGCGGGTAGCCCGCTTGGCCTCATCATCGCCCCGACGCGCGAGCTCGCGCTGCAGGTGAGCGACGAGTTGCGCTGGCTGTTCGCCGAAGCGGTCGCGCGGATCGTCACCTGCGTCGGCGGCATGGATGCCCGGACAGAGCAGAAGGCGCTGTTCCGCGGTGCTCACCTCGTCGTGGGCACGCCGGGCCGCCTGCGAGATCATCTGGAGCGCGGCAACCTGCGCACGCAGGATCTGCGCGTCGTCGTCCTCGACGAGGCCGACGAAATGCTGAACCTCGGCTTCCGCGAGGATCTCGAGTTCATCCTGGAAGCGACCCCCGCTGAGCGTCGGACGCTGCTCTTCTCCGCCACCTTGCCCAAGCCGATCGTCGCGCTGACCAAGCGCTATCAGACGAACGCGCTGCGCATCGAGGTCGCGAACCAGAGCTCGAGCCATTCCGACATCGAGTATCGCGCGATCCGCGTCGCGCCGACCGAGATCGAGCACGCCGTCGTCAATTTGCTTCGCCAAGCCGAGTCGCCAACGGCGATCGTCTTCTGCAACACGCGCGAACAGGTTCGCCATCTCCACACCGGTCTTCTCGACCGTGGGTTCGGCGCGGTGTCGCTCTCGGGTGAATTGGGCCAAGCGGAGCGGAATCAGGCTCTCCAGGCGTTGCGCGACGGCCGCTCGCGCGTGTGCGTGGCGACCGACGTCGCGGCGCGCGGCATCGACCTGCCGAACCTCGGGCTCGTGATTCACGCCGAACTGCCGAACGACGCGGAAACGCTGCAGCATCGCAGCGGGCGGACGGGACGCGCCGGGCGCAAGGGCGTTTCGGTACTCCTCGTGCCGCTGTCGAAGCGCCGCAAGGCCGATCGGCTCCTGACCGACGCGAAAATCCGCCCGGTCTGGAGCGCTCCTCCGTCGGCCGACGAGATCCGCGCACTCGACCGCGACCGTTTGCTGACCGACCCGCTGTTCTCCGATGAGGCGGGCGACGACGAT
Organism: uncultured Aureimonas sp.; assembly: GCF_913775355.1. Classification (GTDB taxonomy): domain Bacteria; phylum Pseudomonadota; class Alphaproteobacteria; order Rhizobiales; family Rhizobiaceae; genus Aureimonas. The sequence goes on from NZ_CAJYIU010000304.1 coordinate 6,527, forward strand.
CTCGCGACAGCGGGCGTTCTCGTCGAGCGCTTCTCGCCGATGGAGATTGCGTCGGCCTTCGCAAGGCTCTACCGGCAGAAGCTTCCGGCGCCCGAGGACATCTACGATCCCGGCCCCGGCCGCGACGACAAGGCAGGCCGCAAGGCCAATGCCGAGCCGCGCAGCCGACGGGATGGCGAGCGCGAGGAAGGTGGCGGCGGTCGGCACGCCATTGGTCCCGCCGTCTGGTTCCACCTCGACATCGGGCGTCGAAACAACGCTGATCCGAAGTGGCTTCTTCCGCTCCTCTGCCGTCGCGGCAAGGTCACGCGCGAGGACATCGGCGCGATCCGCATCTTCGATAAGGAGACGAAGGTGGAAATTCGTGCCGATGCCGCAGAGCGCTTCGCCTCGGCCGCGCAGGGCAGCGACGACGATATCACGGTGACGCGGATGGAGGGCGGCGCTCCGCCGGCCGGTCGCGACCGCGATCGCGATGGCGGCAACGCCGGCAAGGCCGGGCGCCCGCCTCGTGCTCAGAAGGCTTTCGCGCGTCAGGCGGATGGCGACGCCCCGCGCCGGGGTCCGCCGAAGTTCGGCGCGAAGGGGCCCGGCAAGGGTGCGGGTAAGCCGAGCCGCCCCGGCAAGCCGCGCCGGGCCGACTGACCGGTCGGATACGACATCGATATTGGGCGGGACGTACCCGCCCGATATCGAAAGCCGTCAGCCGCAGATCGCGGCGTTGAGGTGCGCCGACGAGGCCGCACCACCCTGTCGGTAGCGGTATTCGACCTCCTGCACCTCGCCGCGGCGGAAGGCGGAGTACCAGAGGCTGCACCGCTCGCTGCGCTCGCTGTCGCGCAGGAGATGAAGATCGACCCGCTCGTCCGCGACGAATTCGAGGGTCACCTTGCGGCCGTCAAACCCGACATTCTCGAGAACCGATCCGTCCGCCTGAGGGATCGGCAGGCTCGAGCGGAGGTCGCCGATGAGCGTGCTCGCTGTTCCGACGGGACCATAGAGGCCGCTGGCATCCAGCTCTCGAACGAGAAGCGCCGACGCTGTCAGGCTGACGCCTGCGAGACCGGCCAGATGAAGCTTGCGATTGCGAAACGCTTGCACGGCGACTCTCCAGCATCGGAGCGATTGCGATTGAAACGTTTCAATACGGAAGATGTTGCAATGCGGTGAAGACGGACTAACCGTCGCGGCTAAACTTATCCACACTCTTCATCTGCGCATGGCGCATCCGCAGGCGAGCGCGCTTCTCGTCGCTCAATTCGGCCGCGCAGTGCGGGCAGGACACCCCCTCCTCGTATCGCGGATCGGCGCGATCGTCCGGCGAGAGAGGGCTGCCGCATCCGAAACAGGACTGCCAGTCCGCCGGCCGTACTGCCGACGCGACAGCCGTACGGTTGTCGAAGACGTAGCAGTCACCCTGCCAAAGGCTCTCCTCCGCCGGGACGACTTCGAGATACTTGAGAATGCCACCCTTCAGGTGCCGGACATCCTCAAAGCCGTGCGCAAGAAGGTAGCTCGATGCCTTCTCGCAGCGGATGCCGCCGGTACAGAACATCGCGATCCTGCGATGGCGGTCGGGATCCAGTTGTTGCTCGGCAAAATCCTTGAACTGCGTGAAGTTTTCGATCCGCGGGTCTACCGAATGCGCGAATGTCCCGACGCGCGTCTCGTAGACATTGCGCGTGTCGAGGACGAGGGTTTCGGGATCGCTGATCAAAGCGTTCCAGTCCTCCGGCTCGACATAGGTGCCCACCTGACGCGCCGGATCGGCCTCCGGGGCGCGCATGGTGATGATTTCCGGGCGCACGCGGATGCGCAGGCGCGCGAACGGCTGCTCCGCAGCCTCCGAGAACTTGACCTCACCCGCGCGGATGCCGAAGTCGTGGTCCAGACGATCGAGGACGGCATCGATGCCCGCTCTGTGACCGGCAATGGTCCCGTTGATCCCTTCCGGCGCCACGAGAATCGTGCCGCAGATCGCCTCTCGTGTACAGAGATCGAGTAGCACCGCGCGCAGGCCGGACGGGTCGAGAACGGGCACGAAACGGTAGAGCGCGGCAATGGTCCAGATCATGTCCGCCGCTATATCGCGAAGCTCTCGGGATGGCCAAGCCGGATCGCGCGCCGAAGGAAACCACATGCGGGACGCGCAATGAGCCTCGACCTGAACCAGGAATTCGATCCACGGCATGGATGGCCGGTTCCCGTCGAAGAGGGCATCGTGCGCGTCACGGCGCCCAATGCCGGGCCGATGACGTTCCACGGCACGAACAGCTATCTGGTCGGACAGGACCGCCTACTCGTTGTCGATCCCGGACCGGACGACGACGCTCACCTCCGGGCGCTCCTTTCGGCGATCGACGGTCGTCCCGTGGACGCAATTCTGGTGACGCACACGCATCTCGATCACTCCGCGCTGGCGACGCGGCTTTCGCAGACAACCTCGGCTCCCCTCGCCGCGCAAGGCCCGCATCGCACCGCCCGCCCGCTTCTCGACGGGGAGGTCAATCTCCTGGACGCCGCCTCGGACCTGGCGTTCACCCCCGACATCGTCGTTCCCGAAGGCGCCACGATCCGGCTCGGCGAGACGGTGCTGCGAGGTCTCCACACGCCCGGTCACACCGGCAATCACATGGCGTTCGCGCTGGAGGAGACGGGTATCCTGTTCTCCGGCGATCATGTCATGGCGTGGGCGACGAGCGTGGTCGCGCCGCCCGACGGTTCGATGTCGGACTACATGCGCTCGCTCGACCGGTTGCTGGAGCGCTCGGATCGCCGCTATCTGCCGGGCCATGGCGGGCCAGTCGAGAATCCCGCCGCGTTCGTGCGCGGCCTGCGCGCCCATCGGCGCATGCGCGAGAGCGCAGTTCTCGAAAAGGTCCGCGCCGGCCTGTCGACGGTGCCCGAGATGGTGGCGGCGATCTACCACACCACGGACCGACGGCTGCACGGCGCGGCGGGGCTTTCGGTCCTCGCCCATCTGGAAAGCCTGATCGAGCGGGACCTCGTGCAGCCCGAGGGCCCGTTCGGGCTGACCAGCCGATACCGCCCCGCCTGACGGGCCTACTCTTCCTGCACAATGCCTTCGGCGGCGCGCATCGCCTCGTCGACGCCGTTCAGGAAGGCGACGATGATCCGCCGGTTCTGGCCGAGATCCCGGTCGAGGTCGCGCGAAGCGGACCGCATGTCGATGAAGGTCTGCGCTCCTTCCTCGGCAATACGGATCGTCACATCGCTTGGGAAGGCGAAGATCGGGGCGTAGGCGACGGCCTGGATCGTGTATTCACGAGCATCCTTCATCGCGAAACGATCCTGCGGCTCCGCGGCAATGCTGCCGCGCAGGGTCGGGATCGGCACCGCGACCGTGCCGCTGACACCGAGGTCCTCGCTGTCACGCGGCGGCGTCAGGCTGCTCTGCACATCGGTGATCTCGATGCCCTCTTGCTCGAGGGCGGTCCGGGCCGCCTCGTAGACCATGGACGCGGTGGCTTGATAATCGCGCCCCGCCAGCACGGCGTCGGGCGAGCCCGACGCCGTCGCCAGGGGGGCCAGCGCCGCGTCGACCAGCCCGGCGGTCTCGGCACTCGCCCCCTCGGGGAAATGACGATAGAGGAACGCCGCACCGGCGAACGGCAGAAGGGCGAGAGCGGCGATGACGAGAGCCGAAACGGCTCGGCCGCCGCCGATGGCGCCGCGCCGCCACACCTTGACGATTGCGACGAGCGCCAGCAGCAGGCCGAGCGCGGCAAGGCCGCCCGCCAGAAGCAGCGTCCAGGACAGGTCCTGAAGGTCGAGGAGGTGCAGGCGGAACAGGACGATGCCGACCGGAATGAGCGCGACCGCGAAAGCCGCAAAGCTCCACGCCCAGCCGGCCGTGCGGGCCCGCGTCCTGATGTAGTGTCCGGCCAAGTCGTTCTGCTCCGATACCTGCCGTGGCGATCCTAGCGCAGCTGCGCGGTCGGCGACATGGGGGCTGGAAGGCGGATCAATGCCGTCCGCGGGTCTTGGGCGCCGCTGCGGCCCGCAGCGCGCGCTCGAAGCGGATCGCCGCCTGCGCGGCCGCGAGGCGCGCGATCGGCACGCGATACGGCGAGCACGACACATAGTCGAGGCCGGTCCGCTCGAAGAAGGCGATGGAATTCGGATCGCCACCCTGCTCGCCGCAGACCCCAAGCGAAATATCCGGCCGGGTCCGCCGGGCCTTCTCGACGCCCATCGCGATGAGTTCGCCGACGCCCTCGATGTCGAGCGACTGGAACGGGTCGCGCTCGATGATGCCCTGACGTTCGTAGGTCGACAGGAAGTTCGCCGCGTCGTCGCGGGAGATGCCGTAGACCGTCTGCGTCAGGTCGTTGGTACCGAATGAGAAAAAGTCGGCGACCTCGGCGATCGTATCAGCGCGCACGATGGCACGCGGCAATTCGATCATGGTGCCGACGAGATAGTCGACGCTCTTGCCGCGTTCCTGCTTGACAAGTTCCGCGATCCGCTCGATGCGCGCCTTCACGAAGTCGAGCTCGCGCCGCAGCCCGACGAGCGGCACCATGATCTCCGGGACCACGGCCTTGCCCTTGCGCTCGCCGGCCTCGATCGCCGCCTCGAAGATCGCGCGCGCCTGCATCTCGACGATCTCGGGATGCGAGATCGCGAGGCGGCACCCGCGGTGGCCGAGCATCGGATTGAATTCGTGAAGCGCCTCGATCCGCTCGGCGACGTAGGCCGGGCTCATGCTGAGCATCACGGCGGTCTCGGCGATCTCCTGCTCGCCCTTCGGCAGGAACTCGTGGAGCGGCGGATCGAGGAGACGGATCGTGACCGGCATGCCGGCCATGATCTCGAAGAGCTCGATGAAGTCGGAACGCTGGATCGGCAGGAGGCGTTCGAGCGCCGCGCGTCGACCGGCTTCGTCCGATGCGAGGATCATCTCGCGCATCATGGAGATGCGCTCGCCCTCGAAGAACATGTGTTCGGTGCGGCAGAGGCCGATGCCCTCGGCCCCGAAGGCACGTGCGGCGCGCGCTTCGGCCGGCGTTTCGGCGTTGGTGCGCACTTCCATGCGCCGCGCGCGATCGGCAAACGACATGAGCGTCGCGAAGTCACCCGTCAGCGACGGGCGCTTCAGCTTGGGCGAGCCGAGGATGACCTCCCCGGACGTGCCGTCGATCGTGATCTGGTCGCCCGCGCGCAGCGTCCGGCCGAGCGCGATCACGGTTCCAGCTTCCTGGTTGATGCGGACGGAACCCGCACCGGTCACGCAGGGCTTGCCGATGCCGCGCGCCACGACGGCCGCGTGGCTGGTGGTGCCGCCGCGCACCGTGAGGACGCCTTCGGTCACGTGCATGCCGTGCACGTCCTCCGGCAGGGTCTCGTTGCGCACCAGAATGGTCTTGCGCCCTTCCGCCGCCATCGCGATCGCCTGCTCGGACGAGAACACGATCGCGCCGCTGGCGGCGCCCGGCGAGGCCGGCATGCCCTTGGCTATGACGAGGATCTCTTCGCCGCGCTCGATGGTCGGATGAAGGAGCTGGTCGAGCGACGACGGCTCGATCCGCAGCAGCGCGTCCTCCTCGGCGATCTGCCCTTCCCGGACCATCTCGACCGCGATTCGGATGGCTTCTGCGACGTTCCGGCGCGCGATGCGGGACTGCAGGAAGAACAGCTCGCCGTCGCCAACCATGAAGTCGACCTCGGTGGCATCACCCACATGCGCCTCGATCCGGCGCACGTAGTCGGTCAGCGCGCCGAGGTCGGCGGGAAACAGGTCCGGCTCGGCGTCGATCCGCTCGAGGCTAAGCGGCTCCGTAATGCCGGCCGGACTCGCGCCATCGCGGTTGCCGAAGACGAACTCGCCGGTCAGGCGCGGCTCGCCAGTCTTCAGATCGCGCGACAGTGCGCGTCCCGTGCCCGACTTCTCGCCGCGCTCGTTGAAGATCATGGAGTGCACGGTGATCGCCACGCCGGCATTCTCGGAAATGCCGTGTGCAAGGCGGAAGGCCCGCGCGACCGGCCCGCGCCAGCTGGCAAAGCTCGCCTCGATCACGCGGTAGAGCTGCTCGAGCGGCGTCTGCGGCATCGGATTGCCGACTTCGTCCTCGACGAAACGCAGGTAGGCGGCGATCAGCGCGCGCCAGTCGACCAGCGAATGGGGCTCGTCGCCCTCCCAGCCCGCGCGCGCCCGCTCGGTCTCGGCGACCTCCTCGAAGTCGCTGGAATCCACCGCGTGGATCAGGCTGCAGTAGCTCTCGATAAAGCGGCGGTAGGCGCGGAAGGCGAAGCCGACGTCGCCGAGTTCGCGTGCGAGAAGCTCGACCGTCCGGCTATTGAGCCCGAGATCCAGCACCGAGTCGGCCAGCCCCGGCATGACCGCCCGTGCGCTCGTGCGGACGGCGAGAAGCAGCGGCTTCTGCGCGCCGTCCAGCGTGCGCCCGGTCACTTGCTGCAGCCACTCGATCGCCGCCAGAACCTCGTTGCGGATTGCCGGCGGCAGGGCTTCGCTCCCCTCGGCCTCACGCCAGGCGGAGGTCGAGATTGTGAAGCCCGGCGGAACCGGCAGGTCGAGCGAGGCCAGGAGCGCTAGGTTCGAGCCCTTCAGCCCAAGCGCCTCCGCCGGATCCGCAGTGCGGTCCGCCGTTCCACGCATGAACGTGAACAGTCTCTTGGCCATGGAAAACCGGCGCCGTCGCGGCTCGAAGGAGCGTTAAATGAACTCTAGGCGTCAGACATAAGTCAAACCGACGCCTGCGCCAATTGCTGCACTGCAAAAGTTTTGCGCCCGGCACGATGTCGGCCGGGCGCAAAGGCTGTTTCTTAGAGGTGCTTCTCGATCACCGCCGCCATCTCGTCGGCCGAAAGGGCGCCGGCATACTTGTCGCCGTTGACGAAGAAGGTCGGCGTGGCGTTCACGCCGAACTCGTTTTGCCCGGCAGCCTGCACGGCGACGACCTTGCCCTGCAGATCGGTGTCCTTGAGGCAGGCGGCGAACTGATCCTGCGTCATGCCGGCGAGCTGCGCGATCTTGAGAAGCGCGGCAGACGCGTTCTCGGCGCCCGCCCACTCCCGCTGCTGGTCGAACAGGACGTCCACCATCGCGGTGCGCTTGTCGTCGCCCGCGCAACGCGCCAGCATGAAGGCACCGAGCGCGCGCGGGTCGAACGGGAACTCGCGCAGGATCAGCTTGGCCTTGCCGGTGTCGAGGTAGTCCGCCTTGATCTTCGGATAGGTCTCGGAGTGGAAGTCGCGGCAGTGGCTGCAGGTCATCGAGGCGTATTCGACGATCGTCACCGGCGCATCGGCCTTGCCGATGATGATGTCCGGCAGGGCCTGCGGCGCCATCAGCTTGGCGACGTCCACCGTGCCCTCCGGTGCCGGGGCCGTCGCGGCGGACGGATTGGTCTGCGCGGCGGCGGCCGGCGTTGCCGGAGCGGATGCCGGAGTCTCGGACTGCGCGAGGGCGGGCGCCAAGCTCCCGAGCGCGATCCCTGCGGTGAGCAAGCCGGCGAAGAGCGCGCGGGCGCCGGGGTTGAGGGTCCGGGTGCGGGTCGAGGAGACGGGCATCGAGTGATCAGCCTTTCGCAGAAGCCATGATTCGGTTTCGCTTATGGCACGTAGGCGGTCAAATGTGGCGATCCAACGTGCGGCGATGCGCCGATCCTCGCGCGTCACGCAGTGTTGCGCGCGTCAGCGCTTGTCGCGGTCCCGTCCGGCTGCGTTGCGCCGGAGGACGCTTTCGCCGAGGCGCTCCAGCGCCCGGCGCAGTGCGTCGCTCTCGATCCGTGCGGTAACTTCTCGGATCGTCTCGCGGTGGGAGGCTGTCAGGGGGCCGACGGGTGGCTTGCGGTTCGGGCGAACCTGACGCACCGCGCGCTGAACGATCTTGATCCGGTCGACTGCGCGGTAGCCGAAATAGTCGTTTACGCGGCTGAGGATCGTCTCCACCTCGTGCTGCAGGCGAAGCGCGAAGGCGCCCTCGCAGGCGATGACGAGCGTCGCCGGGAGCGCCGTATCATCGCCATACCCCTTCGGCCACACGAGCTTCTCCGGCCGGCACCCCTCCTCCAGCCGCGGACCCACGATTTCGGGCCAGGCGCCGATGAGATCGAGCGACATGCCGGCCTTGCGCGCCACGACGGGCTCGACCAGCTGCGATACGAGATCGCCGATCGGGCGAGCCGCGCGGCGGGGTCCCTTCGGCGGCACGGGCTTCATGGCACCTCTGCCCCGGCCGCGCCGAACGGACGCCTGCGACCAAGCTCCGTGAGGATCACGGCCATGCTGGCGAAGGCGACCAGCACCATCCATTCGTTCAGCAGTACACCGTGGAAGAGGCCGAAGATGACGGTGAAGGCGACGAGCGTGATGCTGGCGTCGCGGACCAATGGGTCGGCAGCGCGGCGCAGCGCGGCGGTCAGGAACGCCGCCATCGCCCCGACCATCAGCGCGACGCCGACGAGCCCGCTCGACAAGGCTTCGTCGAGAACGAGGTTGTGCAGGTGCTGGTAGCGGAGGATTTCCCGTGCGTTGGGTCCGGCTTCGGCCGCGACCTCTTCCATGCGCGCCGTACCGCCGACACCGACGAGCGGATGCTGCGCGAGGACGCGGACGGCCGATGACCACATCGCCATGCGGGTATCGACCGAGCCGACCGCCAGCCCCGTCGCCTCATAGGCCTCGATCTCCGTCACGCCCGACTCGACGCGATCAATGAGGAAGCCGCCGACCGGCACGATGGCCAGCATCGCCACCACGGCCGCGGCAACGAGAGCGAGCGCTCCGCGCCGTCCGCCGGCACGAAGGCGTGGCATCGCGCGGCGGAGATCCAGTACGGCGACCACGATGAAAAGGAGCATGGCCGCCCGCGTACCGCTGAGGACGATCGGGACGGCCGCGAGGTAGGTCCAGATTCGTCCGTCAGGCAGGAAGCGCAACCGGTTGCCTGTCGGCAGGCGGGCCGCGATGGCGACGGCGCCGACGACGAAGGCGAAGATCGCCTCGTTCTTGCCGAGGCCGACGCGAGCGCCGGTCATCGCATAGTCGATCGGCGCGAGGATCACGAGGGCGATGACGCCGATGCGGGCGCCCCAGGCCAGCGCATGCGCGGGATGGCGGACGAGACCGAGACCCAGCGGCAGAAGTGCGCAGGCGAACTCCAGACCCGCGTAGGAGAGGACGCGGTTGCCGTCGAGCGGCTCGCCGCGCGCGAGGCTGAGACCGATCTGCCAGACCGCCCAGGCCGCGAGCACGCCGGTGAAGGCGACCGGCATGCCGCGCCAGCTGCGAGGTCGGGCAAGGGCGAGATAAAGGCCGCAGACCGCAAAGAACAGGAACACCACCTTGCCGACCGAAATCAGCAGGGCGAGGCACGCCGTCCCGATGGCGAGCGCCATCGGGTCCCATCGCCTGCGATGAAGAAGAAGCGTTCGGAACGTCATCGCGAACGCGCTGCCGCGAGCGCGTAGGCGATCCGCCGGACGAGTTCACCGGTCCGGAACAAAAGCGTCGGCAGCCGACGCCACGGCTTCAGCTTGCGGGCGCCATACCGGCCGCCGACCTCGATCTGACTGGTCTTCGAGCGCGGGCTGAAGGTGACGAGATCGTCCCAGACGTCGAAGGTCCGGACCTTCGTGGCCCACCCCCGCTCCAGTGCCACGTCGAACGGCAGGGACATAGGCTTCAAGGCCTCCGCGAGCCTCGAAGCGGCCGAGCGGCGAACGATGTAGGCCGCCGCGCTGCCCGTCGGGCCGTGATAGGCGGCCGACATGGCGCGGCCCTCGACGAGCGCCCGAAGGCGGCGGCGCGACGGGCGGCGGTGATGGGCAAAGCGCACGACGTCCCAGTCGTCCCGCGCCGCGAGGTCCGCCAGCACGGCCGTCATTTCGGGGCGTGGCCGAACGTCGTCCTCGAACACGACGCCCGCTTCGGCAGAACCGGCAGCGATCGCCTCGATCGCGCGGAGATGGCTGAGATAGCAGCCGTACTCGCCTGCCGCCGGCCGCTTGCCGTGTCGCCTGAGGAAGCGCGGCGTGTCGAGCAGGCTGCGCTCGGCGTCGGGGATCGCCTTTCCATCGACGCCGGGGATCCGTATCACGTCGATGCCCGCCGCGGCCATGTCGGCGCGAATGTCCGCAAGACGCTCCGGCGACCGGTCGAGATTGATGACGAAGAAATCGATACGCACGATGCCGGCCCGAACGAGGGGCGATGAAGGCCCGGAAGGGCGGTTGGATGAACGCCGCCCGGAGCGAAGTCAACCCGACCGGACCGACGGGCGCTTCGCGTCGGCGCTGCTCGAATGGTACGACCGGCATGCCCGCGCCCTGCCCTGGCGCGTCTCCCCGGCCGATCTAGAAACCGGCGTCCGACCCGATCCGTATCGTGTCTGGATGTCGGAGATCATGCTGCAGCAGACCACGGTCGCTGCGGTCAAAAGCTACTTCGCGGCCTTCACGGAGCGCTGGCCGACCGTCGAAGCGCTGGCGGCCGCGGAAGATGCCGAAGTGATGGGCGCCTGGGCCGGGCTCGGCTACTACGCGCGCGCCCGCAACCTTCTTGCCTGCGCCCGTGTGGTCGCGTCCGAGCGGGGCGGCCGTTTCCCCGAGACCGCCGCGGCGCTCCGCTCCCTGCCCGGCGTCGGCGACTACACCTCGGCCGCCGTCGCGGCCATCGCCTTCGACGAGCCGGTGGCGGTGGTCGACGGCAACATCGAACGCATTGCAACACGCATCGCCTGCATCGAAACGCCCCTGCCCGCCGCCCGCAAGCCGATCCGGGCGCTCGTGCACGAACTGACGCCGCAGAGGAGACCGGGCGATTTCGCGCAGGCGATGATGGATCTCGGCGCGACGATCTGCACGCCGCGCAAGCCGGCCTGCGTCCTCTGCCCCGTGACCGATCACTGCGAGGCGCGTCGTCTGGGCCGGCAGGAGGAGTTTCCGGTGAAGGCGGCGAAGGGCGCGAAGCCCGCCCGCGTTGGCGCCGCCTTCGTCCTGCGCCGGCCGGCAGACGGTTCGGTCTGGCTGCGTCGCCGTCCCGCCATCGGCCTCCTGGGCGGCATGAGCGAGCCGCCGACGACGGCCTGGAGTTCGCGTGGCGACGGCGCGACGGGCGCGGAGGCGGCGCCCGTCGCCGGCGACTGGCATCTCGCGGGCTTCGTGCCGCACGGTTTCACCCATTTCGACCTGACGCTCGAAGTCTGGGTCGCCGAGCGAGCGGACGATCCTCCGATCGACGGCTGGTGGGCCTCCCCGGCCAGTCTCGCCGCCGAAGCCCTGCCGACCCTGATGCGCCGGGTGCTGGAGCGGGCTGGCGTAACCTAGACCGGTGCCGCCGCCATCTGGTCGCGGACGATCTGGCGAAGCTCGTCGATCACGCGCAGCCGCCCGTTCTCATGCACATGCCAGAACGTCCAGCCGTTGCAGGCGTCGAGACCCTGAACCTTCGCGCCGATCCGATGGATCGAGGCCGCCTCGCCGCCGACCGCGATCGTGCCGTCGGCGCGCACGTTCGCGCGCCAGCGCCCCTTTGCGTCGGTCAGCTCGGTTCCGGGCGTGACGAGGCCGGACTCGACGAGGCTGGCGAAGGGCACGCGCGGTTCGGCGCGCTTCCCGGCCGCGACCCGCAGGATGTCCGCTCCGAGCGGCTCGACCGACAGGATGCGGTCGGCCGCCGCCTCGATATAGTCGTCCTCGCGCTCGATGCCGACGAAGTTGCGCCCGAGGCGCTTGGCGACCGCGCCCGTCGTGCCCGTTCCGAAGAACGGATCGAGGATCGTGTCGCCGGGCTTCGTCGAGGACAGGATGACGCGCGCCAGCAGCGCTTCCGGCTTCTGGGTCGGATGGACCTTCTGCCCCTCGTCGTCCTTCAGCCGCTCGCCGCCCGAGCAGATCGGGAACAGCCAGTCGGACCGCATCTGCGTGTCGTCGTTGGCCGCCTTCATCGCATCGTAGTTGAACGTGTACGCCTTCGCGTCGGCGTTCTTCGACGCCCAGATCATCGTCTCGTGGGCGTTCTGGAACCGCCGGCCGCGGAAGTTCGGCATCGGGTTGGTCTTGCGCCAGACCACGTCGTTCAGGATCCAAAAGCCGAGGTCCTGCATGATGGCGCCGACGCGGAAGATGTTGTGGTACGAGCCGATCACCCAGATCGTGCCGTTCGGCTTGAGGAGGCGTCGTGCCGCCAGCAGCCAGGCGCGGGTAAAGGCGTCGTAGGCGGCGAAGCTCTCGAACCGGTCCCAGGCGTCGTCCACCGCATCGACCTTCGACTGGTCGGGCCGGTGGAGGTCGCCGCCGAGCTGAAGATTGTACGGCGGATCGGCGAAGATCGCGTCGACCGACTTCTCCGGCAGCGCCGCCATCCTCGAAACGCAGTCGCCCTTGATGATCGTGTTTAACCATTCGGGCTTGGCAGAGGGCTCGACGGGAAGACGGTGCAGGGTCTGCAGTTTCGACATCGGGCTACCTTGGACTCGGGACTGAACTCGGAGCCACATGGTTACCGAACGAGCTTAATGATCGGTGAAGCCGGGGCGGGTGTTCAGCCCGCCGACCCTGTGCTACCGGGTCCGCGTCTCCCCTCACCGTTTCGTTTCCAAGTGCCGGAGGGCATCCACATGCCGCTTTCCCTCGTGCTGTTCGACTGCGACGGCGTCCTCGTCGATTCCGAGATCATCTCGGCCAAGGTCGACTCGAAGATGCTGAAGGAGGTCGGCTACGAGATCTCGCCGACCGAGATCGCCGAGCGCTTCGCGGGGCTCACGCAGGACCGGATCGCCGAACTCCTGCAGGAGGAAGCGGGCATCCGCCTGCCGGAGGACTACAACGACCGGCAGCGGCAGGCTCTCGACGAACGGCTGGCCGCCGAGGTCGAGGCGATCGCGGGCGTCCACGAGATGCTGGATCGCATCGACCTGCCGCGAGCCATCTGCTCGAACTCATCCGGCGAACGGCTGAAGATGATGCTGGAGCGCGTGAAGCTCTGGGACCGCTTCCGCCCCTACGTCTTCCCGGCGCGCGAGGTCGGCACGAAGAAGACCAAGCCGGCGCCCGACGTCTATCTCTACGGCTGCCGGGAGTTCGACGCCAAGCCCGCCGAGACGATCGTTCTGGAGGACTCCGTTCACGGCGTTGCCGCAGCCGTGGCAGCCGGCTGCCGTGTCGTCGGCTTCGTCGGAGCGAGCCATACGTACCCGGGTCACGCGGACTCGCTGACCGACGCCGGCGCCGAAACGGTGATCCGGCGCCTGTCGGAGTTCCCCGCGGTCATCGAGGCCTTCGCCGACTGGGAACAGGTCTGACGCGTCAGGAGCCGGGACGCTTGGTGCCGTTCTGCGGCCCCTCGTCGAACCCGGCATAGACCACGAGCGACCGGCCCTTCGGCACGGCGATGCGGATCGCGCGGTCGACGTAGCGGAAGTCCTGCGCCCCGCCGGCCGGGGTTACACCGACGGGCTGCTGGCCGAGCTGGCTATAGACGAGCTGGTTGGCGTCGAGGATCGCGACGCGGATCGGCAACTGGACCTCGCCAGACCGTGCGGACGGGCCGGGGACCACGCGGCCTGCGATGCCGACCTCCATGTAAAGCTGGCCGTCGCGCACGCGGCAGGAGCGCGTCGTGCCCGAGATCGAGGCGATGTACTGAAGATTGTCGCCCTCGCCCTTGCGCAGGATGGCCGTGCCCTCGCGCAGGCTGACCTGCGGGCAGTAGTCCGGCACCGTGCCCTCGCTGGAGGCCGCCCGGACCGGCGCCGGAGCCACCGACGCGCCGCCGCCGCCCGCGGTGCTGCAGGCGCCGAGCGCGAGGCCCGCCAGAACGATGCCGGCGGCGTTGCGTGCGAAGATCAGCTTGGACATATGCATGCGGCGGTTCTTCCCATACCGTGTCGAGCCGTTCTATATCAGGCCACTATCCGGGTTTCGACCGGGCGGGACGCGAAATCCGCGGCGCCCGGTTTTGCCGAACCGAAGGTTTGGGAGTTATCGTGAGATATGTCAGTTCGCGGGGCGAAGCTCCGGTCCTCGGGTTCGCCGACGTTCTTCTCGCGGGCCTCGCCAGCGACGGTGGCCTCTACGTGCCGGAGAGCTGGCCGCAGATCGCTCCGGAAACGATCGCCTCCTTCGCCGGCCGCCCCTACGCCGAAGTCGCCCTCGAAATCCTGAAGCCGTTCGTCGGCGACGAGATCGCGCCGGACGCGCTGGAGCGCATGGTGCGTGAAGCCTACTCGACGTTCCGCCACCCGGCGGTCGCCCCGCTCGTGCAGATCGGCGACCGTCATTTCGTGCTGGAGCTCTTCCACGGCCCGACGCTCGCCTTCAAGGACGTAGCGATGCAGCTTCTGGCGCGGCTGATGGACCATGTCCTCGCACAGCGCGGCCAGCGCGCGACGGTGGTCGGCGCGACCTCCGGCGACACCGGCGGCGCGGCGATCGCGGCCTTCGCCGCCAGCGACCGCACGGACATGTTCATCCTGTTCCCGAAGGGCCGCGTCTCGCCGGTCCAGCAGCGGCAGATGACGACAGCCGGCTCGCAGACCGTTCATGCGGTCGCGATCGAAGGCACGTTCGACGACTGCCAGGCCCTCGTGAAGGCGATGTTCAACGATGCCGCGTTCCGCCGGGAAAGCGCGCTGTCGGGCGTCAATTCGATCAACTGGGCCCGCATCATGGCCCAGATCGTCTACTACTTTACCGCCGCCGCCAGCGTCGGCGCGCCTCGCAAGCCAGTCTCGTTCACCGTGCCCACCGGGAATTTCGGCGACATCTTCGCCGGGTTCGCCGCCAAGCGCATGGGCCTGCCGGTGGAGCGCCTCGTCGTCGCCACCAACGAGAACGACATTCTGGAGCGGTGCCTGCGCACCGGGCGCTACGAGATGGAAGGCGTCCATGCCACCATGTCGCCCTCGATGGACATCGAGATCTCGTCGAATTTCGAGCGGTTGCTGTTCGAGGCGAGCGGGCGTGACGCGGGCGTCATCCGCCGGCTCATGGACCAGCTCAAGCAGTCCCGCGCCTTCACCGTGCCCGATGACATCCTCTCCTACATCCGCGCCGAGTTCGACGCCGGGCGCACCGGCGAAGGCGAAACGGCCGAGACGATCCGCGACCAGCTGGCATCGACCGCCTATCTCCTCGATCCCCACACGGCGGTCGCCGTCGCGGTGGCGGAGAAGCGCATCGGCGACGTGCCGATGATCTCGCTCGGCACGGCTCATCCGGCCAAGTTCCCGGCGTCCGTCAAGGCGGCCTGCGGTACGGAACCGCCCCTGCCGCCGAGCCACGCCGACCTGATGACGAAGGGCGAGCGGTTCGACGTCCTTCCCAACGATCTGGACGCGCTCCAGGCGTACATTCGCGAGCGCAGCCGCGCCGTGCGCCTTGGGGCCGCTGCATGAGCGTCGAGATCACGCGTCTTTCCAACGGGCTGACGATCGCCACCGAAACCATGCCGACGCTGGAAAGCGCGGCGCTCGGCGTCTGGGTCAAGGCCGGGGCGCGTGACGAGGCCGAGGGTGAGCATGGCATCGCCCACCTTCTCGAGCACATGGCCTTCAAGGGCACGAGCCGACGCAGCGCCCGGCAGATCGCCGAAGAAATCGAGGACGTCGGCGGCGAGTTGAACGCCTCGACCAGCGTCGAGACCACCGCCTACTACGCCCGCGTCATGAAAGACGACGTGCCACTTGCGGTCGATATCCTGACCGACATCCTCCTCGACTCGCGCTTCGACGAGGACGAGCTGGCCCGCGAGCAGCACGTCATCCTGCAGGAGATCGGCGCGGCGGAAGACACGCCGGACGACATCGTCTTCGACCACTTCCAGAGCGCGGCCTATGCCGACCAGATTCTCGGCCGTCCCATTCTCGGCACGCGCGAGAGCGTCAGCGGCTTCACCCCGGCCGAAATCCGCGCCTACCTGAAGCGTCACTACTCGCCCGACCAGATGGTGGTATCGGCCGCTGGCGCCGTGTCGCACGACGACGTCGTGCGCCGCGTCGAAGCGGCGTTCGGATCGTCGGCTTCCTCGGCGGAGGGGACGCATCGCCGCGAGCCTGCCGTCTATACAGGCGGCGACTTCCGCGAGGAACGCGATCTCGCCGACGCGCAGATGGTGCTCGGCTTTCCCGGCCGCCCCTACTACCAGCGCGATTTCTATGCCGCGCAGGTGCTCTCGATCATCCTCGGCGGCGGCATGTCGTCCCGCCTGTTCCAGGAAATCCGCGAGACGCGCGGCCTCTGCTACGCGATCTCGGCGTTCCACTGGAGCTTCTCCGACACCGGCATCTTCGGCGTCCATGCCGCGACCGGCGAAGAGGAAATGGCCGAGCTCGCGCCGGTGA
>NZ_CAJYIU010000305.1 GCF_913775355.1 uncultured Aureimonas sp.
CACGTGCGCCTTGATCGGCGCCAGCCACGATTCGTGCGCCTCGCGCTGCGCCTGGAGGAGGGTCTGATGCAGGAGGCGGGACGCCTCGGCCTCCAACGCAAGGCGCGAGCGGAGGCGTTCGGCCGCCTCGATCTCGTCCTCCAGACGCGCGATGTCCTCGTCGAGGGCGCTTGCACCCTGCACCCGCATCTCGCCCTCGAGGCTGGCGATCTCGCCGCGCAAGCCGTTCAGCGTCCGCTCGATCTCGTCGCGCGCCCGCCGCCGGGCGGCGACCGTGCGCTCGACCGTTTCGGGATCGCCCGCGTCGAGCGCACGGCGCCGCGCGTCGAGCACGGCCTCGCGGGCGGCGCGCTCGAGTTCGGTCGCGGCGAGATCCTCGCGCAATGCCGCGATCGGGCGCGCGGCCTCCGCCTCCTCCGCCTCGCGTGCCAGTCGCTCGACCTCGGCTCTGCGATGGGCGGCGCCCGCCTCGCGGCCGATCAGATCGGTTTCCGCGTTTCGGAGATCGCGCCGCGCCGCCTCGAGCGCGCTCTCCACCTGCGCCCGTCGCTCCCGCGCCGCCTGCGCGAGCGCGCGGACGGCATCGAGATCGACGGAGACGGTCGACGGATCGGGGACGTTCGGCAACCGCTCGTCGGCCGCCCGAAGCGCGCGCAACTCGGCATCCGCCGCCTCCAGCCCCGACGGAAGCCGAGCCGCCAGGAGTTCGCGAAGCCGCTTCGTCTCGGCGGCGCGCTCCTCGGCGTCCCGCAAGGCACGGCGAACCACCTCGACGCTGTCGTGCCCCAGCGAGGAGAGGCGGCTCTCCAGCCGATCGCGACTGCGGACCGCTTCGTCGGCCAACGCGGCGGACCCGCCGCCCGGCTCGATGGTGACACGGCCGAAGCCGGCAATCTGGAAGCTCGTCGGCGCCGAGACGACGCGGGGCCCGTGGTCCGCCAAGGGCACGCCGTCCACGAGAACCTCGGCCCCCGCCTCGTCCGGCGCGAAGGTCACGGTCGGCGATGCGGCGGACAGGCGGATCTCCGCCTCCCGGCAGGCCCGTTCGGTTTCCTCCAGCTCGCCAAGGTCGCGGCGTGTCGGGATGCGAGCCTCGCTCGCGCGCAAAGCCGCTTCGAGTTGCGTCGCAAGACGCCGCCCTTCGGCCACCTGAGCGTCGAGACGTGAGATTTGATCACGGAGGCGCGCGCGTTCATCCGCAAGGCGCGCGGCATCGGCCTCGGCTTCGGCCGTTTTCAGAGCTCCGCGGGCCGCGGCGAGCGTGCCCTCGAGTTCGGCGACGTGCCGCCGCTCCCGTTCGACCGCGACACGATGCTCGGCCAGTCGCTCCTCTTCCTCGCGCTCCTGCCCGGTCGCCTTTGCGGCTGCCGCCAGCATCGCTTCGCGCCGACGCAGGCGCTCGCCCGCATGATCGCGCAGGCTGAGTGCGTGCTTCAGTTCGCGCTCCGCTTCGTTGCAGTCGCGGCGGAGGTCTCCGAGCTGGCGCTGGTCGGCCTCGGCGCGGGCAAGAGCGCTCGCGGCCTGCGTCAGCGCGTCGTCCTTCTCGTAGGACCGCAGCACCGAGCGGCGATCCGACAGGCGCTGGAGCTTGGCGCGATATTCGGCGAGCGCTGCGCGGCGCTGCGACAGCTCCTCGCGCGCCCGCTCCAGCCGCTCCTCGGCCTCGCGCAGCGGCGAGCCGGCCTTGGCGCGCAGCGTCTCGGTGAAGAACCGCTCCTGCCGGGCGCGGGCGGCGGCCAGAAGCGCGCGACCGCGCTCGCCGCCGAGAACCTGGCTGACCTCGCCTTCCAGCGAGGCCGTCACGGCATCACGCCCCGCACCGAGGTCGAGCCCTTCCGTCGAACGCCCCTGATCCACCCAGAGGAGGCCGAACGTGCCGACGAAATCGCCCTCCTTCGGCTTGCGCGCCCCCGAATGCGTGAAGCGCAGGAGTTCGGCGAGACGCTCTTCCACGGCGTCGCCCTGCAGCCGGCCGCCGGGCCAGGAGAGCTCCGCCTCGGGCTTCTGAAGGAAGGCCTTGCGGAGTTCGTATTCGGTGCCGCCGAGCGAGAAGCCGATCTCGATCTCGGGACGCACCTGTCGGCCATAGGGCACCAGCGCGCGCGTCGCCTCGCCGCTCGAGCGATGCTTCTGGAAGAAAGCGGCCCGCAACGCCGTCAGGACTGTGGACTTGCCGGCCTCGTTGTCGCCGACGACGACGTTGAGCCCGTCCTCGAAGCGGTCGAGCGTCAGCTGCGACACGCCCGCAAATTCGCGCAGCGTCAGGGAGCGCAGGTACATCGCTCAGGCCTCCCGGCGCCAGAGCCGCGCGTGCTCGGCAAACATCATGCGAAGCGCCAGGGCGGCCGCCGCGCGCTCCGGGTCCTCGCGACTCATGGCCTTGGCGCGCAGCCGATCGACGGCGGTGCGCACGAAGCCCGCCGCGTCGATGCGGTCGAGATCCTCCTCGTCCGGCTCGTCGAGGAGGTCGTCGTCCCGGATGCGCAAGTCGAACAGCCGTCGCTGCCAGCCAACCAGCGTCTCGTCGAGGGCGATCCGCTCGCGCAAGGAGAGCGTGCCGCGCAGGGTCAGGTCCACCAGCGCCTCGCCCGGCGCGGCGATCGCTTCCAGCGCGTGATCGAGCGGCGCGGCGTCGCCGTGGACGTCCACCACCATCGCCCGCCAGTCGAAACGCGCGGTGCGCAGTTTCTCGATGCGCGGCGCGGTGCCCGGCGCGTCGATCTCGACCAGCGCGACGAAGCCCGGTTCGTTGGCGGGATAGCGGTCGGCTTCGGGCGTACCGGAATAGAGGGTACGCGGCGCGATCTCGAGGAAGCCGTGCCAGTCGCCGAGCGCGAGGTAGTCGAGGCGGGCCCGGTCGGCGCGGTCGTCGGCGATCGGGTTGCCGCTTTCGGCCGCAGCCGGCAGCCGGTTGGCGACGGCGCCGTGCGCGAGCCCGATGCGCACCGCATGCGAGGGCGTCTCGGCCGTGTCGTACCATTCGGTGAGGTCGGCGCCCTCGCGGTGCCGAACGAGCGGCGCGGGCAGCACCACGGCGCGGCCGTCGCACAGCTCGACCGGCTCCGGCCGGTCCGCGATCACGAGCCGGGCGCGATGCTCGAAGCGCTGAAGGCGCGACCAGACCGAGACGCTGACGGCCGGATCGTGATTGCCGGGCAGAAGAACCCAAGGGCCGGAGAATGCGGCCATCGCATCCAGCGTCCGCTGGATGTCGCGGTCCGAGATCGTGTTGCCGTCGAACGCGTCGCCCGCCACCACGACGAAATCGGCCGCCCGCTCCTCTGCCAGAACCGCGATGCGGCGCACGGCGTTGAACCGCTCGGCGCGCAGCTCTGCGCGCGTCTCGTCGGGGTAGCCGCCGAACGGCTTGCCGATCTGCCAGTCGGCCGTGTGGACGAAGCGGATCACGAAGATCGTCGGAGGCTGCAGGATGTCATGGCGGGAGCGTGGGAAGCGGCGGGCGGCGTTTCAAGGAGAAAACGCTTCGGGCCGGCGCTTATCAACGGCTTTGGCGTTGGCGCGGCGCACTCTATGCAAAGCGGCGCCGCAGCCATTAGAACGGCGGGGTTGCCGTTCTGCGAGTGAAGCCATGCCGTTCAACGCCCGCACCCTGGCCCTGCCGGCCACGATCCCCTTCGTCGGCCCGGAAGCGCTGGAACGGCGGCTCGGGCGCCCGTTCCTCGCGCGGCTCGGCGCCAACGAAAGCGTCTTCGGCCCCTCGCCGCAGGTGGTCGAGGCGATGAGCCGGGCGGCGCGCGACAGCTGGGCCTACGGCGATCCCGAGCACCACGCGCTGCGGGCGGCGATCGCGGATCACCTCGGCATCCGTTTCGAAGAGGTGGTCGTCGGCGAGGGCATCGACGGCCTGTTCGGCCTCCTGACGCAGATCGTGCTGGAGCCCGGCGACACGGTGGTCACCTCGCACGGCGCCTATCCGACCTTCAACTACCATGTGACCGGCCACGGCGGCGTGCTCGACTTCGTGCCCTACCGCGACGACCGCGAGGACATCGACGCGTTGATCGAGCGGATGCGGGCGGTCCGGCCGAAGCTCGTCTACTTCGCCAATCCGGACAACCCGACCGGCAGCTGGCACGAGGCGGACGCGGTGCAACGCCTGATGGATGCGGTGCCGGAGGGAACGCTCCTCGTCCTCGACGAGGCCTACAGCGATCTGGCACCGGCTTCGGCCCTGCCGCCGGCGGATGCGTTGCGGCCCAATGTCCTACGCTTCCGGACCTTCTCGAAGGCCTACGGCATGGCGGGCGTGCGGGTGGCCTATGTCTTCGGCGCGGCGGAAACGGTTTCGCACTTCCACAAGGTGCGCAATCATTTCGGCGTATCGCGCATGGCCCAGGCCGGCGCCGTCGCGGCGCTCGAGGACCAGGCGTATCTGTCGGACGTCGTGGCGCGCATCGTTCGGGCGCGCGACCGGCTCGGGCAGATCGCCTCCTCGGCGGGTCTTCGCCCCCTACCGTCGGCGACCAATTTCGTGGCGATCGACTGCGGTCGGGACGGCGCCCATGCGCGGCGCATCCTCGAAGGCGTTCTCGATCGTCAGGTCTTCATCCGCATGCCGGGCGTCGCACCGCTCGATCGCATGATCCGCGTGACGGTGGGCCGGGACGACGAACTCGACCGGTTCGCGGCGGCCCTGACGGCCTCGCTGGCGGACGCATCGGACTGACCGGCCGGCGTCAGTTGCGGGCCAGCCACTCGCGGGCGAGGCGCAGCGCGCGTCCGATCTCGGCCTTGGTCATCATCGCCGCGACGTCCTGACGGTGCGTGCTTGCCTCGTCCGCGCCCATCTGGTCGGCGAGGTTGAAGTACATGTGGGCCGACACGAGGTCCGTCTCGCCGTCGCGGCCCGAAGCAAAGCGCAGGCCCATCGCGAAGAGCGTCTCGCCGATTGGCGCAGCAAGGCCGAGCGCGGTGCCGAAGTCGCCGTCCAGAAGTTCGAAGCGTGCCATGTCTCTCGTTCCCTGTTCCCGTTGCGCCCCCTCGGGTGCCTTCGTCGAGATTGGCAGCGTCCTTTGAACCGGCGCTTAAAAGGCTTGGCTAATTCAAGTTGAATGCAGGATTCAACCTTTGGAAAGTCTTGGAGGTTTGCCTCCGCAAACCCCTGCATCGCCGGACTTCGCGCGATTCGCTTCACCGTTGCTTCACGATGCCGGGTGGCGATCCGTTCAGCATGATCGCCGATGGCGTTCCGCCCCTTCGCCTCTTGGCGGTCTCGACGTTTCCATTTACGTTAGCGTCAACCGCCTATCCCGCGTTCAAGACGGGGGCGGCATGGGAGGATGCGATGAGACGTTTGGCGGTGATGATGCTCGCCCTGGCGGCGACCACGGGCGCGGCGACCACGGGCGCGGCGATGGCGGACCCGATCGAGGGCACCTGGCGCATGCCGTCCGGCAACGATGCGCGCATCGCGTCCTGCGGAGACGGCTTCTGCCTGACCTACGTGAACGGCCCGAACAAGGGCAAGACCTTCGGCAAGATGACGCCGTCCGGCGGCGGCGCCTATCAGGGCACGGTCACCGACTACACCAAGGGCGGCAAGGAATATTCCGGCAAGGGCAAGCTGACGGGCGACACGCTCTCGGTCTCGGGCTGCGTCCTCGGCGGGCTGATCTGCCGCTCGCAGTCGCTGACCCGCCTCTGAGGCGTCCGGCGGGAGACGGGCGGCCAGCGGTTGCAGCCGCGTACTTGACGGGGTGATCCCTTTCGGGGGATCGCTCGCCCCGGTCAATTCCGGAGCCCTTCCATGCTGTACCCGCTCGCCCTGGCGGCCGCGATCGCCACCGCCGCGTGGCCCGCCCTTGCGGCCGACGCCATCGTCGGCACATGGCGCCTGTCGAACGGCGAGACGGTGGACTACCGCCCCTGCGGCGGGAGCTTCTGCTCCACCGTCCGGACCGGCGCCTACAAGGGCAAGACAGCCGGCACAGTCACCGGCGGCGGCGGGCGCTACACCGGCACCGTCGTCGATCCGAGCAGCGACAAGAGCTACGAGGGCCGCGTCGAGATCGCCGGCGATAAGCTGACGCTGACCGGGTGCGTCGCCAAGGTCTTCTGCCGGTCGCAGGTCTGGACCCGCGTCGGGGGAGCCGGCTGATGTCCGCCGCCCCGCAGGTTCGCGCTCAACCCGCCGCCAGCGCCGAGGCCGTTCACGAGCCGGTCTTCCAGCGACGGTCGCGAAACCGCAACGTCCAGTGGCTGCGCGCCGTCGCGGCGCTGTTCGTCGTCTTCTACCACGCGTCCGGCCATCTTGCGGCCGTCCTCGGCGACGACCGCTTCGCCGAGATCTTCAACCATCGCTTCGGCATCCTCGGCGTCGCCATCTTCTTCGCGATCTCCGGCGCGCTGATGGCCGACATCCTGAAGACCACGCCGGCGTCGAACTTCCTGATCCACCGCATCCTGCGGATCTACCCGATCTTCCTGATCGCCTCGGTCGCCCTGCCCTTCGTGTTCTGGAACAATCCGGGCCTCGACATGCGCGCACTGTCGCTCGTCGCGATCGGCCAGAACGGCAACTACCGGCTGATGGTGGAATGGACGCTCGTGTTCGAGCTGGCCTTCTATGTCGCGCTCTTCCTCGTCGCCGCGGCGGGTCTCGCCCGCCGGCTGGAGGCGATCGCCCTTCTCGCGCTCGTTCTGTCGGTCGGGGGCACGCTGGTCAACCCCGACAACCAGGCGCGGATCGCGGTCCACATCACCGAGCTTCCCTTCATGTCGGCGACGGCTGCGTTCGCGGGTGGGCTGCTGATCCCCTGGCTGGTGCGCCGAAACGTCTTCCACCCGGCGCTTGCCGGCTTGGCCGTCGCGGCCGCCATCGCCATTCCGGGTACGGATTCGGTCGGCATGGGGCGCCTTCTTGCCGGCGTTTCGGCGGTGATCCTCGTCGGACTTGCGATCTCGTTCGAGGCGCGCAGCGCCGACAACTCGGTGCCCCAGCGCGTGGCGACCAAGCTCGGCGACTGGAGCTACGCGCTCTACCTCTGCCACATGCCGGTGATCTCGTTCACCTACAACCACCTGCCCTTCACCGGGGCGGCGGCGTGGACAGTGGCGGTCGTCGGTGCCCTGCTCCTCGCCATCCCGCTCGGCATGCTGGATCTGCGTCTCTACGCATGGCTGCGCAAGCGGTCGGATCAATCCACGCCCGAGAGCTTCCGCCGCTGGGCGTGGATCTATGTCGGCGTCTACGCGATCGTCGCCGTGATCTTCCTGTTCAAGACCTGACGGGTCAGCGCGCGCGCTGGCCGAAGAGGACGCTCTGGGCGTTCTTGTCCTGCGCAAGATTCAGCCGCTCGCGCTCCTCCTTGCCGACGGCCAGCCCCTTCTCGACCGCCGGACGGGCATTCAGCGTCTCGAACCAGCGCTTCAGGTTGGGGAAGTCGTCGAGGTCCTGCCCTTGGTTCTTGTGCGGGACGATCCAGCCTACACAGGCCATGTCGGCGATCGAATACTCGTCCGCCAGGAACTCGCGGTCCTGAAGCCGCTTGTTCATGACGCCGTACAAGCGGTTGACCTCGTTGGTGTATCGGTCGATCCCGTAGGCGATCTTCTCCGGCGCGTACTGGCGGAAGTGATGCGCCTGGCCGGCCATCGGCCCGAGACCCCCGACCTGCCAGAACAGCCACTCGTCCACGGCGACGCGCCGGCGCTCGTCGGTCGGATAGAAGCGGCCGAACTTGCGGGCGAGGTACTGGAGGATCGCGCCGGACTCGAAGACCGAGATCGGCTGGCCGCCCGGTCCCTCGGGATCGACGATCGCCGGCATCCGGTTGTTCGGCGAGATCGCCAAGAACTCCGGCTTGAACTGATCGCCCGCGCCGATGTTCACGAGCTTCAGATCGTAGGGGACGCCGAGTTCCTCCAGGAGGATCGACACCTTCCAGCCGTTCGGCGTCGGCCAGTAGTGCAGTTCGATGGGTTTCGTTTGCTCGACCATGCGGCCTCCAGACTGTCTCGTCGACGCCAAACCTCGCGCGTCGTCGCATCAGGTGGGGCGGACGCCGCCGCTTGGCGAGCGCAGCCGGAACAGACACTGCGTGAACGTCAACTGAACGGTGACGCCAGCCCGAATTCAGCTTGGGCACGCAAAGATCGCGCGTCGCAGATCCTCGGGAGAGTGCCATGATCGTCCGCCTGTCCGTCGTCACCTCGCTTCTCGCCCTCTTCGCGGTCAGCTTCTCGACGCTGGTGGAGCGCGATCGCGCCGCGCACAGCCCGGTCGCGACCGTCAGCCACGGCTGCTACGACCAGGGGGCGGTCTGCGTTCGCTGACCCATTTCGCCTGTCACGGTCCTCCGCTAGAAAGGGTCATGACCGACCGTTTCGCGCAGCCCGCCCCCGAACCCCTGACGCCGCCGCCCATCGCGGCGAAGGCCTTCCTCGATGCGGAGGCCGCGGTCGAAGCCCTGCGGCGCATCTACGCCGCCTCGGTCGATTTCCTGTGCGAGAGCTTCGACGAGGTCCTGGAGACCAGCGACACGTCGCGCCGCTACCGCGCCTTCTATCCGCAGGTCGCGATCCGCACGGTCGGCCACGCGCGCGTCGATTCCCGCCTGTCCTTCGGCTTCGTGCCAGGCCCCGGCCACTACGCCACCACGATCACACGGCCGGAGCTCTTCGGCGACTATCTCGTCCAGCAGTTCGAGCAGCTTCTGAAGAACCACGGCCAGCCGATCGAGGTCGGCCTGTCGAAGACGCCGATCCCGCTGCACTTCGCCCTGCCGGAGGGGACCTATGTCGACGGGGCGCGGGCCGAACGCCTCGACAAGCCGCTGCGCGACATCTTCGACGTGCCCGACCTCGAGGCCACCGATGACCGGATCGTCAACGGCAACTTCGTGCCGAAGCCCGGCGAGCCGCTGCCGCTCGCGCCCTTCACGGCGCAGCGCGTGGACTACTCGCTCCTGCGCCTCGCGCACTACACCGCGACCAGCCCGCAGCACTTCCAGAACTTCGTGCTTTTCACGAACTACCAGTTCTATGTCGATGAATTCTGCGCCATGGCGCGATCGTTGATGGAGGACGGCGGCCATGGCTACGAGAGCTTCGTCGAGCCGGGCAACGTCGTCACGCTGGCGGGGGCCCTCGAACCCGAGCGCGGCCTCGCGCCACAGCGCCTGCCGCAGATGCCCGCCTACCACCTCACCCGGCCGGGCTCGAACGGCATCACCATGGTCAACATCGGCGTCGGCCCGTCCAACGCCAAGACCATCACCGACCACGTCGCGGTGCTGCGCCCCCACGCCTGGCTGATGCTCGGGCATTGCGCCGGTCTTCGCAACACGCAGGCGCTCGGCGACTACGTGCTCGCCCACGCCTATGTCCGCGAGGACCATGTGCTGGACGCCGACCTGCCCGCCTGGGTCCCGATCCCACCGCTCGCCGAGGTGCAGGTCGCGCTGGAGCAGGCCGTCGCCGACGTGACGGGCCTCGAGGGGTACGATCTCAAGCGCATCATGCGGACCGGTACCGTCGCGACCATCGACAACCGCAACTGGGAGCTGCGCGACCAGACCGAGCCGGTGGAGCGCCTGTCGAAGTCCCGCGCCGTGGCGCTCGACATGGAATCGGCGACGATCGCGGCCAACGGCTATCGCCTGCGCGTGCCCTACGGCACGCTCCTCTGCGTGTCCGACAAGCCGCTGCACGGCGAGCTGAAGCTGCCGGGCATGGCGACCGAATTCTACAAGCGGCAGGTGGCGCAGCATCTCCGGATCGGCATTCGCGCCATGCAGAGCCTCGCCGACATGCCGGTCGAGCGTCTCCATTCGCGCAAGCTGCGGTCCTTCTTCGAGTCGGCGTTCCAGTAAGGCGTCGGTCGCTCGCATCATGACAAGGGTTCGGTGGCACCGCGTGGTGAACGTCCTTCTATTCGGCGCCGCGCTGTTTCTGGTGCTCGGCTTCCTCGGCGGCTTCGCGCGTCCGCTCGACACGTTCTCGCACTTCCGCGCCCATGCCGCGGTGGCGCTCCTCGCGCTGTCGATCCCCGGCATCTTTCTCGGCCACTGGGCGGGCAGCTTGGTCGGCTTCGTCGTAGCGGGCATCTCGCTGGCGAGCGTCGCGCCCTACGTCATGCCGATGCGCCCCGTCCCCGATGACGGGAGACCCGTCTACACGCTCCTCCAGATGAACCTTCTCTGGAACGCCGGCGACCGGGCGGAAGCGATCCGGCGGATCGCCGAGACGCGGCCCGACATCATCACCCTGCAGGAGCTGACCGGCGACTGGCGCGAGGGGCTCGCCCCCTTGGAGACGAGCTACCCCTATCAGGCCGTGTGTCTCGAGGCCGACGGCTTCCATGGCGATTCCGCCATTCTCTCGCGCCGCCCCTTCGTGGCGGGCTCGACGCCGATCTGCGACGTCGGCGACTCGCTCGCCGCCGCGCGCATCGATCTCAACGGCACCGCCGTCACCATCGCCTCGCACCACCAGCTCTGGCCTTGGCCGCGCAGCCAGTGGCGGCGCTTCGACAGCGCGCGCGAGATGCTCGCCGCCCTGCCGGCGCCGCTGATCCTCGCGGGAGACTTCAACGCCGCCGGCTGGAGTGCCTTCCTCGATACCTATGCGCGAACGACGAACACCCGCGTCGTCCGCGGCATCGGTCCGACCTGGATGCTGGATGGCCTGCCGACCGAGGCCGCGCGCTTCGTCGGGCTCGGGATCGACAATCTCCTCGCCTCGCCGACTGTCACCATCCACAGCGTCGAGCGGCCGGCGGCGACCGCCTCCGACCACCTGCCGGTTCTCGTCCGCTTCTCGGTCGCGCCCGCAACCGACGGCGAGACGACCACGGTCGCCGCCCGCTAACGCGGGGCGGCAATCCGCCTCACATCGTGCCGTAGACCGGCCCCTCGGCGCCCTGCGGCGGGACCCAAGTGATGTTGCCGTTGGGATCCTTGATGTCGCACGTCTTGCAGTGGACGCAGTTCTGCGCGTTGATCTGGTAACGCGGCGCGTCCGCACCGTCCTCGATCCACTCGTAGACCCCGGCCGGGCAATAGCGCTGCGACAGCCCGGCATAGACGTCGTGCTCGGACGCCTTCTGCAGGCCCATGTCCTTCACCTTGAGATGAACCGGCTGGTCCTCCTCGTGGTTGGTGTTGGACAGGAACACCGACGAGGTCTTGTCGAAGGTCAGCACGCCGTCGGGCTTCGGATAGGCGATCGGCTTGTGCCTGGCCGCCGGCTCGGTCGAGGCCGCGTCGGTCTTGCCATGCTTCAACGTTCCGAACAGCGAGCGGCCGATCAGCTGGTGCGCCCACATGTCGAGACCGCCGGCGACGATGCCGAGCGCGGTGCCGTATTTCGACCAGAGCGGCTTGACGTTGCGCACGCGGAAGAGGTCTCGCCCGATCGGCGAAGACCGCCAGCCGGCCTCGTAGGGGGCCAGCTCGTCCTGCGCGCGGCCCGCCGCGATGGCCTCGGCCGCAGCTTCGGCCGCCTGCATGCCGCTGGAGATCGCGTTGTGCACGCCCTTGATGCGCGGCACGTTGACGAAGCCGGCGGAGCAGCCAAGGAGCGCGCCGCCTGGGAAGACGAGCTTCGGCACCGACTGGTAGCCGCCCTCCGAGATCGCCCGCGCGCCATAGGACAGGCGCTTGCCCCCCTCCAGGAGTTCGGCGATGTCCGGGTGCGTCTTGAAGCGCTGGAACTCCTCGAACGGGTTGAGATAGGGGTTCGCGTAGTTCAGGTGGACGACGAAGCCGACGTAAACCTGATTGTTCTCGAGGTGGTAGAGGAATGAGCCGCCGCCGGTCTTCATGTCGAGCGGCCAGCCGAACGAGTGCTGGATCAGGCCGGGCTTCGCCTTGGTCGGATCGATCTGCCAGAGCTCCTTGATGCCGATGCCGAACTTCGGCGCGTCGGCTTCCCTCGCGAGGTCGAAGCGCGAGATCAGCTGCTTGGCGAGCGAGCCGCGCACGCCCTCGCCGATCAGCACGTACTTGCCGATCAGCTCCATGCCGGGCTGGTAGTTCGGGCCCGGCTCGCCCGAACGCTCGATGCCCATGTCGCCGGTGGCAACGCCCCGCACGGCGCCCGCCTCGTCGAACAGGATCTCGGTGGCGGCAAAGCCCGGATAGATCTCGACGCCGAGCGCTTCGGCCTTCTCGGCGAGCCATTTGCAGACGAGGCCGAGCGAGACGACGTAGTTGTCGTGGTTGTCCATCAGCTTCGGCAGGCCGAAGTTCGGCAGGCGCACCGAGCCGTGGGGGCCGTAGACGAAGAACTTGTCGGCCGTCACGCGCTGGCGGATCGGCGTCTCCTCGGAGCGCCATTCGGGCAGGAGCGTGTCGAGCGAGGACGGGTCGAGCACGCAGCCGGACAGGATATGCGCGCCGACCTCCGAGCCCTTCTCCAGGACGACGACGGACAAGTCCGGGTCGACCTGCTTCAGACGGATCGCGGCCGACAGGCCCGCCGGGCCCGCCCCCACGATCACAACGTCGAACTCCATCGACTCGCGCTCGGCGGCTGTCTCTGACACGGGCAACGTCCTCCCTCGGATCGAGTCTGGAAAAGGTCCAAATGGTTGTGGCCGCTCATACAGGAGAATTCCCGGAAGCGACACGCGACATTCTTACGTAAACGTCATCGGCGTTGACGAATGCGTGCGTTTTCACTGGATCGCCGGTATGGTGCGGCATGTCTATAACCGACGCGACAGCTCCCTTGGACGAATGGCGTGCCATGCTGGCCTGGTACGAACAGGCCGGCATCTCGACCTTCGTCGGCGAGACGCCGCGCGATCGCTTCGCCGAGACCGAGGCGGAGGCATCGAGGCGACGGAGCCCAGCACCGGAGTCGAAGCCGGCGCAGGCCCCGGCGCCCGCGACCCATCCGGCCGTCACCGCCCGTCCCGCACCCATCGCCCCCGACGCGGACGCCAGTTCTGCCGCGGATGCGCGCGATCAGGCGGGGCGCGCGCAGACCCTCGGTGAGCTGCGCGAGATGCTGGCCGCCTTCATGGGCTGCGGGCTTCGTCAGACGGCCAAGAACCTCGTCTTCGGCAACGGCGCCGAGGACGCCGACGTGATGTTCGTCGGCGAGGCGCCGGGGCGCGACGAGGATCTGGCAGGCGAGCCGTTCGTCGGCAAGTCCGGCCAGCTTCTTAATCGGATGCTGGCGACGATCGGGATCGAGCGCGACGCGGTGCGTGTCACCAACACCGTGCCGTGGCGGCCGCCCGGCAACCGCGCCCCGACGCCGGCCGAGACGGAGGCCTGTCTCCCCTTCACGCTGCGCCATATCGAGCTCGTGCGCCCGCGCGTCGTCGTGTCGGTCGGCTCTTCGTCCGTCCGCGCGCTGCTTCGCACAGACGAAGGCATCACCCGCCTGCGGGGACGCTGGCTCAGCCTGACGACCCCCGGCGGCCTCCAACTGCCGGTCCTGCCGATCCTCCATCCGGCCTTCCTCCTGCGCCAGCCGACGCAGAAGCGCTTGGCATGGCGCGATCTGCAAACACTGCGGGAGAAGCTCGCCGAACCGACGCTGGCCGATCAAAACAATATGTGACGCTTATCGTTTTTTGTGAAACCCGGACGTGTGACGTGCGTTAACGGGGCGGACTACCGGTGAAGCCGGCTGCCGAAGGGAGCGACCGGCGCCAGTCAACGATGAGGAGTTTCGATCATGAAGACCACAGCCATGATCGCAGCCGCCCTGATCGCCACCACGGGCCTTGCAGGCTCGGCGATGGCCCAGCAGACCAAGCACGTCATGACGGGTCAGGAGAAGGCCGTTCGTTATCAGCACGACCGGCAGGAGAAGATGTGGGACCAGCAGCGCAAGCAGGCCGCCCGCTCGGCCGACAGCGCGACCTATGGTGCCCCGAACCGGCAGAGCTACGGCCGGTCGCAGGCCCAGCAACCGGAGGACGCAGCGCCGTCCAGCTTTGGCATTCCGGGGTCGGGCGCTGCCTTCTACAACTACAACAAGGGCAGCAAGAACTGGTACTTCGGGTACTAAGTTCGTGACGCCTTGAACAGCGACGGGGCGCGAACCTTCAGGGGTTCGCGCCCTTTTTCATGTCTGCGGCGGCGAGGCGCTCCGCGCGCGGCGGCGCTCGAGGCCGAGCCGGTGCTCGCGCAGGATGATGAAGACGCCCGCGGACACGACGATGGTCGCGCCGATCAGCGTCGTCGGGCTCGCGACCTCGCCGAACACCGTCGCCCCGATCGTGACGGCCATCAGCATCGATGTGTACTCAAACGGCGCGATGGTGGAGGCTTCGGCATAGCGGTAGCAGGCTGTGAGCAGAAGCTGTCCGACGCCGCCGAAGATTCCGGCGAGGATCAAGAGCGTCGCCTGCCACGGGGTCGGCCACACCCAGCCGAACGGAAGGCTGACGAGCGCGATGACGCTCGAGCACAGCGAGAAGTAGACGACGATCGTGGTCGTCGGCTCGGTGCGCACGAGGCGGCGGACCTGGATCATCGCGACCGCCGCGAAGGCCGCGCCCGCGAGCGAGGCCAGCATGCCGAGCCGCTCCTCGTTCGACAGGGCGCCGAGGTCGAGCGACAGGTTCGGGGCGATCACCACCACGATCCCGCACAGGCCGACGAGGACCGCGGTCCAGCGAAAGCGCCCCACCTGCTCGCGCAGGATGATCGCGGCGAAGACGACGGTCAGAAGCGGCGAGGCGTAGGAGATCGTGATCCATTCCGGATACGGCAGGCGGCCGATCGCATAGAAGCCGAGCGCCATCGACGTGACACCGATCGCGCCGCGCAGGAAATGGCCGCCGATGTCGCGCGTGTGGAAGGCCGTCCGCAGGGTGCCGAGCCAGCAGAGATAGGCGAGCACCGGCACCATCGCGAAGAAGGAGCGGAAGAAGACGAGCTGCCCGGCTGGAATGTCAGTGCCGAGCGCCTTCAGCGATGTCTGCATGCCCACGAAGACGGTGACCGAGACCACCTTCAGGCCGATGCCCACCATGGGCTTGAGAGCGGGCGCGTGGTGGATCGGGGCATTCATCGTTGCGGATCGACTTCGGCTGGAACAGGCGCGACCTTCGCGCCTTGGTCGGGGCGATCGCCGCCGGGCCCGTCATGCAGGATGGCGACGGCGCACTCTTAGGCGCGGCCGCCCTGCGGGTCGAGGCCTCAAACGTTCGCCGCGCCTCACCTTTCGCGACGAAGGGCGCGGGGGCGTGAACGCGGTTTCCCGTTGGCAAGCGTCGGCATGGCGACTATCCCCGTCGGATCGAGATGGGAAAGGCCCGAGCCATGCAGCGCACCGACGACGGACAGGTAATCCGCCTTTCGGACTATCGTCCGCCCGCGTTCCGCATCCGCCACGTCGACATGCGCTTTTCGCTGAACGATGGCCACACCGACGTCGAGACGGTGATGGACATGGAGCGCTCCGCGGACGCGGACGCCGCCGAGCCGCTGGTGCTGGACGGCGACGCGCTGACGCTCACCGCCCTCGACTGCGATGGGACGGCGGTCGGGGCCGAGCGCTTCGAGGCGACGCCCGACCGGCTGACGATCCGCGACCTGCCGGCTTCCGGCCCCTTCACGCTGAGGATCGCGACGCGGCTGACGCCCGAGACCAACACCGAGCTGATGGGCCTCTACCGCTCGAACAGCGTATGGTGCACCCAGTGCGAGGCGGAGGGCTTTCGCCGCATCACCTATTTCCTCGACCGCCCCGACGTTCTCGCCACCTACCGCGTGCGGATCGAGGCGGACCGCGAGGCGGCGCCGATCCTCCTGTCGAACGGCAATCCCGGCGAACACGGCGATCTCGACGACGGCCGGCACTATGCCGTCTGGGACGACCCGCACCCGAAGCCCTCCTATCTCTTCGCGCTCGTCGCGGGTCGGCTCGACGTTCTCACCGACACGTTCGAAACGCAGAGCGGGCGCGCCGTCGATCTCGCGATCTACACCGAACCCGGCCTTGCCGATCGTGCGGCTTACGCGATGGACGCGCTGAAGCGTTCGATGGTCTGGGACGAGCGGCGGTTCGGGCGGGAATACGACCTGAAAGTCTTCAACATCGTGGCGATCTCCGACTTCAACATGGGGGCGATGGAGAACAAGGGTCTCAACGTCTTCAACCACAAGTACGTGCTTCTGGCGCCGGACACGGCGACGGACGGCGACTATGCGGGCGTCGAGACCGTGATCGCCCACGAGTACTTCCACAACTGGACGGGCAACCGCATCACCTGCCGCGACTGGTTCCAGCTCTGCCTGAAGGAAGGGCTGACGGTCTATCGCGACCAGGAGTTCAGCGCCGACGAGCGGTCGCGCACCGTCAAGCGCATCGCCTCGGTGCACGGCCTGAAGGCGCAGCAGTTCCCGGAGGACCAGGGTCCGCTCCAGCACCCCGTCCGACCGCGCCAGTATCGCGAGATCAACAACTTCTACACGGCCACGGTCTACGAGAAGGGCTCGGAGCTCGTGCGCATGCTGGCGACCATCCTCGGCGAGGAGGGCTTCCGCGCCGGCATGGACCTCTACTTCGCCCGCCACGACGGCGACGCCGCGACGATCGAGGACTTCCTCGCCTGCTTTGCGGAGACGACCGGCACCGACCTCTCGCAGTTCGCGCTCTGGTACGATCAGGCGGGCACGCCGGACCTTCATGTCGCCGAGCATTTCGAAGCGGGGCGTCTGACCGTTGCGCTGCGCCAGAGCCTTGCCCGCGGCGCGGCGGGCACGGATACCGAGCCGATGCACATTCCGGTCCGCTTCGGGCTGGTCGCGCGCGACGGCAATGACCTTGCGGCCGAACCGACGGCGGGGACGGCCGAGGTCGAAGGCGACGTGATCCATCTCGTCACCGCGGAGGCGGAGGTCGTGTTCTCCGATCTTGCCGAGCGGCCGCGCCTGTCGATCCTGCGCGACTTCTCCGCGCCGGTCACGCTGCGCCACGAACAGAGCTACGAGGACCGTCTCGCCCTCGCCCGTCTCGATCCGAACGGATTCGGACGCTGGCGCGCGCTCACCGATCTCATGGGCGAGGCCCTGCGGGCGGCTTCGACGGCCGGCGCCGGCCGCGCGGCGCTCGATCCGCGCCTGATCGAGGCCGTCGTCGCATGCGCCGCCGAGGAGCGGCTCGAGCCGGCGCTGCGGGCACTGATGATTGCGCTTCCGGGCGAGGCGGAGATCGCGCGGCTGGTCGGGTCGAACGTCGATCCGGAGGCGATCCACCAGGCGCGCGAAGCGGCGATCCGCGCGGTCGCGACGGCGGGCGCCAAGACCTTCCGCCGGGTACGCGACGGGCTGGTGCGTTCGGGCGAGGGCTTCAGTCCCGACGCGGCGAGCGCCGGACGTCGCGCCCTGTCGAACGCGCTTCTGATGTATCTGAGCGCAGCCGACGGCACGCCGGCCCTCGCCGCCGAGGCGTTCCGCGCGGCCGACAACATGACGGATCGCATGGCGGCCGCCACGATCCTCGCCCACCGTTTTGCCGGGACGCCGGAAGCGAGGGAGGCGCTCGACCGCTTCTATGCCGACTACGCGCACGACCCGCTCGTCCTCGACAAGTGGTTCACGCTGCGCGCGACGGTGCCGTCCAATGCAACGCTCGACACCGTTCGGGAGCTGGCCGCGCACCCGAAATTCTCGATGGCCAATCCCAACCGCGCGCGGGCCCTGATCGGCGGGTTCGCGACCGGCAATCCGCGCGTCTTCCACCGTGTCGACGGCGCGGGATACCGCTGGACGGCGGAGCGCCTCGGCGAACTCGACCGGCTCAATCCGCAAACCGCCGCCCGGCTGGCCACGGCCTTCCGGTCTTGGCGCGCCTTCGAGCCGGTTCGCCAGGAAGCGGCGCGGGCCGCGCTCTCGGCCCTTGCGAGCCGACCGGAACTCTCGCACGACATGCGCGACATTCTCGACCGCACGCTCTCATGACGGCGGGATGAAAAATTTCGTGGAAATGGTTTGTTAACCACAGTCTGCGAAAGCTGCGGATAACCCCTGTTGATCCCGTGCAACAATCAGAATTCGGGATTGCACCGCTGACCCCCGCTCGCACCGCGCTTCTGGACAAGCGAGTCCCCGTCTGATTCATTAACCCTCGGATTCGGGCTTGCGGCGCCCGGGTCGCATGCGGCGACGAGGGATGGGATTGATGGGTTCGGACGCGACAAGCGCTCCGGCACGGGATGACTCATCCCTGGCGACGGAGAGATTGACGACCCTCCTGCAGCGCGTCCGCCGCCGCATTCCCCAGCCGGGGCTGGACCGCATCGCCGAACTCGAACCCATCCTGCGACGGGCCATCCCGGTCTTCGTCATCGGCTTCCTCATGGTGATCGCCGTCGTGCTTCTGGCGGCGCTGATCGAGGAGCGCGACGCCATGGAAGAGCGCGCCAGCGAGGATCTCCGCATCACCGCCAGCCTTCTGCGGGCCGAGGACGCGGCGCTGGATTCGCGCACCGACGATGCGGCGACCCGCGCTCAGATCCTCGTCAACAGCGCCCTGCCCGTGTCCTCGAAGGCCAAGGGCCTCATCGCGATGAACGCCGACAAGGACGGCCGCGTCGTCGCCACGACGCCCGGCCACGACAGCGCGCTCGGCGCCGACGTCGGCACGCTGGTGGATGGCGGCCAGCCGCTTCTCGTGTTCGGCGAGCGCGCGGGCGTCATGGAGGTCTCGTGGGCCGGCGAGGACGCGATGGCCTCGGCCGCGCTCCTGTCCGGCCCGCTCGGCAGCGTCGTCCTCATCCGGGAGGAGGCGCATATCTTCGCCGACTGGCGCAAATCCGTCTCGCTCAACGTGACGCTGTTCTGCGTCACCGCCCTCGTGCTCCTCGCGATCCTCGTCGCCTACTTCCGGCAGGCGACGCGCGCCGTCGCCGCGGACCGCCTCCTCGGCGAGCAGCACCACCGCGTCGAGACCGCGCTGTCGCGCGGCCGCTGCGGCCTGTGGGACTGGGACCTGTCGCGCGGACGCATGTTCTGGTCGCGCTCGATGTACGAGATGCTCGGCCTGCCGCCGCGCGACGGCGTCCTCTCCTTCGCGGAGGTCTCGAACCTCCTGCATCCCGACGACGGCTCCTTCTTCGAGTTCGCCCGCCAGATCGCCTCGGGCAGCGTCGGCAACATCGAGCGCTCGTTCCGCATGCGTCATGTGGACGGGCAGTATCTCTGGCTGCGCGCCCGCGCCGAGATCGTTCGCAACCCCGACAACGACATCCACCTGATCGGTGTCGCGGTCGACATCAGCGAGAACCACATCCTCGCCCGCATGACCGACGAGGCGAACCTCCGCCTCCAGAACGCGGTCGAGAACATCTCCGAGACCTTCGTGCTCTGGGACGCCGACCACCGGCTCGTCCTGTGCAACACGAAATACCAGGAGGTCTTCGGGCTGACGGACCAGGACGTGCGGCCGG
Source organism: uncultured Aureimonas sp. (assembly GCF_913775355.1). Taxonomy (GTDB): domain Bacteria; phylum Pseudomonadota; class Alphaproteobacteria; order Rhizobiales; family Rhizobiaceae; genus Aureimonas. The sequence continues at coordinate 19,379 of NZ_CAJYIU010000305.1, forward strand.
GCACCCCGTTCGAGACGGTGCGCGCCAAGGCGCGCCGGCCGATCGAGGAGCGCAAGCTGACCAGCCCGAGCTTCGTCTACGGCGAGCGGGCAACCGAGACGCTCCTGGCCGACGGGCGTTGGCTGCAGGTGTCCGAGCGCGTCACCGGCGACGGCAGCCACGTGTCGATCGGCACCGACGTGACGCAGTTGAAGGTGCATCAGGAGCGCCTATCGGACTCCGAGCGCCGCCTCATGGCGACCATCAACGACCTGTCGACCGCCCGCCGCGACGCCGAGGCCAAGGCGCGGCAGCTCGCCGAGCTCAATCGCAACTACATGATCGAGAAGGAGCGCGCCGAGAGCGCGAACCAGGCGAAGACGACGTTCCTCGCCAACATGAGCCACGAGCTGCGCACGCCGCTCAACGCCATCATCGGCTTCTCGGAGATCATGCGCGAGGAGAGCTTCGG
>NZ_CAJYIU010000306.1 GCF_913775355.1 uncultured Aureimonas sp.
CGAGGCGCGCCTGCCAGCCGAAGCGCATGCCGGCGTTCCAGACGAGACATCCGGACAGCCCGCCGCCGTAGCGACGCGCATAGTGGAGCGCGATGGCGCCGCCGAGCGAATGGCCGAGGACGAAGACGGGTAGGCCGGCAAAGTCTCGCTGCGCTCGTTCGCGAACGGCGTGGCAGTCGCGCAGGATCTTGCGGACGCCGTCGCGCTTGGCGAAGCGGCGGAGCGGGGCGTCGTGCGCCGTCGTCGACCCGTGACCGCGGTGATCGTGGACATAGGTGGCGATGCCGAGCGCCGCGAGATCGCGCGCCGTCCGCTCATAACGCGCGCTGTGCTCGGCGAGGCCATGGAAGAGCAGCAGCACGGCCACCGGCTCGCCGGTCGGTGCGAAAGCGCGACCATTCAGCGCCGCACCGCTCGGGCTGTCGATCACGAAGCGCGTTGGGGGATTGAAGGTTCGGGGCATCGATGGAAATAGCTCGCGACGGGCCGGGTTCGGCATCCGAAGATGCCATGGAAAGGAACACCAGACATGTCGCTGAGGACAGTTCCGGCGATGATCGCGGCGGCGGCGTCCCTTCTCGTCGCTGCCCCTGTGGCCGTGAGGGCACAGGTGCCGATGGTCGGCGTCTTCACCGCGGAGGCCAGTTGCTTCGCAACGCCGAGCATCCGTTCGGACGACAATCCGGGGCGGATCGTGACCGAGCCGGGACGCAGCTACGATCTGATCGGCCGCAACGCGTCGCCGGGCAGCCACTATCTCATCCGCGTGCCCGGCGCCGAACCGGAGCGCCGATGGGTTGCGTTCGGTTGCGGCCGCGTGGAGGACGCGAGCCAGTCGGCGGAAGGGGCGCGGCCGGAAAAGGCGGCAAAGCCGGCGGCGGGCAGGGGGCAGGTCGACCGCTACGTCTTGGCGGCAAGTTGGCAGCCTGCCTTCTGTGAAACCCGCCCGTCGGTGCGCGAGTGCCGGACGGGCGGGGCGGCCGGCAACGGCTTCTCGCTTCACGGCCTCTGGCCCCAGCCGCGCGGACGCGAGTATTGCGGCGTTCCCGAGGACGTGCGTCGGACGGACGAGCGGGGCGAATGGCGGCGTCTGCCGGACTACGAGGCATCGGCCGGCACGCGCCGTGCGCTTGCCGAGGTGATGCCGGGCGTCCAGTCGGGCCTCGACCGTCACGAATGGTGGGTGCACGGCACCTGCTTCAAGGGTGACGCCGAAACCTACTTCTCTGAAGCCGTCCGGCTCCTAGAAGAGCTGAACCGTTCGTCGGTGCGTCGGCTTTTCGAGACCTCGATCGGCGATGTGCTGACGGCCGACGACGTGCGGGCGAGCTTCGACGACGCCTTCGGTCGCGGGGCGGGCCGCCGGGTCCTCATCGACTGCGTGGACGACGCCAACGGCGAGCCGATGATCCGGGAACTGCGCGTCGAACTGGAAGGCGATCTCCGGGCCGGCCCGCGCCTCGCCGATCTGATCGCGGCGGCGGACGAGACCGGCCGCGGCTGTCGAAGTGGACGGGTCGACGCGCCCGGCTTCGGCTGACCGACGCCTCAGGCGCGGTCGGGAACCTCGTAGTCGGCGGAATAGCGAATGTCGCGCAAGGGGCGCACGCGCTGCGTCGACGCGAGGTAGATCGGGTCCGTCTTGTAGGCGTCGAGCGCCGCGCGGTCGCGGAACTCGGCATAGACCACGACGTCGACGTCGTTGCCCATCGGATCGACGCGCGCGTTCTCGACGACCTCGAAGTGATCGTGATGGCGGATGCCGGCAAGCGTTCCGAGGCCGTCGAGGATCGCCGGAAGGTCGGCCTTGTCCTTGGCGCTGAAGAAGACGATGTGACGGATCATGGCGCAGGTCTCGTGCTCGCTGTGTTGGCGCCTCTTCGACCGCGACGGCGGGAAAAGCAAGCCGCGGCGGGACGGCGCTTTTTCGCACCCGTTGTTGCTCATCGAAGGCGCATGCCTTACCTGTGCGCCAACTCAAATCCTGACCGAACAACCCGGAGACGCGCGCGCGATGGCTCGCCAGTTCATCTACCATATGGCCGGACTTACGAAGGCCTACGGCACCAAGAAGGTTCTGGAGAACGTCCATCTCTCCTTCTACCCCGACGCCAAGATCGGCATCCTCGGCCCGAACGGCGCCGGTAAGTCGACCCTCCTCAAGATCATGGCCGGAACCGACAAGGAGTTCACCGGCGAGGCCTGGGCCGCCGAGGGCGCGACGGTCGGCTATCTGCCGCAGGAGCCCAAGCTCGACGAATCGAAGACCGTCTTCGAGAACGTGATGGAAGGTGTGGCCGACAAGCAGGCCATTCTCGACCGCTACAACGAACTGATGATGAACTACTCGGACGAGACGGCCGAGGAGGGCGCCAAGCTTCAGGACGAGATCGACAGCCAGAACCTCTGGGATCTCGAAAGCCAGGTCGAGATGGCGATGGATGCGCTGCGCTGCCCGCCGCGCGACGCCGAGGTCGGCCCGCTGTCCGGCGGTGAGAAGCGCCGCGTGGCGCTCTGCAAGCTGCTCCTGTCGAAGCCCGACATCCTCCTCCTCGACGAGCCGACCAACCATCTCGACGCCGAGACGATCGCCTGGCTGGAAAAGCACCTTCGCGAATACGAGGGCGCCGTGCTGATGATCACGCACGATCGCTACTTCCTCGACAACGTGACGGGCTGGATCCTCGAACTCGATCGCGGCCGTGGCGTGCCCTACGAGGGCAACTACTCGACCTATCTCGAGAAGAAGGCCAAGCGCATGGCGCAGGAGGGTCGTGAGGACGACTCGCGCATGCGGGCGCTCTCTCGCGAGCGCGAGTGGATGCTTCAGGGCGCCAAGGCCCGCCAGACGAAGTCCAAGGCGCGCATCAAGGCCTATAACGAACTGGTGGAACTCGCCGAGCAGCGCCGTCCGGCCGACGGCAAGATCGTCATCCCGACGGGCGAGCGCCTCGGCCAGAAGGTCATCGAGGTCGACGGCATCACCAAGAGCTACGGCGACCGGGTGCTGATCGAAAACCTCTCGTTCAAGCTGCCGCCGGGCGGCATCGTGGGCGTCATCGGTCCGAACGGCGCCGGTAAGTCCACGCTTTTCAAGATGCTGACGGGCCAGGAGAAGCCGGACGCCGGCGAGATCAAGATCGGCGAGACCGTCGATCTCGGCTACGTCGACCAGAGCCGCGACCATCTCGATCCCAACAAGAACGTCTGGGAAGAGGTGACAGGCGCCGTCGATATCATGAAGCTCGGCAAGTACGAGATGAACTCTCGCGCTTATGTCGGCAACTTCAACTTCAAGGGCCCGGACCAGCAGCAGAAGGTCGGCACGCTTTCGGGCGGCCAGCGCAACCGCGTGCACCTCGCCAAGATGCTGAAGACGGGCTCCAACGTCATTCTGCTCGACGAGCCCACCAACGATCTCGACACCGAAACGCTGGCGGCGCTGGAGGATGCGCTGGAGGAATACGCCGGCTGCGCCGTGGTCATCAGCCACGATCGCATGTTCCTCGATCGTCTGGCGACGCACATCCTCGCCTTCGAGGGCGACAGCCACGTCGAGTGGTTCGAGGGCAACTTCGAGGACTACGAGCAGGACAAGATCCGCCGCCTCGGCCCCGAGAGCGTCAACCCGAAGCGTCCGACCTACAAGCGTCTGACGCGCTAACCCGTTGCAGCGCGCGGGACATCTTCCCGCGCGCTACCCCGCCCCTATCTGGGCCGTGAGTGTGATCCGGCGCACGTCGCGGCCGGGGTCGATTTGGGCAATGGCGCTGCGGCGGAACGCATTTCATGAACAGACTGAGTTTCCATCAACTGTTCGACGCCTTGCCCAGCCCCCACATGATCGTCGACCGCGATCTCCTGTTCGTCGCCGCGAACCCGGCCTACGAGAGCGTGACGGGCCGCAAGCGCGACGAGTTGATCGGCCGCTACCTCTTCGATTGCTTCCCGAGCGAGGGACCCGAACGAAAGCGGCTGGAAGCCTCGATGACCCGCGTCTTCGAGACCGGCAAGCCCGACACGTTGGCGTTCATCGAGTACGAAATCCCGATTTCCTCCGACCCGGCAGACGGTTTCGAGAAGCGATACTGGTCCGCGATCCACTCGCCGCTCTGTGACGACGGCGGGCAGGTGATCTTCATCCTCCAGAACACGGTGGATATTACCGAGCTCGTCCGGCTTCGCACGGTCGCCGGAAGTTCGGGATCGGTGCCGACGGAGGAGACGGCGCTTTTTCAGCGAACGCGCGAGATCGAGGAAGCCTATCGCACCTCGCGAAGCCAGCTGGACCGGTTCCGCCACCTGTTCGAACAGGCACCGGGCCTCGTTGCGCTTCTGCGCGGCCCGGATCACGTCTTCACCTTTGCCAACCGTGCCTATCGTCTCCTCGCCGGAGACCGCGAACTGCGCGGACTGCCGACGCGCGAGGTCTTCCCAGAGGCAGAAGCGAGGGGCCTTCTCGAACTGCTCGATAGGGTCTATGCGACCGGCGAAGCGTTCGAAGGCACCGGGCTTCGCGTGCTCGCGAGCTACCCGAACGGCGGAAGGCGAGAGCTTTTCCTCGACGTTTCGTTCCACCCGGTCCGCGACGACCAGGGGGCGGTCGAGGGCATCTTCGTTCAAGGGTACGACCGAACGGAAAGCGTGCGGGCCCATCACCGGCAACGGCTCCTGATCGACGAGCTGAACCATCGCGTGAAGAACACGCTGTCGACGATCCAGTCGCTGGCGCGGCCGAGCTTTCGCGCCGACCGCGACCGCGAGGAGGCGCGCCGGGCGTTCGAGGCGCGGATCGTGGCCTTGTCGAACGCCCACAATCTTCTCAGCGAACATCACTGGGAATCGGCCGATCTCCAGACCATTCTCCTGGCCGAATTGCGGGCGCTCGAGCTCGACCGCGTGGACGTCGAGGGCGAGCCGCTCCGCCTGAACTCGAAAGCCGCCATCGCCATGGCGATGATCTTCCATGAACTGGCGTCGAACGCGCTGAAGTACGGCGCGCTGAACGCGCCGGCCGGTCGGCTGTCCGTCCGCTGGAGAAGGCAGGATGAAGCGGTCATCCTCGAATGGCACGAGCACTGGCGGAGCGGCGAGAGCATCGCGATTCAGCCGGGTTTCGGCATGCGGATGCTGGAGCGGATCGTGACCGGCGAACTGGAGGGGGAACTGGCGTCGACGACCGACGACGGCGGCCTGCTCTGGACCTTGAAGCTGCCTGCCGTCGAAATCGAGGAAATCCCCCACCTTGCCCTCAGCTGATCGCACCCAACTGGCCGGCTTGCGGGTCTTCGCCGTTGAGGACGAGAGCCTCGTCGCGATGCAGCTGGAGGATATGCTGGATGAACTTGGCTGCGTAGTCGTCGGGCTCGCGATGCGCGTGCGCAAGGCGCTTGAATTGCTTGATCGCGAAGAGGTGATCGACGTCGCGGTGCTCGACGTGAACGTCGCCGGGGACAAGGTCTTCCCCGTCGCCGAGCGCCTGCATGCGATGGGCGTGCCCTTCCTGTTCGCCACCGGATACGGGCGTCCCGGGCTCGAAGGCCTGTGGCCCGACCATCCCGTGGTGCAGAAGCCTTATACGTCGGAGCAGATCGCCGAGGCGATCGTCGTGGCACGCTCGGTCGCCAGCCTCTAACCCCGGTCGCGACGGCGCGTTTCCCCGCATCGCATCCCGTGCTACCCGATCGCCGAACCGGATTCTTGCCGGCATGACCATGTGAGAGAGGCCAAGCCGCCGATGGATACCTTCGTTCAGAACCTGATGCAGGACTACGGCGTCCTCGGCATCGGCTTCCTGATGTTCCTCGAGAACATCTTCCCGCCGATCCCGTCCGAAATCATCATGCCGCTCGCGGGCTATCAGGCCGCGACGGGTGATCACTCGTTCCTCTCCGTCGTGATCGCCGGCACGATCGGTTCGATCCTCGGGATCCTGCCCTGGTATTATCTCGGCCTCTGGTTCGGCGAGGAGCGGATCATCCGGCTTGCCGACCGTTACGGCCGCTGGATGACGATGACCGCCGAGGACGTCGAGTCCGCCGATCGCTGGTTCCGCAAGTACGGCCTTTGGGCGGTGCTGTTCGGGCGTCTCATCCCCACCGTGCGGACGCTCATCTCGGTGCCGGCCGGCCTCTCGCGCATGCCGATGCCGACCTTTCTTCTCTTTTCGGCGATCGGCACGCTCGTCTGGACCACGGGGCTAGCGCTTGCCGGCTATCTTCTGGCGCAACAGTACGAGCTCGTCGACCAGTACATCGGCCCCGTTTCGAACGGCGTGATCGCGATCGTGGTGCTGATCTACGTCTACCGGGTCGTCACCTTCAAACCATCGAAGCGCAGTCGCCCGATCGATCTGACGGCTGGCGACGACAGCCGTCGCACGTGACGGAGGACGTCATGATCCGTCGACCCGCGCGCACGCTCGTCGCGCGGGTGGACGGACTGTTCGCAGGGGCCGGCGCGTCGTTCGAGACCGAGCCGCGGGACGCCTTGGAGTTGACCTTCGAGGGGCTGGCGGGCGACCGCCACGGCGGCACGACACGTCGCACCGGCGGACGCGAGCCCTGGTATCCGCGCCGCACCGAGATCCGGAACGAACGCCAGATCTCGATCGTCGCGCGGGACGAACTCGCGGCGATTGCACGTGACATGGAGCTCGAGCACATCGAGCCGGAATGGATCGGCGCCAACATGAGCCTGGCTGGCGTTCCCAACCTCAGCTGGCTTCCCGCGCGCACGCTGATGTTCTTCGAGGGCGGCGCGACGCTGAAGATCGACGGCGACAACGCGCCGTGCCGCGCGTCCGGCCGTTCGATCGCCCGTCGGTTCGAGGATCGGCCGGAGATCGAGCGCGGCTTCGTGCGGCATGGGCGGCATCGGCGAGGGCTGGTCGCCTGGGTGGAGAAGCCCGGCCGGATCGAACTCGGGGCCAGGGTCGAGCTTCGCCTGCCGGAGCAATGGATCTACGCTTGAGCTGGTCTCAGTCCGCGTCGGGGCGCGGACGTTGCTTCGGGGCGAGACGGTCCTTGTTCTCGTCCGCCGGGATCTCCTCGTCTTCGGCGCCCGGCTCCGACGTCAGCTGGCGGGTCGAGCCCCAGCGGTCGAGAACCGCATTGACCTCGTCGATCACGAAGAACAGGGCCTCGTCCCGATCGTATCCCTCGTCCCGCAACGCATCGTAGTCGGTATGCTGGTGGCGGATGTGCGCCAGCGTCGCCAGCCAGAGCGCGCTCGCCGTCGGCAGGTCGCGCATATGCCGGGAGCCGGCCGCCTCCCGGATCGCTTCGGCGTCGATATAGGGCACGCGCGGGATCAGAAGCGTCAGCTGCCGCGCGATGGATTTCTGCCGCTCCGTCGGCATCAGGCCTCGGCCGGACGATCGACGGAGGGCAGGTAGGGCTTGATGTCGAGAAGCGGCGTTCCGTCGAGAACGTCGATCGCATCGATCCGAAGCACGCCCGTCGCGGCATCGATTTCGACGATCCTGACGAGGTGAAGGCCGATCGGATTGGGCCGCACGGGCGAGCGAAGCGAGAAGGTGCCCCGCGGGGCGTCCGCATGGCGCGGCATCTGCAGGGCGAGATCGCGGCGGCTGTGCTGGAGCCACGTGAGGAGATGCACCCAGCTCCCCGCGACGAGCCCTTCGAGCGCTGGCCGGAAGACAGGCTCGATGTGGACCTCCGCCGCGCCGCCGCGTTCCCGCGCCTCGCGAAGATTGCGCGGGCATCGCGCCCGGTCGGTCCACGGCGAGCGAACCATTCCGATGAAGGCGAGCGTGGCGTCGCTCGCCAGAGCGGGATCGAGGTCGAACGCGATCTCCCCGGCTCGAGGGTCGGACGAATGGCTCACGACACGGACCTTTGTGGAGTTCGACCTTGCGGCCGACGACCTTCACATATAAACATATCTTTATATCGTTTGGGCGTCGCGAAAGGAGACCGTATGCCTGCCTCCTTCGACGATGCCGTCGAGATGTTGAAGGCCCTGGCCGAGCCGACGCGCTTCCGCCTCGTCCTCCTCGTTTCGGAACAGGACCTGACCGTTTCGGACTTGACCGCCATTCTCGGTCAGTCGCAACCCCGCATCTCCCGACACCTCAAGCTTCTGGTCGAAGCGGGCATGGTGGAGCGGCATCAGGAAGGGTCGTGGGCCTATTTCCGCCTCTCGGATCGCCCGCTGGCGGCCCGGCTGGTGCAGTCGTTGAAGGCGAGCGTCGGAGATGACGACGGCGCGTTGTCGCGCGACGCCGAGCGCCTGACCGAGGTGCGGCGCGAGCGGGCGGAGCGGGCCGCGAGCTACTTCGCGCGGAACGCCGAACACTGGGACCGCATCCGTTCACTGCATGTGCCGGACGTCGATGTGGAGCGGGCGCTGATGGGGGCGCTGGCGACGGCCGGACGCTTCGAAGCGCATCTCGATGTCGGCACCGGTACGGGCCGCATGCTGGAACTCCTCGCGCCGTTCAGCGAGCGTGCGATCGGCGTCGACGCCTCGCGCGAGATGCTGGCGATCGCCCGCGCGAAACTCGACGCGGCGGGCGTCACGCAGGCGACGGTGCGGCAGGGGGACGTCTATCGCCTGCCCGGTCCGCGTGGCGGCTTCGATCTCGTGACCCTGCATCAGGTTCTGCATTACCTCGACGATCCGGCGGCGGCGATTCGGGAGTGCGCGAACGCACTCAGCCCCGGAGGACGGCTCGCGGTGGTCGACTTTGCGCCGCACGACCTCGAATTCCTGCGCGCCGACCACGCGCACCTGCGCCTCGGCTTCAGCGAGGCGACGCTGCGCCAGTGGATGCGGGGCGCGGGACTGACGGTCGAATCATTACAGACGTTACCGCCGCACGACGACGAGGCGGGGCGCCTGACGGTGACCGTCATCGTCGGACGGCGCCTGCCCGAAACCATCAACGAACTGGCGGACGCTCCGTCCGCATTGGCCGTCGCCTGAGGAGGACACCATGATTCAACGCCGCGACACGCGTCCTCCCATCCGGGTCTCGTTCGAGTTCTTCCCGCCGAAGACGCCGGCCATGGAAGAATCTCTGTGGTCGGCGATCCAGCGGCTCGCGCCCCTGCAGCCCGACTTCGTGTCGGTGACCTACGGCGCCGGCGGATCGACGCGGGAGCGAACCCATCACACGGTCGAGCGCATCCTGAAGGAAACCGATCTCGCGCCGGCCGCGCACCTGACCTGCGTCGACGCCAGCCGCGCCGAGGTGGACGACGTGGTGCGCCAGTATCGCGCGACGGGCGTGAAGCACTTCGTGGCGCTGCGCGGCGACGGGCAGGGCGGGGCGGGCAGCGCCTACGTGCCGCACCCCGAAGGCTATCGCAACGGGGCGGAACTCGCGGCCGGCATCAAGGCGATCGATCCAGAGATCGAGGTGTCCGTCTCGGCCTATCCCGAGAAGCACCCGGAGAGCCCGGATTTCGCGACCGATATCGACCTCCTGAAGCGCAAGGTCGACAACGGGGCGACGCGGGCGATCACCCAGTTCTTCTTCGACAACGATCTCTACGAGCGCTACGTCGAGCGCGCGCGCCGCGCCGGGATCTACGTGCCGATCGTGCCGGGCATCGTGCCGATTCACGACTTCAGCAAGGTCGCTCGCTTCTCGGCTGCCACCGGAACGTCGATCCCGCTGTGGCTGGCGGAGCGCTTCGAAGGGCTGGAGAACGATCCCCAGACGCGCAGCCATGTCGCGGCAGCCGTGTGTGCCGAACAGGTGCTCGATCTCGTGGATCGCGGGATTTCGGACTTCCACTTCTACACGATGAACCGTGCGGATCTCGTCTACTCGATCTGCCACATTCTCGGCCTGCGCGAGACGGCGCCGGTGCGCGAGGCGGCGGCGGCCTGAAGCACGGGCAGGAGCGGGAAACGAAAAAGGCCGGGTTCGAAACCCGGCCTTTTCAGAATGTCGCATCGCGTTTCCGGCGTCAGGAGATGACGCCCGTCACCATAGCGGCGATGAAGACGAAGGCCGCGCAGATCATCAGGAAATTCACGGACCGGGTGAGTTCCAAATTCAGCCTCCTGCTCACGAGTTGTTACGGATGTTAATCAAACCTTCAACTTGGTAAAAGCGGTTTCGTTGCGGGGATCGGTGGGCGGCGGAGCAAAAACGTCTTCCGATTGTCGCATTCGTGAAAAAATGGCGGCGGTCGCGTTTCGGAATCGGTCTTCCTCCTGACATGCAGGCGGATTATCTCCCGCCCTTCATCGCCGCGGAGAGTTCCATTGCAACGATTCGAGACCGCCAAGGACGCCGCGCTGGCCCTGCGCCCCGACGTGCCGGTCTACTGCTTCAGGCCCGACGTTCTCGTGGCCGACGCGCGCCAGTTCATGCAGGCCTTTCCCGGCGAGACCGCCTATGCGGTGAAGACCAACGGCGAACCTCTCGTTCTCGAAACGCTGGCGAAGGCGGGCGTGAATACCTTCGACGTCGCATCGCCCGGCGAATTCGAGGCCGTGCGCGCCGTCGCGCCCGATGCCGAGATGCTCTACATGCATCCGATCAAGGCGCAGTCCGACATTCGCCTCGCGCTGGAGCGTTACGGCATCCGCGTGATGGCGCTCGACCACGAGGACGAGATTGCCAAGATCCTGCGCATCGTTCGCGCGCTCGATCTCGATCCCGGCAGCATCACCATCTTCGTGCGCCTGCAGACGAAGGGGCATGCAGCCTACGAACTGTCGAAGAAGTTCGGCGCGGCGCCCGCCCATGCCGTCGAGCTTTTGCAGCGGTGCCACAAGATCGGTTTCAAGGTCGGCCTCTGCTTCCATGTCGGTTCGCAGATCGAGGACCCGGAGACCTATGAGCGCGCGCTCGCATCCGCCGACTGGGTGCGCAACCGCGCGGACGTTCCGCTGGCCGGGCTCGATGTCGGCGGCGGTTTCCCGGCGGAGTACGGCCACGACCCGCGCCGCAAGAAGCGCGACATGCCGGGCCTCGACGAGATCATGACGCGGCTTCGCGCCGACATGGCCGAGTGGGGCTTCTCCGACATGCCGCTGGTCGCCGAACCCGGGCGCGTCGTGGTGGCGCGCGCCTTCTCGCTGATCGTGCGGGTGCTCCTGCGAAAGGGGCGGCGGCTCTACATCAACGACGGCATCTGGGCGTCCTTGTCGGATTCCTGGACCGGCAAGATCACGCTGCCGGCTCGCTTCATCCCCGATCCCGCGCGCACCTCGCGCAACGGCAATCCGGAAACGATCAGCGCCTTCCGCGTCTGCGGGGCGACCTGCGATTCGGTCGACATCCTGTCCCGGCCGTTCTGGCTGCCGGAAACCGTGGATACGGGCGACTGGATCGAGATCGGCCATATCGGCGCCTACTCGCTGTCGCTTCGCACGCGCTTCAACGGCTTCTACCCCGACACGTTCGTCGAGGTAGCGACCCCCTTCGACGCGGGCGAGCGCGCCGAAGGGTTTGCCAGTCTCGAGACGATGGCCGACTAGGGCTTACCGCCGATCGGGCGTTACATCCCGGATGTCCGCCCGCGTCATGTCGAAGTGGTCGAGAATGATCCCGATATTGCGCTTGTGCGCCTTGAAGTAGACGTCGAACACGTCGCCCGCGAGGGGCACGGCGCCGAACATGGCATCGACGCCGAGGTTGCCGACCATGCGCGCGAGCTTGCGCTTCGGCAGGCCGAGCCGCCGGGCCTCGTTGACGATGAACAGGCCGATCAGCGCGCCGCCGGCATCGCCGATGCCCGGCACGAGGCCGAGGAGCGCGTCGGCACCGAAGCGGATGTCGGTGCCGGGGACGCGAATGGCCGTATCCATCAGGCGGGCGAG
>NZ_CAJYIU010000307.1 GCF_913775355.1 uncultured Aureimonas sp.
GCGAGGGAGCCGAGGACGTCCTCGACGAGGACGAGGATGTCATTCAGCGGCAGCACGTTCTCGCGCCGGGGCTTTTGATCGTCGTGCATTGTCGGCCTTCCTCGCCGTCGGCTTCGTACGACGCCGGCGCTTCTCCGCGAGATGGGCTCGCAGTGCCGGGACGTCGACGACGACCTTCGCGGCCGCCGCTTCGACGGCATCAGACCACACCTGCATGATCCGAAGCTTTTCATCGAGCTCGCGGTAGCGGTCGTAGTGGCGTGCCGTTGTGTCGTCGGTGCGGCCTTCGGAATGGTCAAGGATTAGAGATGCCGATCCGCGAGGGAAGCCGGCCTGCCGGATCGTCGTCGTGAATGCTCGGCGGACGTCGTGCGGGGATAAGGCGGCGTCGGGGAGTTCAGCGACGGCGTGCGTCAGGGAGCTCTCGTGCAGATGGGAGACCGGATCGCCACGACGGCGCGGGCGGACCTGCGGGAAGAGCCAGTCCGTCGTCGTCTCGACAGACAGGGCGCGTTCGAACGCGGCCAAGGTCGCCGGCGTCAGGGGCACCTCGTGATCCGGGATTGTCTCGCCGCGCCTGCCGACGCGGCGGTCGCCAGTCTTCAGGTCTTCGAGCGGGAGCCGCCATACGCTCCGGCCGTCCTCTTCGACGAGCATCGATCTCCGCGCCTGGACGACGGAGAATCTGCGCTGCGCGGTCAGTAGCGTGACTTCGATCGCCGCCGCCACGGATGGGTGGAAGACGCCGCAGCGTGCCATGGCGACGACGCGGCCGACGGCGTCGACGCTCGGTGTCCGTTCCGTGCGCCGGCCGGTCGAGACACGGCTGCGCTTCGGGGCACGGAGGGCGGACATGATGCCGGGCTCGACGCCGGATTGGGCGATGATGTGGTCGGAGGAGAGGAAGCTTCACATCGGCCTGAGGACGTTGGCCGTGTTCGTTGACTGCGTCTCGGCGCCGGCGTGAAAGACGTCCGCGACGACGACAGCGAGCTGCTGGCGCGTGATGTCTGCGACGGTTCGGCCGGCGAGCGGGACGAGGGCGGGATGGTGGAGGAACTGGCGGTAGCCGTTCGCGATCGCGGGGCGGAGGCGGCGGGCGGCGTCGGCGAGATAGGCGTCCCGGGCGTCTTCCCATAACCAGGTCTTCGGACGTTCGGGCTCGGGCGGGGCGGGCGGCGCCTCGTTGAGCCCGGCCTCCACACGTCGGGCCGCGACCCATGACGCATCGACGTTCTCGCCGCGCCGGAGAGCGTCCGTCGCATCGGACACGACTGACCGCGCCGTGGCGATCGACATACCCGGAAAGGAGCCGAGGAGGAGACGTCGAGGCTTCCCGTTCGCTTTCGTGCGGAGCCACCACGTAAGTCCGGTTGGGGCGTTTCGCAGGACGAGGCCGCGCTGCCGGCCATCCGAGACGTCCTGGGCGATGCTGCTCCGCTGCGCCTGCATACGTTCGAGAAGCTTCTGCGTGAGGTCCGTGGCCAACCTTGACCCCTTCTTGACACCTTGGCCGGCGGATCAAACGGATGCGACGGCGCGAAGGTAACCCTGCGACACATCCGTCGTGTGCAGGAAAGCCCGAAAACGCAGGAAATTCGCGAAGGAATGGTGAACGCGTAAAAATGGATTTGAAATTACAACGGCAGAATGGGGTTCAGGGGGGCGGAGGTTCGAATCCTCTCGCTTCGACCACTTCTCAGACAATCGATCTCGTGCCGAAGCCGTTTCGCCTTTACGCGACCCGGACCTGATTGCGGCCGTTTGCCTTGGCGAGGTAGAGCGCCTTGTCCGCGCGATCCACGGCAGCCGGAATGTCCGGCCCGCCGAGAGCGACTGCCACGCCGACGCTGACGGATATTCCGATCTCGACACCGTTCCAGGGGATCGGCTTCGCGCCGACCGATCGCCGCAGGCGCTCGGCAAACAAGGCAGCCTCGGCGCGCGCCGCGCCGGGAAGGACGAGCACGAATTCTTCGCCGCCGAATCGCGCGATATGGGCACCGACCGGAAGAAGAAGCTCCGCGCGCCGAGCGAAGGCGCCGAGCACGTGGTCGCCTGCCGCATGGCCATGTCCGTCGTTCACCCGCTTGAAGTGATCGAGATCGACGACGACGACGCCGGCGGGTCCGATGACCTGCTGCGTCTGGGCGACCAGCCCCGCCCGGTTGAGGACCTGCGTCAACGGATCGCGAAGCGCCTGCCGGGCGAGGGCGAAATTCGCGCGGTCCGCCTCCAACGCGAGGATCGCGGTCGTCAGCAGGATCGACGACACGTGGTCGACGACGAAGATCAGAACGACCGGCACGTCGGGCGGTAGAAGCGTCGGCGACAGCAGCGGCAGACACAGCGCGGCGGAGATCGCGAGGAGCGACAGGCCGATGACCTTGCGGATCGGGGATCGCCCGCGCGACATCGCGAGCACGTAGACGGCCATCGCCGCCTCGTGGATGGCATAGGCGATCGTGCTGCCTGTGTTGACGGACTCCTCGTCGAAACCAGCCGACCCGAGCAACACATGCGTCGCGACCGGCACGACCGCCATGACCATCATGAATGGCGTCATCGCGCTGCGCTGATCGAAGAGGCGAATGCCCACCCAGAAGAGCATGCCTCCGATCGACCACCCGAGCGGCGACCAGACGCTGCCGTACCGCCCGAAGTCGACGAAGCCGATCGACATTCCCGCGCAGACGAGAAAGCTGAGACCGAACAGGAGGTGGTGGATGCGCTCGCGATGCAGGAGCCAGCAGCTGACGAACACGACGCCGCACGTCAGGAAGACGACGGAGTCCGTGAACTGCAGGGTTGGGATCGAGAGGCTCATGAGGGTCGGCCTGTTGCGGTTCGCCGACAGTGGACGTGCGGAGTGAAGGGTTCCCTTCGACATGTCTCCTATTCGTCAGCGTCGTAAACCAATGGCTCCAACCGCCGCGCGCGAGCCAATCGTCTCGATGCGAAGCTCGACGCCGAGCAGCCAACGGATTGACTTCGGGCCGCAAGCCGGAAATGATCATTGCCGACAATATCCATTTTAAGTTTCGGAAGCTTGCCATGTCAGACGTGCTCGACGTCTCGCCCACCATTCGTCTCAACGCGGACGACAACGTCGTCGTGGCCCGGCGGACCATCGCAGCGGGCGAGCGGGTCGGGGTCGGGAGCATCGTCGCCAGAGCTGAGATTCCGAGCGGGCACAAGGTCGCCGTGAAGGCGGTTGAACAAGGCGGCCGGGTTCTGAAATACGGGCAGGTGATCGGATATGCGACGGCGCCGATCGAGCCGGGCGACCACGTGCATCTTCAGAATCTCGGCATGCTGGACAGCGAGGTCCACCACGAGTTCGCCGCCGACGCACGGCCGACACCGCTTCTGCCCGGGAGTGAACGCCGGACGTTCATGGGCTATTTGAGGACCGACGGTCAGGCTGGGACGCGCAACTACATCGGCATCGTCTCGTCGGTGAACTGCTCGGCCACGGTGTCGCGCGCCATCGCCGACCATTTCAATCGCAAGGGCGGGCTCGACGGCTTTCCGAACGTCGATGGTGTCGTGGCGCTGACGCATGGTCAGGGCTGCGCGCTGAACCTCAAGACCGAGGGTTACACCTATCTCGCACGCACCCTGAGCGGCTACGCGCGTAATCCGAACTTCGGCGGCATCCTGATGATCGGTCTGGGCTGCGAGACCAACCAGATCTCCTTCATCACCGAGAAGTACGGGCTGGAGGAGGGGCCGCTGATGCGGACCATGACGATCCAGCAGCTTGGCGGCACGCGTCGGACCGTCGAGGAAGCGAGCGCGATCATCAACGAGATGCTGCCGGTCATCAACGCCATCGAGCGCACTGAGCAGCCCATGTCAAAGCTGAAGCTGGCGCTCGAATGCGGCGGATCGGACGGGTATTCCGGCATCTCGGCGAACCCGGCCCTCGGCTATGCGTCGGACCTCCTCGTTCGCCATGGCGGCACGGCCTGCCTTGCTGAAACGCCCGAAATCTATGGCGCCGAGCATCTGCTGACCCGCCGCGCGGCGACGCCGGCGGTGGCGCAGAAGCTGATGGACCGCATCGACTGGTGGCGCGACTACACCGCGCGCCACGGGGCCGAACTGAACAACAACCCCTCGCACGGCAACAAGGCGGGCGGCCTGACGACGATCCTCGAAAAGTCGCTCGGCGCCGTCGCGAAAGGCGGCTCGATGCCGCTCGAGGCCGTCTACGAATATGCCGAGCCGATCGACCGGACGGGTTTCGTCTTCATGGATACGCCGGGATACGATCCCGTCGCCGTGACCGGGCAGATCGCGGGCGGCTGCAACATGCTGGTCTTCACCACGGGCCGCGGGTCCGTGTCGGGCTGGAAGCCGGTTCCGACCATCAAGGTGGCCACCAACAACGCCATGTACGAGCACATGAGCGACGACATGGACATCAACTGCGGCGGGATCGTCACCGGCGAAGAGACGATCGAGCAGTCCGGCACGCGGATGTTTGAGACGATCCTGGCCGTGGCGTCCGGCAAGCGGACGCAGAGCGAGATCTACGACTACGGCGACAACGAATTCGTGCCTTGGCAGCTCGGCGCAATCACCTGACGCCGGTGGAGCCGACCGAGGCGGGCGCCCGGCGCCCGACCTACGAACGAATTGCCGAGATCCTTCGCGCGGCACTGGAGGCGGAGCGCGTGCCGCAGGGCACGGTGCTTTCCGAGGTGCCTCTGGCGCGGCTGTTCGGCGCCGGACGATCACCCGTGCGGCAGGCGCTCGGCCGTCTTGAGGCGGACGGGCTCGTCAGCCGGTTCGATGGCCGCGGCTTTCTGGTCGGGCAGGAGACGCCGAGCCGGGTCGAGGTTACGCCCGCCATGCTCGGCCTGTGCGCGGATACGATCGGCCTTGTACATGCGCGCCAGGCTGACGCCCTCTACTACGGTGTCGAGCGCGAGCTGATCCTGCACTCGCTCCGGGGGCCTTCGCGCGTCAACGAACTGGCCCTCTCGCGCCATCTTCAGATCGGGCGGTCTGTCGCCCACGACATTCTGCTTCGGGCGCAGGCAGCAGGCATTCTCGAAAAAGGCGACAACTCCCGCTGGGTGATCCGCGAGCTCGGCGCCGAGCGGATCGAGCAGTTCTACGAACTGCGCATGCTTCTCGAACCCGTCGCCATCGCCCAGGCCGCCGGGCGTATCCCGGACGCGATTCTTGCTGAGATCGAGGAGCGGCATCGCATGGCCGCCGACGCTTGGACCTCGTCCGAAGCCGCAACGCTCGACCAGCTCGAGACCGACCTGCACGTGACCTGCCTCGGCTACGCCGCCAATCCGGAGATCACTGAAGCGTTGCGGCGCAGCCGGACGGTGCTGTTGTCCGGCAAGCACGTCCAGCGCGCCATCGGCCCGGCGGCCACCGTCGATCGCTTCGTCGACGAGCATCTGTCGGTGATCGAATGTCTGCGCCGGGGTGGGGGAGCCGAAGCGGCGGCGGCGATGACGCGCCACCTCGTGCTCGCACGCGACAAGGCCCTCGATCGTCTTCACGCTTTCCAGGCAATGCCGGGCGCCGCCGTTCAGGCCAGCTATATCGAAGGCTGAACGCCGGTCCATTCGGCGATGGCGGTCTCGGTCAGGACAGTCTCGATCTGCTGCCCGTAGCGCCGTCGGTAGACTGCCAGCATTGCATCGTGCATTTCGTCCGACGAGGAGCATAGCGCGTCGACGACCACGATGACGCGGTATCCCCGATCGACGCCACCGAGCACCGTGCCGAGGACGCAGACATCGGTTTCGCCGCCGGAAACGATCAGCGTGTCGACCTTGCGCTCTCGAAGGCGGCGGTCGAGATCCGGCTCGCACCAGGGCGAGTAGACGGTCTTGTCGACGAGCTCCGCCAGCGGTTCAAACCTTGCAAGTGCGGGGAGGAGGTCGACCATCTCGGCGCCCATCCGCTCCACCGTCATGGACTGCCAGCTTTCGTAGTAGCGCCGCCAGGTGCCTTCGCCCTGTCCCGGCCTCTCTGCCGGAATGAAACGCGTGAAGATGGTCCGGTGTGGCGCGGTCTCGCAGAGCGCTACGACGCGCGGCAGCACCCGCTCCATCCAGGGCGTGCGCCAGTCCGTGTTCTCGGCGAACATCCGCTGCATGTCGACGCAGAGATGTACGCAGTTCGCCCCGATCGGTCCGTGACGAAGCTTGAGATCGTCGGTCATGATCGTGTCCCTCTCCCGGGAAGGACGCGCACCGCGACCCCGCAGTTCCCGGCAAAACAAGGAGGCGGCTAAGGGGCGGCGGGCTCTGGAACGCGGCCCGCGAATCGGACTTAACCTCTCTGACGAGACCGATCCGCATTGGTCGCGCCTGAACATCGGAGCTTGCCCGTGGCCCTGTCGCTGACCCAACCCGAAGAACGCGCCCGGCGCTTCGCGTCTCTCCACACGCATGGCTTCGTGCGCGTCGCGGTTTCGACGCCGCGCGTCCACGTGGCGGACCCGGCTTCCAACGCGGACGCCATTTTGGCGGAGGCGCGGCGGGCGGCCGGCGAGGGTGTCGATCTCCTCGTCTATCCAGAACTCTCGCTTTCCGCCTATGCGATAGACGATCTGCACCTTCAGGATGCCCTGCTCGATCGTGTCGAGGAGGCGCTCGGACGCCTTCGGGACGAGACCGCCGACCTGCCGTCCGTTCTTCTCGTCGGGGCGCCGATCCGTCGCAACGGGCGCCTCTACAATTGCGCGGTCGCGATCTCGCGAGGGCGCATCCTTGGCGTCGTTCCGAAGATTTTCCTCCCGAATTATCGCGAGTACTACGAGAAGCGCTGGTTCGCATCCGGCCACGGGATCGTCGGCGAGGACCTGACGATCGCGGGCGACGTCGTGCCGTTCGGGACCGATCTCCTGTTCGAAGCCGAGGATCTCCGCGACTTCGTCTTCCACATCGAGATCTGCGAGGACTACTGGGCGCCGAACCCGCCCTCGATCCGCGGTGCGCTGGCGGGCGCGCTTCTCCTCTGCAATCTCTCGGCATCGCCGATCGTGGTCGGCAAGTCGGCCGATCGGCATGTTCTGACGGCCGGTCACGCAATGCGCTGCATGGCGGCCTACATGTATTCGGCGGCCGGAGCCGGGGAGAGCACCAACGACCTGTCGTGGGACGGGCAGGCGGTGATCTACGAGATGGGCGACCTTCTCGTCGAATCCGAGCGATTCGCCCGCGAGCCGCAACTAACGGTCGCGGACGTCGATCTTCAGCGCTTGCGGCTCGAGCGCATGCGCACGCCGACCTT
>NZ_CAJYIU010000308.1 GCF_913775355.1 uncultured Aureimonas sp.
GCCTGACGGGCAACCGCGCCCGCCTGCCGGAACTGCCCAAGCGCGCAGCCGAGAACGACGTGTCGGTGGTGCGCGGCCTGTCGGACGCCATGGCGCTGCGCAAGGCGCGCCACGACGCGCGCGTCCACGCGACGCTCTCGCCGGACGGGCGCGGTGCGCGCGCCGTCTTCGACGCGCTGGAGCAGGCGCGCTGCGAGGCGATCGGCGCCAACGCGATGCCGGGCGTCGCCGACAACCTCGCCGCGATGCTGGAGGACAAGTACCACCGCTCCAACCTGTCGGAGGTGACCGACCGGGCGGAGGCACCGCTGGAGGACGCGCTGGCGCTGATCGTGCGCGAGAAGCTCACCGGCCGCCCCGTGCCGCCGAGCGGGCAGGCCGTGGTCGACGTCTGGCGCGACTGGATCGAGGACAAGGCCGGCGGCAAGTTCGAGCGTCTTGGGCAGACCGTCGAGGACCAGCGCCTCTTCGCGCGCGCGATCCGCGACATGCTCGTCTCGATGGAGATGGCCGAGGAGCTCGCCGACGACCAGCAGTCCGAGGACGAGGAATCGCCCGAGGAGGCCGGCGACAACCAGAGTCGCGACAACGAGGAGTCCGGCGCCGAGAAGGAGGCCGGCGAGGATCAGGCCGAGCCCGAGGAGTCGGAAGGCGAGGCCGAGTCGGAGGACACGTCCGAGGCCGAGACCTCCGAGGTGACGGCCGAGGAACCCTCCGACGACGAGGAGCCCGACTCGGAGACGCCCGGCGATTCGCGCCGTCCCAACCAAGCGATGCCGCGCGATCTCGGCGACACCGACTATCGCGTCTTCTCCGAGACCTTCGACGAGACGGTGGGCGCCGAGGAGCTGTGTGACGAGGCCGAGCTCGACCGCCTGCGCGCCTTTCTCGACAAGCAGCTCGTGTCGCTGCAGGGCGCGGTCGGGCGCCTCGCCAACCGCCTGCAGCGCCGCCTGATGGCGCAGCAGAACCGCGCCTGGGACTTCGACCTCGAAGAGGGCTATCTCGACACGGCGCGCCTCACGCGCCTCGTGACCGACCCGATGCAGCCGCTCTCCTTCAAGATGGAGCGCGACACCCAGTTCCGCGACACGATCGTCACGCTCCTGATCGACAATTCCGGCTCGATGCGCGGCCGGCCGATCACGGTGGCGGCGACTTGCGCCGACATCCTCGCCCGCACGCTGGAGCGCTGCGGCGTAAAGGTCGAGGTGCTCGGCTTCACGACGCGCGCCTGGAAGGGCGGCCAGTCGCGCGAGGCGTGGCTGAAGGCCGGCAAGCCGCAGCGGCCGGGCCGCCTCAACGACATCCGGCACATCATCTACAAGGGCGCCGACGCGCCTTGGCGGCGCGCCCGGCGCAATCTCGGCCTGATGATGCGCGAGGGCCTGCTCAAGGAGAACATCGACGGCGAGGCGCTGATCTGGGCGCACAACCGCCTGCTCGCGCGGCCCGAGCAGCGGCGCATCCTGATGATGATCTCGGACGGCGCGCCGGTCGACGATTCCACCCTCTCGGTGAACCCCGGCAACTACCTCGAGCGGCACCTGCGCGCGGTGATCGAGGAGATCGAGACGCGTTCGCCGGTCGAGCTTCTGGCCATCGGCATCGGCCACGACGTGACGCGCTACTATCGCCGCGCCGTGACGATCTCCGACGCCGAGGAGCTGGCGGGCGCGATGACCGAGCAGCTCGCCGCGCTCTTCGAGGACGAGTGCGAGATGCCGGTCCGCCGTCGCCGCTCGGCCGGCCGCCGCTGACGGTGCCGCCGCGTCTGAAGCGGACGGGGCGCGTGGCGCTCCTCGCCTCCCTTCTTGCGGCCGGCGCGACGCTGAGCCCGGCCCCGCGCGCGCTGTCGGCCGAAACCGAGGTTCGCGCGCAGCCGATCGCCCGCTTCGGCATCGGGCGCGACGCGGTGCGCTTCGGGGCGCTCGAATACGTCGGCGGCTTCGCCTACTCCTCGTCCGACGGGCGGCTGTCGGGCGTGTCCTCGATCCGCATGCGCCCGCGCGGCGAGGGCTTTCTCGCCGTCACCGACACCGGCTTCTGGTTTTCCGGCGCGATCCGCCGCGACGCCGAAGGCAGGCCCGTCGGCATCGCGGACGCCCGCATCGCGCCGATCCTCAATCCGGCCGGACGCGCCATGCCGAACAAGGGGCAGGCCGATGCCGAAGGGCTCGCGATCGCAGGCGGCGAGGCGCTGGTCAGCTTCGAACGCGACCATCGGATCGAGGCGTTCCGTCCCGCCGCCACCCCTTTCGAGGCGAAGGGCCGGCGCCTCCCCCTCCCGATCCCGCGCGGCGAGCTTCGCGGCAACGGCGGGCTGGAGACGATCGCCGCCTCGCCCGAGGACTCGCCACTCAAGGGTGCCGTCGTGGTGGTCGCCGAAACCTCGGTCGACGACGCGGGCAATCTCTTTGCCGCCGTGATGGGGCGCGGCGTCTTCAAGGTGAAGCGCGAGCTGCCCTGGGCGGTGACCGACGGCGCCTTCCTGCCGGACGGAGACCTCCTGCTCCTCGAGCGGCGCTACGAGGGCCTTGGGCGCGTCGGCATGCGCATCCGCCGGATCGACGGCGCCGCGATCCGTCCCGGCGCGCTGGTCGACGGACCGGTGCTGATGGAGGCCGATCTCGGCGAGGAGATCGACAACATGGAGGGACTGGACGCCTGGCGGGGCGCGGACGGCCGCACCCACCTGTCGCTCGTCTCCGACGACAACGGGTCCTTCTTCCAGCGCAACCTCTATCTCGAGTTCCGCCTCGCGGACGACCGCGAGGCGGCGCCCCGTCGCTGACCGGCCGCCCTCAGGCCGCGGCCACCCGCGCTTCGCGATAGGGCAGGAAGGCGTTGATCACGACCCGGTAGGGCACGAGGCCGAACACGGCGATGACGAGCTTCACGCTGAAGTCGCCGAGCGCCCACGACACCCAGCGCGGCGCCTCGACGGCGAGAAGCCCGAAGAGCGGGGCCGATTCCAGCGCGAAGGGCTCGTTCGGGCCGAGGATCAGGAACACCGGCGCGAAGGCCAGCGAGAAGAACACGATCGTGTCGAGGATCGTGCCGAGGATGCCGCTCGCGAGCGGCGCCTTCCACCAGGACAGGCGACGCAGCCGGTTGAAGACGAGAATGTCGAGAAGCTGGGCGACGAGGAACGCCGTGCCGCTGGCCAGCGCGATGCGCAGGAGCCGCCCGGCTTCCGTCTCGAACGGCGTCAGGCCGAGGCGGTGGAGGATCGGCGGGAAGACGATCGAGCTCACGACCGCCGCCGCAAAGCCGAGATAGACGACGCGCCGCGCCACCGCCGGCCCGAACAGGCGGTTGTTCACGTCGGTGACGATGAAGGCGAAGGGATAGACGAAGGCGCCCCAGGTCAGGAGGTCGGCCAGCGAGAGGGGACCGAGCGTTCCCTGGACGGGAAACTGGACGGCGATGTTGGAGGCGAGCACGATGATCGTCATGGCGATCACCGGCAGCACGGTGCGGCGGGACAGGGTCACGGCGGGCATCCATTTTTTTAGGCTGGGGTATGGCACCAGCGTCGGGGTGGATCGAACGCGAAAACGCCGCCCGAGGGGGCGGCGTATTCTCAAAATCGTCAGGTGTCGAAGCGCCTCAGGCGGCTTCAGCCGTCGTTGCGGTCTTCTTGGCGATCTGGCGCTTCAGGAGACGGGCCTTCTGCGACAGGTCGTGCTCGGCAGCCTTGGCGAGGAAGGCGTCGAGGCCACCGCGGTGCTCGACCGAGCGCAGCGCATGGGCCGACACGCGCAGGCGGAAGCGCTGGCCGAGGGCGTCGGAGATCAGCGTCACCTGGCACAGGTTCGGCAGGAAGCGACGACGGGTCTTGTTGTTGGCGTGGCTGACGTTGTTGCCGGTCTGGACGGCCTTGCCGGTCAGTTCGCAAGCGCGTGACATGGGATCACCTTTCAAACGTTCGATACGGCCTTCCGGGGCGCGCCGCCGCCGGAACGGCAGCGCGATCATCGACCCCATGGCATGATCGGAAAATCGACTGTGCCTATAGTGGGGCGCGGGCGCCCCGTCAAGCCGCCGCAGCATCGGGGCCCGCGCGGGGCTTGATCCGGCCCGCACGCGCGCCCACAAAGAAGGGATCTCGAGCCCAGCCGGAGAACCGCCCATGCTTCGCGCCGCGACCGGCCTCCTCGCATCGGCGCTGCTCGCCCTCGCCGCGCCGTCGGCGGCCGAGGCCGCGCCTCTGCGCACGGTCTACACGATTTCGCTGATCGGGCTACCGGTCGGTCGCGCCGAGTTCCGCACCACGATCGACGCGCGGCGCTTCAAGGTGGAGGGCACCCTGTCCTCGGCGGGCCTTGCCGAGCTCGTGTCCTCGACGCGCGGCACGAGTTCGGTGTCGGGGCGAATCGCCGGGCGCAGGCTTCTCGCCGACCGCTACGCCCTCGCCTACACGAGCGACGGCAAGTCGTGGTCGAGCGATCTGTCGCTGCGCGCGGGGAGCGTCGTCTCGGCGAAGGTCGCGCCACCGGCGCGCAACCCTGCGCCGGCCGATTTCGTGCCGGTGCGCCGGGCGCAGCTGACGAGCGTCGTCGACCCCTTGAGCGGCCTGATGATCGCACCGGAAAAGCCCGCCGATCTCTGCCGGCGCACGCTCAATGTCTATGACGGCTGGAGCCGTATCGATCTGCCCCTCAACCCCGCGGGAACGGAGCGGGTGCGCACCGACGGGTTCGACGGCGAGGCGGTCGTCTGCACCACGACGGTGCGCCCGGTCGGCGGCTACCGCACCTCGTCGAACGGGCTGCGGTTCCTTCGCGGCAAGGTGATCCGGCTGTGGTTCGCCCCGATCGGCGACACCGGCGTCTATGCGCCGGTGCGCGTGCGCATCCCGACCGAAGTCGGGCCGCTGTCGCTGACCGCCTCGACCTTCGCCAAGCCGTAAGGCTCAGATGCCGGCGCGATAGACCGCCGGGATCGCGTAGATGTAGATGATCTGCTGCAGGAAGAAGATGAGGAGGAGCACCACCAGCGGCGACAGGTCGAGCCCGCCGAAGTTCGGCAGCACGCGGCGGATCGGGCGGTAGAGCGGCTCGGTCATCCGGTACAGGAAATCGCCGATCGTCGAGACGAACTGGTTGCGCGGATTGACGATGTTGAAGGCGAAGAGCCAGGACAGGATCGCCGACGCGATGATGATCCACCACAGGATGTTGAGGATCAGAAGAACGACTTGGATGACGGCGAGCATGTCGGGCGGCGGCCTTTCGGTTGCGGCTCTCTGGCCAGCGGATTCGTGGCGCGAGGCTCGCACGACGAAATGGGTATTTCCCTAACGAATACCAGCGTCCCGACCCCGCTTGCGCGATCGTGAACGCGGGGGCACATCCGGCTTGACAGGCCCTGCACTGCTATCCTACAAGCCGCCCACTGGTGGACGGGGCTGTAGCTCAGTTGGGAGAGCGCGTCGTTCGCAATGACGAGGTCAGCGGTTCGATCCCGCTCAGCTCCACCATTTCTTCCCCTTGCGACCCATGGCAGACAAGCGGGCCCGACCGGCCCCGCGAGGCGCAGCCATGACCGACGACCTGCGGACCCCCGACATCGAGCCGCCCGTCGAGGCGCCGGCCGAGGATCGCTTCGCCGCCTTCCGCAACACCCGCTTCCTGCGCTACTGGCTCGCCCGGTTCCTCGCCGCCTTCGCCGTGCAGGTCGTCGCCGTCTCGGTCGGCTGGCAGATCTACGACCTGACGCGCGATCCCCTCGATCTCGGCCTCATCGGCCTGTCGCAGTTCCTGCCCGCCCTCCTCCTCGTCTTCGTCACCGGCACGGTCGCCGACCGCTATTCGCGCCGCCACATCATGGCGCTGGCGATCGGCGTGCAGGCGCTCGGCGCCGGCGTCCTCCTCGCCCTGACCTACGGGGACCTCGTCACACCCGCCCCCGTCTTCGCGGTTCTCGTCCTCTTCGGCGTCGCCCGCGCCTTCTTCGGCCCGGCCGCCTCTTCGCTCGTCGTCAACCTCGTCTCGAAGGACGAGCTCGCCAACGCCATCGCCTGGAACTCCTCGTCTTGGCAGATCGCCTCGATCGTCGGGCCGGTGGCCGGCGGCCTGCTCTACGGCCTGTCTTCGCACCTGTCCTACACGGTCGCGCTCGCGCTCTTCGTCGTCGCCGGTTTCCTCATCCTCTCGGTGCCGGCCCCCGCCCAGCGCACCAGCCGCGAGCCGGCGAACCTCTCCACCGTCCTTGCCGGTTTTCGCTACATCTGGCGCGAGAAGGTGGTCCTCGGCGCGGTGTCGCTCGACCTCTTCGCCGTGCTGCTGGGCGGCGCCGTCGCGCTGATGCCGGTGTTCGCGCGCGACATCCTTCAGGTCGACGAGTTCGGGCTGGGGCTCCTGCGCGCGGCGCCCGGCGTCGGCGCGATCCTGACCGCGATCTGGCTCGCCGCCCATCCGGTGAAGGATCACGCCGGCCTCGTGATGTTCGCCTTCGTCGCGCTGTTCGGCGCCTTCACGGTCCTGTTCGGCCTGTCGACCTCGCCGTGGCTGTCGATCGCGGCGCTGATGCTGATGGGCGCGGCCGACATGATCTCGGTCTATATCCGCGAAATCCTGCTCCAGCTCTGGACGCCGGACGACGTGCGCGGGCGCGTCAACGCGGTGAACGGCATCTTCGTCGGCGCCTCGAACGAGCTCGGCGAGTTCCGCGCGGGGGTCATGGCGTCGGTTGTGGGCGCGGTGCCCGCCACCGTGATCGGGGGCGCCTGCACGGTCGCGATCGCCGGCATCTGGGCCTTCGCCTTCCCGCAGCTGCGCCGGGCGCGAAGTCTCGCCGCGCGCGAGTAGCCCTCAGTCGAGGCTGCCGCGCAGCGTGAGGCCGAGCGGCGCGTAGGGCTGGGCGAGCGGCGCCGGGCCGATAGCGGGACCTAAGAGAAGCGAGGCGTCGATGGCGCCCGCAGCGTCCCGCGGCGGCAGCGGCTCGAATGAGGCACGGCGCAGGACGAAGCGCTTGAGATAGGCCTGCCGCGCGGCTTCGCGGCCGGAATCGGAACGACGAAGATCCCAAGGCGCGAGATCCGCCGAACGGCGCAGATGCGTGCCGCCGATGCGGTGCGAGACCGCGACCCGTGCCGCCGTCGGACCGGGACAGATGCGACGCCAGGACGGCGTGTCGGCGTCGCGCCCGTCGAGGCAGACCGCGGCGGGCACCGACAAGCGAACGATCGCAGCGCGCGACCCTCCGCCGTAGCAGGCGGCCAGCACCGCGGAACACATGCACAACAGGGCCGCGACGCGGATCATGCCCGATCTCCCGATCAACCGGGACGGAGCATAGGGCCGTCGGACTTAACGCAGCGTCATCGCGGCTTTCGAAGCTCCCGGCCGGTCAGGCCAACGCCTCGCCCGCCCCTTCCGGCGGCGCCACGGGCACGGCGCCCGGCAGCGGCGCGAAGGCGCGGTTCCAGGCGTCGAGCGAGGCGATCTTGTAGGCCTCCGCCAGCGTCGGGTAGTTGAACGTGTTCTCCATGAAATAGTCGATCGTGCCCTTCAGGTTGAGCACGGCCTGGCCGATGTGGATCAGCTCCGTCGCCCCCTCGCCCACGATGTGGACGCCGAGGAGCCGGCGCGTCTTCTTGGAGAAGATCATCTTCATCATGCCGCTCTGGAGGCCCATGATGTGGCCGCGCGAGGTCTCGCGGAAGCGCGCTATGCCGCATTCGTAGGGGATGCCGCGCTTGCGCACGTCCTCCTCGCTCATGCCGACGGTCGAGATTTCCGGCACGGAATAGATGCCGTAGGGAAAGAACTCCGGCGCCGGGGGCGTGGCGACGCCGAAGGCATGGCAGGCCGCGATGCGCCCCTGCTCCATCGAGGTGGAGGCAAGGCTCGGAAAGCCGATCACGTCGCCGGCGGCATAGATGTGCGGCACGGCGGTCTGGAGCGTCTTGCCGTCCACCGCGATGCGGCCGCGATGGTCGCAGGTGAGGCCCGCGGCGGAAAGGTTCAGCCCGTCGGTCGCGCCCATGCGGCCGGCCGCGAAGAGAAGCACGTCGCCCGCGACGTCGCGGCCCGTGGCGAGGCTGCAGACCGGTCGCCCGGCGCCGTCGAAGTCGATCTTCGTGACCTCGGCGCCGAGGCGCAGCGCGACGTTGCGGTCGCGCAGGTCGTGGACGAACTCCTCCATCAGCTCCTTGTCGACGAAGTCGAGGAAGGTCGGGCGCGGCTCGATCAGCGTCACCTGCACTTCGAGCGCCGAGAAGATCGTGGCGTACTCGACGCCGATGACGCCGGCGCCGATCACGGTCAGCGAGCGCGGCAGCTTCGGCACTTCGACGATCTCGTCGGAATCGAAGACGTTGGTGCCGTTGAAGGGCACGTAGTCGGGGCGGAAGGGCCGCGTGCCGACCGCGATCAGGATCGTGTCGCCGTGGAGCGTGCGCACCTCGCCCGACGGCAGCGCGACGTCGATCTCGTGGTCCGAGCGGAAGGCGGCGCGCCCGTGGAGGATCTTCACGCCGTTGCGGGCGAACTGGTGGTCGAGGACGTCGACCTCGTGCTCCAGCGTCTTGATCATGCGCGCCTGGATGTCGGCGCTGGTGATGTCCTGCTTGACCCGGTAGGCGCGCCCGTAGAAGCCGCGCTCGCGCCAGCCCGACAGGTTGAGCACCGTCTCGCGCATGGTCTTCGACGGGATGGTGCCGGTGTGGACCGACACGCCGCCGACGCGGGCCTGCGATTCGACGACCAGCACCTGCCGGCCGAGCTTGGCCGCCTGGATGGCGGCCCGACGGCCCGACGGCCCGCTTCCGATCACGATCATGTCGTAGCGCTGCATGAGGGTCCCCGTCCGCGCGTCATCCGTCCCGTGCGGCCGCCCCAGATGCGAGGGCCGCGCGATGCTGCATAGCAAAACGAGCTTATGCGAGGCGGGCGTCCGGCTAGGCCGGCCGGCCGAAGACGAGAGCCAGGAAGTCACCGAGCCAGCGCTTGACCGGAGCGTCGTGGATGGCGCGGCCGGTGAAGTGCTCGCGCCTGGCTTGCGCGCCCGGCAGCGACAGGCGGGCGTGGCCTCGCGTCGTCCAGCGATGCATCATGGCGAGCGTCAGTTCGGCATGGAACTGGACACCGTAGGCGTTGTCGCCGTAGCGCATCGCCTGGTTCGGGAAGCGATCGCCGGTCGCCAGCAGCGTCGCGCCGGCCGGCAGCGTGAACCCTTCGCGGTGCCACTGGTAGACCATCGGCGGCCAGTCGCCGAGAAGCGCACGCCCCTCGGCGGTCGCCTCCAGCGGATAGTAGCCGACCTCGACGAGGCCCTGCGGGTGCGGCCCGACCGTGCCGCCGAGATGCTTCGACAGCATCTGGGCGCCGAGGCAGATGCCGAGAAACGGGCGGTTCTCGCGCAACGGTACGTCGAGCCAATCGATCTCGTGGCGAAGGTGCGGGTCCGGGTCGTTGGCGCTCGGCGGGCCGCCGAAGAGGATCGCACCGCGGTGCTCGTCGAGCGTGGCGGGCAGGCGCTCGCCGAGCACCGGCCGGCGCACGTCGATGCGCACGCCCGCCGCCTCCAGCACCTGACCGACGCGGCCCGGCGTCGAGGTTTCCTGATGGAGGACGACGAGGACGGGTCTCGGATCGTCGCGGCCCGACAGGCGGGGGCGGGCCGGCTCGCCGTCCGGACGGGGCACCGTCAAGCCTCGACGCTCCCCGTCCGCTCCCCGGCGCCGTGCATCGCGTCGTGCTTGCCGCGCATTCGGTCACGGGTCGAAACGCTCAGAAGCTCGGCGATCCGCCAGACGACATTGTCCTCGAGCTCGTGCACCGCCCCGTCGACGAAGACGACGCGCCACAGGAGTTCGACGAAATGCACCCGCTCGGCCTCGCCGAGATGGCGCATCAGGACACTGGTGAAGCGATAGAGATCGACGGCTTCCGCATCGGCGGCCTCGCCCGCCGCCTCGATGCGCCGGGCCGCCTCGCCGTCGAGGCCATATTCCTCCGCCAGCACCGCCCGCAGCGTCTCGATCTCGAGCGCGGAGGCCGAACCGTCCGCCTCCGCCACGTGGAAGAGAAGCGCGGCCGCCGCGACCCGAAGGTCGTCGGCGTCGTGCGGACCGGGCTCGCCCCCGGTCAGCGCGGCGAAGAAGTCCTTCAGTCCCTCGAGCATGGAAGCGTCCGGTTGGGCGGGTGGATGTTCAGGGTCCTCAGGCGACCGTGGCGGGGCGCTGGGGCTCGTCGCGGTCGGGGCGCGGCGTGTCGGCGGCGGTGTCCGGGCTGCGCGGATAATGGTCCGCGATGGCACGGATCGAGCCGGGCTCTGACAGGGTCGCGACCTGGGGCGTGGCCGGAGGCGACACCCAGCGGAAGGCGTCGAGCCGGCCGGTCACCGGCGACACCGGCGCCCATTCGCGGCGCGTCGTGCCGTCCGCCGTCCAGGCCGGGTCCTTCGGCGCGTGGACGGCGCGCGCCATCCACTGGCGCACCAGCGCCTCGTTGCCGGACTCGGCGTCCTCGATGTCGGCCAGAAGCAGGTAGGTCGATTCGCGCGGGGCGGCGTCCGCGGCCGCCGTCGCTTCGGCGCGGGCGGTCGCGAAATCGCGGGCGTCGAGGGCGGCGTGGGCCACCGCGAGCCGCGACTCGACATGGCCGGGATGCAGCGCCGCCAGCGCGCGGGCGCGGCGCAGACGCTCCTCGACGCCGTCGCCGGATCGTGCGTGGATGTAGAGCGCGGCGATCTCGGGATGCGGCTCGTGCTTCCACGAGGCTTCCAGCGCCTTGGTGGCGGCGCGCCCGTCGCCGAGACGGATCGCGGCGCGGCCGGCGATCGCGGCGGCGGGAACGAGGTCGGGCGCGAGCTTCTGCGCCTCGCGGGCGAGCGCACGGGCGCCGTTCGGGTCGGCATCGGCCAGCGTCTGCGCCTTGCCGGCCAGCAGCACCGCGCGAAGGCGGCGGCTTTCCGCCTTGTCGATGAGGCGCGAATCGCGCTGCGCCTCGAGGATCGCGAGCGCGCCGTCGAAATCGCCCTGCGCGGCCTTCAGGTCGAGCACGGCGCCGCCGGCCCAGCCGACATGAGGCGCGATGCGCACCGCGCGCTCGGCGTAGTTGCGGGCAGCCCCCCGGTCGCCGAGGCGCTCGGCCTCGAGGTAGAGGCCGCGAAGACCGACGAGACGCGTCTCGGGCTGGGCTTCGAGTTCCTCGAAGATCGCGCGGGCGCGGGCGTTGTCGCCCTCGATCAGCGCGGTCTGCGCGTCGAGGAAGCGCAGCATCGGCTCGGACCGGCCCGGCAGGAGCTTGGCGGCCTGCTTGGTCATGCGGCGGGCGGTGACAGCATCGCCCGCACCGACCGCGATGATGCCAGCCGACAGCGCGCGGTAGCCCTTGTCCCGGCGGCGCGTCGAGAAGAAGCGCGACACGCGGTCGGGCGCCTTGAAGAAGCCGCGCACGATCCAGAACAGGAGCACGGCCGCGACGACCAGCGCGATCTGCAGCACCACGAAGACGGTGAAGCTCGTGCCGACCTCCTGGCCCTGCCAGATCAGCGACACGGTTCCGGGATGGTCGGCGAGCCAGGCGAAGCCGAGACCGGCGGCCAGGACGACGAGGAAGAAGGCGAGAATAGCCAGCATGTCAGCCCTGCGACGAGGCGCCGACGGCGCGGTTGATCGTGTCCTGGATGAGGCGGTCGGCCTCGACGCGCGCGCGAACGTCGGCGGCGAAGCTCTCCGACGCGGTCTTGGCCGCGTCCGGCAGCTTGTCCCACTCGGCAAGCCACGCGGCGTAGTCGCCGGAGGTGACGGCCGCGTCCATGCGTGCGACGGCCGCCTGCGGCCCCGGCGCGTCGGGCGCGACGCTGGTGCCGGCCGGGCGGACCTGGACCAGCGAGCGCAGGCCCGACAGGACCTGCGTGCCAACGTCCTCGGTGGAGACCTCCGGGCGCACCGCCGAGAGGATCGCCGATTCGGCCTCCTGCCAGCGTGCGTTCAGCGTCGAAGCGGTGGGCACGCCCTTGGCCGCGAAATCGCGCAAGGGGGCGACGGCCTCAGTGTCGCCGGAGGCGGTCGCGAAAGTCTCCAGTTCCGACATGAAGGGCGTACCGCGGTCGATCGCCGACTTCAGCCCGGCGGCCGACAGGGCGACCGCGGCGCGCTTGTTGGCTTCCTCGATCGCGCCGAGGCGCTGGCCGAAACCGTCGATCGCAGAGCGCGCCTCGTTGGCGGCGCTCTGCGCGTTCTGGGCGGCCTGCTGCGCGGCGGAGACGCCCTGGCGCGCCTCGTCGGCGGCCCCTTGCGCGGCGTTCGCGGTGTCACGGGCCGCGTTGGCGGCGGTTTCCGCCCGCGCCGCGGTGTCGCGCGCAGTGGTCGCCGCCTCGTTGGCGGCCGCGGCCGCGGCCGCGGCGTCGCCGGTCGAGGTACCGCCGCTCTGGATGGCGCGCTCGTTGGCGGTGACGCGATCGGTCAGCTGCGTGAACTCGGCGGTCGAAACGGTGCCCGAGCCGGCGCCGCCGGCGGCCTGCGCGGACTGGACCTGCTCGACCACGCCACGCACCTGATCGAGGTCGCTGCGAAGCTGCTGGACATCGCCGGCCTGGGCGAACTGCTGGGTCTGCACCGGCTGCTGCTGGCCGGGCGGCGGGATGAGACCGCCGTAGAGCGCGGTGCCGCCGAGAAGAAGGGCGATCACGGCGCCGAGCGCGCCCGCGCCTAGGAGCGAGCCGAAGCCCGCGCCGCCACGCGGTTCGCTGGAATGGCCCGCGAGATAGGGGCTGTTGTCGGGAACCGAGGTCTGCGTGCGCGCGGCCTCGGCCTGCGGGTGCACGGTCTCGTCGTCC
>NZ_CAJYIU010000309.1 GCF_913775355.1 uncultured Aureimonas sp.
TCTCTTCGCGGGCGTCGAAGTTCAGACGGGCGCGGACGCGGCTGGCGAGCTGGTAGTCGTCGCCTTCGAGGTTGACGGCC
The DNA here is from genome assembly GCF_913775355.1 of uncultured Aureimonas sp. GTDB lineage: Bacteria > Pseudomonadota > Alphaproteobacteria > Rhizobiales > Rhizobiaceae > Aureimonas. The sequence goes on from NZ_CAJYIU010000309.1 coordinate 81, forward strand.
GGGTCACCGGCGACGTTCACCTGGAAGCGGACGTAACCGCCGACCGAAAGGCAGGTCTCGGTGCCCGGGATGTAGTAGAAGCCCTTGCCGTAGACGTCGCAAACGCGGACGTAATCGACCGGCTCCGGCTCGACGGCCACGATGGCGTCGGCAGCGCGAGCGCCGGAAACAGCGACGAGAGCCGCAGCGGAGCCAAGAAGTACTTGGTGGAAAACGTTTTTCATTGTCCCGGACAAATCCTGGTTGAAGGCTACGCAGCCCTTGCGGCGGCTACGTCCCAGGAATGGCACTGAAGATGTTTGGACACAATTTAAAAACGCCGCCGCCCCTTTCCGGATCGACGCTCCGACACATCGTTGTGCCGTTTTAGCCACATTTTGACTGCAGATATGGCGGTTATTACTTACAGTAAGTCGGTCTTACCATTTTGCATTGCGGCATATCTTGCGCGAAACGGGCGATGCACCGACGACCCGATGCGGAGGGTTTGACGAGACACGCCGGCCGCTTGGTGCGACCGGCGTTTGGCTCTGCGGTGACGTCAGAGGGTCGCCGAAAGGCTCTCAGCTCCGCGTCGGCACGTAGTTGAGCACCGGCCCGAGCCAACGCTCGACCTCGGCCACCGCCATGCCCTTGCGCCCGGCATAGTCATCGACCTGGTCGCGCTCGACCTTGGCGACGCCGAAGTAATAGCTGTCGGGATGCGCCAGATAGAGGCCGGAGACCGATGATCCCGGCCACATGGCATAGCTCTCGGTGAGCGTGACGCCGGTCTCGGCTTCCGCGTCGAGGAGCTTGAACAGGGTCACCTTTTCGGTGTGGTCGGGCTGGGCGGGATAGCCCGGCGCCGGGCGGATGCCGGTATAGGGCTCGCCGATCAGCTCCTCCGGGGCGAAGGCTTCGTCCGGCGCGTAGGCCCAGAGCTCGCGCCGGACGACCTCGTGCAGGCGCTCGGCGAAGGCTTCCGCGAACCGGTCGGCCAGCGCCTTCACCATGATGGCCGAGTAGTCGTCGTTGGCTTTCGCGAAGCGCTCGGCGATCGCCTCCTCCTCGATGCCGGCGGTGACGACGAAGCCGCCGAGATAGTCGGCGAGGCCGCTCTCCTTCGGCGCGACGAAGTCGGCCAGCGCCACGTTCGGTCGCTCGCCGCGCTTGGCGAGCTGCTGGCGCAGCGTGAAGAAGGTCGCAAGCTCCGTGTTGCGCGCCTCGTCGGTATAAAGGCGCACGTCGTCGCCGATGGCGTTCGCCGGCCAGAAGCCGACCACGGCGCGCGGCCGGAACCAGCCCTCCGCAACGATCTGCGACAGCATGCCTTGCGCGTCGTCGAAGAGCTGGCGCGCCGCCGCACCCTGCGCTTCGTCGTCGAGGATCGCGGGATAGCGTCCCTTCAACTCCCAGGTCTGGAAGAACGGCGTCCAGTCGATGTAGCGGGCGAGATCGGCGAGATCCCAGGTGTCGAAGGTACGCGTGCCGAGGAACGAGGGCTTCACCGGCCGGAAGCCCGACCAGTCGATCGGCTGGCGGTTGGCGCGCGCCTTCTCCAGCGGCAGGCGCTGCTTCTCGGCCTCGGCCTCGGCATGCTTCACCGCCACGCGCTCGTATTCGGCACGCACGCCGGCGGCATAGGCGTCACGCCCCTCGGGCGACAGGAGGCTCGACACGACGCCGACGGCGCGGCTGGCGTCGGTCACGTAGACGGTCTGCCCCTTGCGATAGCGCGGATCGATCTTGACCGCGGTGTGGACGCGGCTCGTGGTCGCCCCGCCGATCAGGAGCGGCACGTCAAAGCCCTCGCGCTCCATCTCGCTCGCGACATGCACCATCTCGTCGAGCGAGGGCGTGATCAGGCCGGACAGGCCGATGACGTCGACCTTCTCCGCCTTGGCCGTCTCGAGAATCTTGGCGGCCGGCACCATCACGCCGAGGTCGATCACCTCGTAGTTGTTGCAGGCCAGCACGACGCCGACGATGTTCTTGCCGATGTCGTGGACGTCGCCCTTGACGGTCGCCATCAGGATCTTGCCGGCGTTCTTGCGCGCTTCGCCGCCGTTCAGGCGCTTCTCCTCCTCCATGTAGGGAAGGAGATGGGCGACGGCCTGCTTCATGACGCGGGCGGACTTCACCACCTGCGGCAGGAACATCTTGCCGGCGCCGAAGAGGTCGCCGACCGTGTTCATGCCGGCCATCAGCGGCCCCTCGATCACGTGCAGCGGACGCTCGGCCTTTTGCCGCGCCTCTTCCGTGTCGGCGTCGATGAACTCGGTGATGCCGTTGACGAGCGCGTGGGACAGCCGCTCCTCCACCGTGCCCTCGCGCCACGACAGGTCCTTGGCCTTCGCTTCCTTGCCGGCGGTGCCGCGATAGCGCTCGGCGATCTCGAGCAGCCGCTCGGTCGGGCTCTTGCCCTCCCGCCCCGGCCGGTCGAGCACCACGTCCTCGCAGGCCTCGCGAAGGTCGGGGTCGATGGAATCGTAGACCGCGAGTTGCCCTGCGTTGACGATGCCCATGTCCATGCCGGCCTGGATGGCATGGTAGAGGAACACCGCGTGCATCGCCTCGCGCACCGGCTCGTTGCCGCGGAACGAGAAGGAGAGGTTCGACACGCCGCCCGAGATATGGGCGTGCGGCAGCGTCTCCCGGATCGTGCGCGTCGCCTCGATGAAGGCGACGCCGTAGCCATCGTGTTCCTCGATGCCGGTCGCGACCGCGAAGACGTTGGGGTCGAAGACGATGTCCTCGGGCGGGAAGCCGTTCTCGGTGAGGAGCTTGTAGGCGCGCGAGCAGATCGCGACCTTGCGCTCGAAGCTGTCGGCCTGCCCCTCCTCGTCGAAGGCCATGACGACGACGGCCGCGCCGTAGAGGCGGCAGAGGCGCGCGTGATGCAGGAAGGCTTCCTCGCCCTCCTTCATCGAGATCGAGTTGACGATCGGCTTGCCCTGGACGCACTGCAGCCCGGCCTCGATCACCTCCCACTTGGAACTGTCGATCATCACCGGCACGCGGGCGATATCGGGCTCCGAGGCCACGAGGTTGAGGAACTCGACCATCGCGGCCTTCGAGTCGATCAGGCCCTCGTCCATGTTGACGTCGATGACCTGCGCGCCGTTCGCCACCTGATCGCGCGCGACATCCAGTGCGGCGGCGTAGTCGCCTGCCGTGATGAGCTTACGGAACTTGGCCGAGCCCGTGACATTCGTGCGCTCGCCGACGTTCACGAAGGGGATGTCCTTCGTCAGCGTGAAGGGCTCGAGGCCCGACAGGCGCATCATCGGGGCGGGCTTCGGGATGGCGCGCGGCTTGAGGCCCGCGACCGCGTCGGCGATGGCGCGGATGTGCTCGGGGGTCGAGCCGCAGCAGCCGCCGACGACGTTGATCAGCCCCTCTTCGGCGAAGCCGCGCACCTGTCGCGCCATCGCGTCCGGCGTCTCGTCGTACTGGCCGAACTCGTTGGGCAGGCCGGCATTGGGATAGGCGCAGACATAGGTGTCGGCGACGCCCGAGATCTCGGCGAGATGCGGGCGCATGGCTTCCGCGCCGAGCGCGCAGTTGAGGCCGATGGTGAAGGGCTTGGCGTGGCGCACCGAATGCCAGAAGGCGGTCGGCGTCTGGCCGGACAGGGTGCGCCCCGACAGGTCGGTGATGGTGCCGGAGATCATCACCGGCAGCGAGATGCCGGCCTCGGCGAACACCTCCTCGGCCGCGAAGATCGCGGCCTTCGCGTTCAACGTGTCGAAGATCGTCTCGATGAGGATGATGTCGGAGCCGCCGTCGAGGAGGCCGCGAACCTGCTGGGCGTAGGCGATGCGAAGGTCGTCGAAGGTGACGGCGCGGTAGCCGGGATTGTTGACGTCGGGCGAGATCGAGGCGGTGCGGTTGGTCGGGCCGATCGCGCCCGCGACGAAGCGCCGGCGCCCGTCTGCCTCTTCGGCGCGCAGGGCCGCGCGGCGCGCTACGGCCGCGCCCTCGCGGTTCAATTCGTAGACCACCGCCTCCATCTCGTAGTCCGCCTGCGCGATCGTCGTGCCGGAGAACGTGTTGGTTTCGACGATATCGGCGCCGGCCATCAGGTAGGCGAAGTGGATGTCCTCGATGGCTTTGGGCTGCGTCAGGACGAGGAGGTCGTTGTTGCCCTGAAGGTGGCAGCGGCAGTCGTGGAAGCGGTCGCCGCGGAAATCGTCCTCCTGCAGGCCGAGCCCCTGGATCTGCGTGCCCATCGCGCCGTCGAGGATCAGGATACGCTCGGCGGCCGCCTTGCGCAGCGCCGTCCAGACATCGTCGCGCGGCTGCGCGAGGCGGGACGCGAAGAGCGTGTCGAGGGTGGAACTCATGGGAAGCACCTCAAGGCCGGGGCGCGGCCGCACCACATATAAGGATGTCCTTATATGATTTGACCGGCCGTGGCGAGGCATCGCCAAAACTCGCCGTCCGGACCCTGGCCGACGGCGAGAAACGACCTGTCGACACCCCGCAAACCGTTGTGCGGCAGGGGTTAGGCTGGAGCAGTTCCAAAACAAAACATTTGCTGACTTTTTTGTGAAGGATTATGAGGACCCACCCGGCGAACGCTCGCCGCATCCTGTTCAGAACCGCTGGGGTCCGACCATGCTCGTCCCGTTCCTCATCATGCTCCGCGAGGGGCTGGAGGCCGCCTTGATCGTCGGGATCGTCGCCGGCTACATCTCGCGCAGCGGTCGCGGCGCCTGGATGCCGGCCGTCTGGTCGGGCATCTTCCTCGCCGTCGCGCTGTCGCTCTTCGTCGGCGCCGGGCTGCAGCTGGCGAGCGCGGAGTTCCCCCAGCGCACGCAGGAACTCTTCGAGGCGCTGGTCGGCTTCGTCGCCGTCGCGATCCTCACCTCGATGGTGCTGTGGATGCGCAAGGCGGCGCGCTCGCTCAAAGCCGAACTGCAGGGCTCGATCGACCAGGCGCTCAGTGGAACGCGGGCGCAAGGGCTGGCGCTCGTCGGCCTCGTGTTCTTCGCCGTCGCGCGCGAAGGGCTGGAGTCGGTCTTCTTCCTTCTCGCCCTCTTCCAGCAGAGCCCCGGCGCGGCCGGCCCGCTCGGAGCGCTTCTCGGCATCGGCGTCTCGGCCCTTCTCGGCGCCGCCATCTATGCCGGCGGGGTGCGGCTCGACCTGTCGCGCTTCTTCCGCTGGACCGGCGTCTTCATCATCGTCGTTGCGGCCGGCCTCCTCGCCGGCTCGCTGCGCCATCTCCACGAGGCCGGCGTCTGGAACGCGCTGCAGGCGACGGTGATCGACTTGACGCCCGTCCTGCCGGTGGACAGCGCGCTCGGCAGCGTCCTGTCGGGCCTCTTCGGCTACATGGCCGACCCGAATGCCGGCGAGCTTCTCGCCTATTTCGCCTATCTCGTCGTCACCCTGCGGCTGTTCCTGCGTCCGGCCGCCTCGCCAGCCCGAGCGCCCGCGCGCCCCGCCGCCGCACTGCATTGAGGACGGCTTGATGACCGCCCCCGCTCCCGTCTCGCGCCGTGCCCTTCGCTGGGGGGCCGTCGCGTCCGCCGGCCTGATGTTCGCAGGCGTCGGCGCCTTCGCCTATGCCTCACAGGTCGCCGCACGCCGCGCCCCCGGCGCTGACGCGGTGACCGTGACGCTGCGCGGCGACGCCTGCCAGCCGAACGCCCTGACGGTTCCGGCCGGCCGCGTCAGCTTCCGGATCGTCAACGAGACCGAGCGCGCCGTGGAATGGGAGATCCTCGACGGCGTAATGGTGGTCGAGGAGCGCGAGAACATCGCGCCCGGCTTGTCGCAGACGATCGGCGCGCGCCTGAAGCCCGGCGAATACGCGATCACCTGCGGCCTTCTGTCCAACCCGCGCGGCCGCCTCGTGGTCCTGCCGTCGGGGAGCGGTGCACCGACCGAGGCGCCGCGGCTCGTCGCCTTCGTCGGGCCGCTCGCCGAGTATCAGGTCTTCACGCAGATGCAGGCGCGCGATCTCCAGCGCGCGGCGGAAGCGCTCGCCGCGGCCGTGCGCAGCGGCGACATGGCCCGCGCCCGCGAGCTCTACGCACCCGCACGCGCGCCGTTCGAGCGCATCGCCCCCGTCGCCGAGCGGATCGGGGACCTGGCCGACCGGATCGACCCGGTCGCCGCCTATCTCGCCGCGCGCGAGGCGGACGGCGGCTTCACCGGCTTCCACCGCTTGGAATACGGCCTCTTCGCCCGAGGGTCGCTCGACGGCCTCGGGCCCATCGCCGATCAACTTGTCGCGGATATCGGCGCGCTGCGCGAGCGGCTGCGCGCCCTGAAGATCGGCCCCGTCGACATGACGGACGGCGCGACGCGTGCCCTGCGCGCGCTGGCGGACACGGCGGAGGGCGGCGGCGAGAACGTCTATGCCCGCACCGACATCACCGATATCGAGGCGCGCCTTGCCGGCGTCGAGAAGATCGCGATCCTCCTCAAGCCCGTCGCCGCGGATGCGGCGCCCGCGCCCTTCGCTGCGGTGGAGACCCGGCTTCAAGCCTTGAAGGGCGAGGTCGCTGCGCTTCACGGCACCGGTGCCGCGCCTTCGTTCGACACCGTGCCGGAGGCCGCGCGCGGCAGGCTGGCAGCGGATGCACGCGCGCTGGCTGAGGCGATCGACGCGCTCGGCACCGCGATCGGCCTCGGGCAGGACGACGCATGAGCGGCGCCCCCACCGGCGGCTGCCCCGCCTTCGTCACGGATCGCCGCCGCCTGCTGATGGGCCTTGCCGGCAGCGCTGCCGCCGCGTCGATCGCGGGTCTTGGCGCCGCGCGCGCGGCCGAAGTCGAGGTCGCCGACGCGCCGCACAGCGAGGCGGCGCGTCGGAGCCAGCCGTTCCACGGCCTCCATCAGAGCGGCATCGTCACGCCCCGCCCGGCGGCCGGCATGGTGGTCGCCTTCGACACGCTGGCGCAGTCGCCGGACGAGGTCGAGCGCCTGTTCCGCACCCTCACCGAGCGCTTCCGCTTCCTGATGGCGGGCGGCCCGGTGCCCGAACTCGACCCGAAGCTTCCGCCCGCCGATTCCGGCATCCTCGGCCCCGTGATCGCGCACGACAACCTGACGATGACCCTGTCGCTCGGGCACAGCTTCTTCGAGGACCGTCCGTGGCTCCAGCCGCTGCGTCCGCGCTGCCTCCAGCGCATGGCGCGGTTTCCCAACGACGCGCTCGATCCGGCGCTGTGCCACGGCGACCTATCGATCCAGATCTGCGCCAACACGCCGGATGCGACGATCCATGCGCTGCGCGACATCATCAAGACGTTGCCCGACCTTCTC
>NZ_CAJYIU010000310.1 GCF_913775355.1 uncultured Aureimonas sp.
ATGGGGACGATCACGACCCTTCACCGTCTCCTGACGAGCCTGCCGTCGATCCTCTAGAGAATGTATGGCCGGCTTACGTTCGTCTCGAATTGTTTCAGGCTGAAATGTTCCGTGATCGCCGCGACACATTGGCGGTGAATTGCTCCGGCAAAAACTCTTTCGTCATCGCCGCCGCGTATCCGGGCGGCTTTTGAGGGGGCCGGCTGCTCGTCCGTTCGACGCGCGCCGACAATCCACGGAACCAAAATGAACCGTCTGCCTGCCGCGGCCTGCGCCGCGACGCTTCTGCTTGCCCAGATTTCTGCCGCTCAAGCCGATACCGCTTCATCCACGTCCCTGGCGCCCGTCGCCGAACCGTCCATCTCCGAGCAGAAGCCGACCGATCCGGTCGAGGACACGAACGACACGCTGGCCGCGCGCCCGTTCGCCGACATCATCGCCCGCGAGGCGAAGGCCAATGATATTCCCGTCGAGCTCGCCCATGCGATCGTCTCGGTGGAGAGCAACTACAAGATCGAGGTGACCGGCCGGGCCGGCGAGATCGGCCTGATGCAGATCAAGCCCGCGACCGCGCGGGACATGGGCTTCGAGGGGGACTCGAGCGATCTCTACAATCCCGCGGTCAACATCAAGTACGGCATGAAGTATCTGGCGGGCGCCGAACGGCGTGGCGGCGGCACGCTTTGCGGCACGATTCTCAAGTACAATGCCGGGCACTATTCCAAGCGCATGAACCCGACCTCGGCGCGCTACTGCCAGAAGGTCAAGACGGTCCTCGCCTCGCTCTGATCCGACCGCGCGATCGGCTCGTCGGCGCTTGACAGCGCCCGGCCGCCGGGCGACACCGCCCGCAGCCAGCCGGCCGGGCGACCGCTGCCGCAATCGTCGAAAGACCGCGGGGGAGGAAAGTCCGGGCTCCTAGGAGAAACGGTGCCGGGTAACGCCCGGCGGGGGTGACCCCAGGGACAGTGCCACAGAGAGCAGACCGCCTCGCCACTCTCGGGTCGCGAGGTAAGGGTGAAAGGGTGGGGTAAGAGCCCACCGCGCGGCCGGCAACGGTCGCGGCATGGTAAACCCCACCGGGAGCAAGACCGAATAGGGACGACGCGGCGGGCAACCGCCGGCCCGCTCCGGGCCAGTCGTCCGGGTAGGTTGCACGAGGCGCCGCGCGAGCGGCGTCCCAGAGGAATGGTCGCCGCACGGTTTCGGCCGTCGCACAGAACCCGGCTTACAGGCCGGCTGGCTCCTCGACCGTCGGCCCATGGGATGGGCCCCCACCGCAACCACGGGATGCCGAGGGCGCCTCGGCGTGCCGGCGTCCGCGCACTCTTCAAGTACTGGCGCGAAGAGCCCCTAGCGTCGCACGCTGACAGGGCAACCACTCGCTTCGCAAACATTTCGAACGCGGCTTTGCTGCAACGCGGCGGGCTGTGTTTCGCGCGTACGAAATTTTTCAAGCAACTGTTTTTGCTAGATTATTTTCTTCCATGCCCCGCAGCGCAAGGGGTTCGAGGCGGGCGCCGGATGGGTCGATCCCATTGACCCCCATATAGGCCCATGTTATCCCAAAATTCACATTCGAAGGCCCGTTCAGGGCCGATTCCGAGCATGCCAGGACCTCGTTCGATCGCGTGAGATCGGATCAACCGTGCAACCTAAGGTTGCTTGGATGAGTCCTGCTGTGCCTGTTTCGGTGGAGCGGGGTTGGTGGAAGGGCTGGTGTCGGGCGGGGTGGGGTTCGCAGTTGGTGGAGCGGTTTCTTTCCAATGCGATCAACAACATCGACGCCAAGGGTCGCGTGTCGGTTCCGGCTCACTTCCGTCAGGTCCTTGCCGGCCGCGGCGTTCGGGACCTCTACGCCCTGCAGGCGATCGGGCATCCGGCGATCGACGTCGGCGGCGTCGATCTCTTGGAGCGCTACGAAGCCCGCATGGCCGCCGAGGATCCCTTCGGCGAGGACTACGCCGACATGTCGCTCTTCGCCTATGGCGACGGGGCATTCCTGAAGTTCGATGGCGAGGGGAGGATCATGGTGACCGACTTCATCCGCTCGCACACGGGCATCACCGACCGCGTCGCCTTCGTCGGGCGCAACCACTTCTTCCAACTCTGGGAGCCTTCCCAGTTCGAAGCCTATCGGGCCGAAGCGAGGGCGCGGCTCACCGCGCGCCGCCAGGGCCGAGGCGCGTTCGAGAGTACACCGGAATGATGGCGGACCACGGCTCGGCCCTCGTGCCGGCCGGTGGCGGACCGGTCCGCCACGTTCCGGTGCTTCTCGACCCCGTTCTTCAGGCGCTCGATCCCAGGCCGGGCGAGCGGTTCGTCGACGGCACGTTCGGCGCGGGCGGCTATTCCGCGGCGATCCTCGACCGCGGTGGGAGCGTCCTCGGCATCGACCGAGACCCGACGGCGATCGAGGGTGCGAGGCCGCTTCTCGAGCGCTATCCGAACCTGTCGCTCCATCCCGGCCGCTTCGGCGACCTTCGGGCGATCGCGGCCGAGCGCTGTGAGGCGCCGTTCGACGGCGTGGTCCTCGATATCGGCGTGTCCTCCATGCAGATCGACGATGCGGAGAGGGGCTTCTCGTTCCAGAAGGACGGGCCGCTCGACATGCGCTTGAGCCGCGCGGGACCGAGCGCCGCCGACGTCGTCAATCGCTTCAAGGTCGGCGATCTCGCGCGTATCCTGAACTTCCTCGGCGAGGAGCGGCAGGCGGGCCGGATCGCGCGCGCCATCGAGGCACGCCGGGCCGAGCGCCCGTTCGAGCGCACGCTGGATCTTGCCGGGCTCGTCGGCAAGGTCGTCGGCCGTTCGCACAAGGACCGGATCGACCCGGCAACGCGCACCTTCCAGGCGCTGCGAATCTTCGTGAACGACGAACTCGGCGAACTCGTGCGCGCGCTGGTGGCCGCCGAGCATGTCCTGAAGCCGGGCGGGCGGCTCGTGGTCGTGACCTTCCATTCGCTGGAGGATCGCATCGTGAAGCGCTTTCTGCGCGACCGCTCGGAGGCGGCGACAGGTTCGCGCCATTTACCGGATGTTCAGCATAAGGACGTCACATTCGAAGCTCGCAACAAGGCCGTGACGGGCGACGAGCGGGAGATCGCTCTCAATCCTCGCGCACGATCGGCCAAGTTGCGAGCCGCCGTCCGAACCGCGCTGCCGCCCCGGGGGCAAGCGGAGGCGACGGCCTTCGTCGATCTGCCATCCCTTGCGGACCTGCCGCCGTCCGGAGCTGCCTGACCCATGCTGAAGACGCTCGACGTCCTTCTCGTCGCCATCGTCCTCGTCGTCGCGACGTGGACCTTCGGCCAGAAGTATCAGGCCGAATCGCTCGAGCACGAGGTGATGCTGCTCGACCGCAAGATCGCGCAGGAGCGCGAGACGATGCAGCTGCTCGAGGCCGACTGGAGCCTCCTCAATCAGCCCTTCCGCCTCGAGGCGCTGGCGCGCAACTTCGACGCCGTGCTCCAGCTGAAGCCGGTCGAGCCGCAGCAGATCGTCGAGCCGAACCAGCTTCCCGCCGTGCCCGCGCCTCCGGCTCCCGAGGAGGCCGCGCACAGCTCCAAGATCGCATCCGCCAGCCAGGGCCGCATTCGATGAAAGCCTTGCGCAAGCTTCTCTCCGGCCTCGGGCTGACCGCTGCCGCCGCGCCCGCGACGACCGCAACGGGCCTCCGCCGCCGCCGCGTCGAGGCGCCGCGCAACAAGCCGCGCTTCGTCATCGCGACGGGGCTGTTCTGCGCGATCTACCTCGTGATCGGCGGTCGCCTCGTCTATCTCGGCACGCAGTCGGATCCGAACGACACCTATCGCTCCGCTGCGGGGCAGGGGCCTGTGACGCGCCCCGACCTCCTCGACCGCAACGGCGAGGTGCTGGCGACCGACATCAAGACCGCCTCGCTGTTTGCCGAGCCGCGCCGCATCGTCGACGCGGACGAGGCGACGGAGTCGCTCCTCACCGTCCTGCCCGACCTCAACCCGAAGATCCTGCACGCGCGCCTGTCCTCCAAGGCGGGCTTCGCCTGGCTGAAGCGCGAACTGACGCCGCGCCAGCAGCAGGAGATCATGGCGCTCGGCATTCCCGGTATCGGCTTCCGGACCGAGAAGAAGCGCTTCTACCCCGGCGGTCCGACCGCAGCCCACATCGTCGGCGTGACCAACGTCGACAACCAGGGCATCGCCGGCATGGAGAAGTATGTCGACGACGCGGGCTTCCGTGATCTCCAGCAGCTCGGTTTCGCCGGCAACGACAAGCTGGAGCCGGTCAAGCTGTCGATCGACCTGCGCGTCCAGCACATCGTGCGTGACGAGCTCGTTGCCGCCATGGCCAAGTACAAGGCGATCGCCGCCGGCGGCCTCGTCATGGACATCCAGACCGGCGAAATCATCGCCATGGCCTCGCTGCCCGACTACGATCCGAACTTTCCGGGCGACGCGCTGAAGAAGGAAAACCTCAACCGCATCTCGGCCGGCACGTTCGAGATGGGGTCGACCTTCAAGATCTTCACGACCGCGATGGCGCTGGATTCGGGCCTCGTTCGCTACAACGACGTGTTCTCGACGACGCCCTTCCGCGTCGCCGGCTTCACGATCAAGGAGTTCCACGGCAAGGGCCGCCCGCTCTCGGTGCCCGAGATCTTCGAGTATTCCTCGAACGTCGGCTCCGCCCGCGAGGCCGACCTCGTCGGTATCGAGGGGCACAAGGAGTTCCTGACGCGCATGGGTCTCCTGTCGCGCATCAAGACCGAGCTGCCCGAGACGGCGATGCCGACGCAGCCCAAGCAGTGGAAGAAGATCAACTCGATGACGATCGCCTTCGGGCACGGCGTCTCGACGACGCCGCTGCAGACGGCGGTGGCCGCGGCTGCGATCGTCAACGACGGCTGGTACGTGCCGCCGACCTTCCTGCCGCGCACCAAGGAAGAGGCGGACAAGATCAAGGTGAAGGTCCTGAAGGACCAGACCTCGGCCGAAATGCGCGAGATCTTCAAGCTCAACGGCGTGTCGGGCTCGGGCAAGAGCGCCAACCCGCCGGGCTATCATGTCGGCGGCAAGACGGGCACGGCGGAAAAGGTCGTCGCGGGCCGCTACTCCAAGGACATGCGCTTCAACGCCTATGTCGGCGCCTTCCCGATCGAGAAGCCGCGCTATCTGGTGCTCTCGATCATCGACGAGCCCAAGAAGGAAGAGGGCAAGTACGCGGCGACCGCCGGCTACAACGCCGCGCCGATGGTCGGCAACATCGTACGCCGCGCCGCCACCTTCCTCGACGTGAAGCCCGACTTCGGGGAAACGGGCAAGTCGCTCCTCGTGTCGTACTGACGTCAAAATGCTTCAACAGGCTCGCCCCGTGTTCTACAGGACGAGCCCACGAGACGAACCCGGAAAAGCCGGCGGGCCATCCGCCGGCTTTTCCATGCGATGCGGAAGATGGTGAATGAAGCTTTGCGATCTGGCCGAGGACCTCGCCACGGGGCCCAGCGATGACACGGTCGACGTCACCGGCCTGACCTCGGATTCGCGGCAGGTGCGGCCCGGCATGCTGTTCGCCGCGCTCGCCGGCACCAAGGGCGACGGCGCGGCCTTCGTGGACGATGCGGTCGCGCGGGGCGCGGCTGCCGTGCTTCTGCCGGCGGGTGTCGAGGCTTCGCCGGCCGTCCCCGTCCTGCGCAGCGGCGACGCGCGCCGCGCGCTCGCCCGCATGGCCGCGCGTTTCTACGGCCGCCAGCCGGACCACGTCGTGGCAGTGACCGGCACCAGCGGCAAGACCTCGATCGCCGCCTTCACGCGCCAGATCTGGACGATGTGCGGGCTGAAGGCCGCCTCGATCGGCACGACCGGCGTAGTGTCGCCGACGCGCGACGAGTACGGCTCGCTGACGACGCCCGAGCCGGTGGCGCTCGCCCGTCTGATGGCGGAACTCGTCGACGAGGGCGTCACCCATGCGTCGATGGAGGCGTCGAGCCACGGCCTCGACCAGCGCCGGCTCGACGGCGTGGAACTGAGGGCCGCCGGCTTCAGCAATCTCGGCCGCGACCACATGGACTACCACCCGACGGTGGACGACTACTTCCGCGCCAAGATGCGCCTTTTCGACACGCTGCTGCCGAAGGGCGCGCCGGCCGTGATCTACGCCGACGACCGCTGGTCCGCCGCAGCCACCGAGGCCGCGCAGCGGGCCGGCGCCACCGTGATGACGGTCGGCAGCAACGGCGGCTTCCTGAGGCTGAAGCGGCTGGAGCACGAGCGTCATCGGCAGGTCGCCGAGATCGAGGCGGCGGGCAAACTCTACCGCATCGTGCTGCCGCTGGCCGGCGAATTCCAGATGGCGAACGCGCTTGTTGCGGCGGGCCTCGCGATCGCGACGGGCCGCAACGTCGACGACGTCCTGCCGGCGCTGGAGCACCTGAAGGGCGCCCCCGGTCGCCTGGAACTTGCCGGCACGACGGCCGACGGGGCGCCGGTCTTCGTCGACTACGCCCACAAGCCCGAGGCGCTGGAGAACGTCCTGTCGTCCGTGCGCCCGTTCACCACCGGCCGCGTGATCCTCGTGTTCGGCTGCGGCGGCGATCGCGATCGCGGCAAGCGCCCGATCATGGGCGAGATCGCGCAGCGGCTCGCCGACGTCGTGATCGTCACCGACGACAACCCGCGCTCCGAGGTGCCGGCCACGATCCGCGCCGAGATCCTTGCCGCCGTGCCGGAGGCCGAGGAGATCGGCGACCGCCGCGCGGCGATCCGCCACGCGGTGGAGCAGGCGCGGGCAGGGGATACGGTGATCGTCGCCGGCAAGGGCCACGAGAACGGCCAGACGGTCGGCGCGGACACGCGGCCCTTCTCGGACCACGAGGAAGTGCGCGCCGCGATCGCGGAGGCGTCCCGATGAGCGCGCCGCTCTGGACCGGCGAGGCGCTGGCCGCCGCAACCGGCGGGCGGCCGATCGGCGCGATGCCGGCTGCGGTCACGGGCGTGTCGATCGACACCCGCACGCTCCAGCCGGGCGATGCCTTCTTCGCCATCAAAGGCGACGCCTTCGACGGGCACGCCTTCCTGCGTCAGGCTGCGGCAGGCGGTGCCTCGATGCTGGTCGTGGCCGAGAAGAAGCTGCCGGCGCTCGGCGCGATCGGCCTGCCGATCGTCGTCGTCGACGATGTGTTGAAGGCGCTCGAGCGCCTCGGCTCGGCGGCGCGCGACCGCTCCGCGGCCCGCATCGTCGCCGTCACCGGCAGCGTCGGCAAGACCACGACCAAGGATGCCCTGCGCCATGTGCTCGGCGACCAGGGCACGGTGCATGCCTCGGCCGCATCGTTCAACAACCATTGGGGCGTGCCGCTGACGCTGGCGCGCCTTCCCGCCGACACGCGCTTTGCCGTGTTCGAGATCGGGATGAACCACCCGGACGAGATCCGGCCGCTGGTGAAGCTCGTGCGCCCGCATGTCGCGGTCATCACGCTGATCGCGGCCGCCCATCTCGGCTTCTTCAAGAGCCTTGAGCACATCGCCGAAGCCAAGGCCGAGATCTTCGAAGGTGTCGTGCCGGGCGGCACCGCGGTCCTCAACGCCGACGACCCGATGACGGCCTACCTGATTCAGGCCGCGCAGGCAGCCGGCGTCACGCGCATCACGACCTTCGGCGAGGAGGAGACCGCGGACTACCGGCTGGCCGGCTTCCGCCCTTCGGCTTCCGGCTCGCGCATCGTGGCGCGCATCGACGGGACGCAGGTCGAGGTCCAGCTCGGCTCGGGCGGCCGTCACCTCGTGCAGAACGCGCTGGCGGTGCTCGGCGCGGCCGATCTTCTGGGCGCCGACGTCGAGCAGGCGGCAAAGTCCCTCAGCTCCTGGCGCGCCGGCAAGGGGCGCGGCGAGCGGCATGTCCTGCCGCTTCTGGGCGGCAGCGGCGAGTGGACGCTGATCGACGAGAGCTACAACGCCAACCCCGCCTCGATGCGCGCGGCGCTCGCGCTTCTGGCGCAGGGCGCACCGGGTCCGAGCGGCCGGCGGATCGCCGTTCTCGGCGACATGCTGGAGCTCGGCGAGTTCTCGAGCGATCTCCATGCCGAGCTCGCCGGCCCGATCCTCGACGCCCATCCCGATCTCGTGCTCCTCTGCGGGGCCGAGATGAAGGGCCTCGACGGCGCGCTTGAGCGGCTCGTGCGCCACGAGTGGTTCGCCTCGCCGGACGAGCTTCGCGAAAGCCTCGTCCGGCATCTTCGCCAGGGCGACGTCGTGATGGCGAAGGCCTCGAAAAGCATCGGTTTTTCCAAGATCGTGGACGATCTGATCCGCATCCACACCCCGCCCGCCGAGGCGGCGTCCGGCATGTCCGCCCCTTCCGATCTCGGCCAGGGAGCCTGATCCATGCTGTCCTATCTCGCCACGCTCGCCGACGACGCGCAGCTCTTCAACGTCTTCCGCTACATCACCTTCCGCACCGGCGGGGCGATGATCACCTCGTTCATCGTGGTGTTCCTGTTCGGCCCGGCGATCATCGCGAACCTGCGCCTGCGCCAGGGTCGGGGACAGCCGATCCGCGCCGACGGACCGCAGACGCATTTCAAGAAGGCCGGCACGCCGACGATGGGCGGCCTGATGATCCTCTCAGGGTTCCTGGTCGCGACCCTGCTCTGGGCCGAGCTCACCAACCTCTATGTCTGGATGGTGCTGCTGGTCACGATCGGCTTCGGCTCGATCGGCTTCTACGACGACTATCTCAAGGTGACGAAGCAGAGCCACAAGGGCTTCTCGGGCAAGTCGCGCCTCGGGCTGGAGTTCCTGATCGCGCTCGCCGCCGGCGTCATGGTGATCCTCGCGCAGCAGGGGTCCTTCGCGAGTTCGCTCTCGATCCCTTTCTTCAAGTCGCTCCTGATCGACCTCGGCTGGTTCTACGCCGCCTTCGCGGCCTTCGTGATCGTCGGGGCCGGCAATGCCGTCAATTTGACGGACGGGCTCGACGGTCTCGCCATCATGCCGATCATGATCGCGGCGGCCGCCTTCGGCCTGATCGCCTATCTCGCTGGTAACACCAACTTCGCCAACTACCTGCAGATCCACTACGTGGCAGGCACCGGCGAACTCGCCGTCGTCTGCGGTGCGGTGATCGGGGCGGGCCTTGGCTTCCTCTGGTTCAACGCGCCGCCGGCCGCGATCTTCATGGGCGACACCGGGTCGCTCGCGCTCGGCGGCCTCGTCGGCGCCATCGCGGTCGCGACCAAGCACGAGCTCGTGCTCGGCGTGATCGGCGGCCTCTTCGTGATCGAGGCCCTGTCCGTCATCATCCAGGTCGGCTGGTTCAAGATGACGGGCCGCCGCGTCTTCCTGATGGCGCCGATCCACCACCATTTCGAGAAGCTCGGCTGGACCGAGAGCCAGGTCGTCGTCCGCTTCTGGATCATCGCCCTGCTCCTGGCCTTCGTCGGCCTGTCCACGCTCAAGCTGCGCTGAGGCTCGGGATGATCGCCGCCCATACGTTCAAGGATCGCAACGTCGCCCTGTTCGGTCTCGGCGGGTCGGGTCTGGCGACGGCCCGTGCGTTGCAGGCCGGCGGCGCGCGCCTCACCGCGTTCGACGACAATCCTAAGAGCGTCGAGGCGGCGCGGGCCGAGGGCATTCCGACCGGCGATCTGCACGATCTCGACTGGGCGGGCGTCGAGGCGCTCGTCCTGTCGCCCGGCGTACCGCTGACGCACCCGAAGCCCCATTGGGCCGCCGACCTCGCCAATGCCGCCGGCGTGCCTGTCATTGGCGACATCGAGATCTTCGTGCGTGAGCGACAGGCATCGACCCCGCGCGCGCCCTTCGTCGCCATCACCGGTACCAACGGCAAATCGACCACCACGGCCCTGATCGCCCACTGCCTCAAGGCGTCGGGCCGCGATACGCAGCTCGGCGGCAATATCGGCGTCGCGGTGCTGACGCTGGAGCCGCCGCGGCCCGACCGCTTCTATGTGGTCGAGTGCTCGTCCTACCAGATCGACCTCGCGCCCTCGATCGCGCCGACGGTTGGCATCCTCCTGAACCTGACGCCCGACCATCTCGACCGCCACGGCACGATGGAGAACTACGCCGCGATCAAGGCGCGCCTGCTGCAGGAAGCGGGCACCGCGGTCATCGGCGTCGACGACGACTACTGCGACGGCATCGCCGACTGGCACGAGAGCGAAGGCAACGTCGTCGTGCGCATCTCCAAGGAGCGCGCACTCGACGACGGCGTCTATTTCGCGGACGGCGAGGTGCGCGTCGCAGATAGCGGAGTGGTCACGGCGCGCTTTCCGCTCGCCGGCATCGGCTCACTGTGCGGGCGCCACAACGGCCAGAACGCCGCCGCCGCAGTCGCGACGCTGATGGCGCTCGGCCTGTCGGACGACGAGATCATGGACGGCCTTCGCTCGTTTCCGGGCCTCGCCCATCGCATGGAAGAGGTGGGACGGCGCGCCAGGGTGCTCTTCGTCAACGACTCCAAGGCAACCAACGCCGACGCCGCCGCGCCCGCGCTCGGCAGCTTCGAGCGCATCCACTGGATCGCCGGCGGGCTGCCCAAGGAGGGCGGCATCGCCTCGCTGGAGCCACTCTTTTCCCGCGTCGCCAAGGCTTATCTGATCGGCGAGGCGGCACCGTCCTTCGCCGCCGCTCTTGGTGAACGAATTCCTTACGAAATTTCCGGTACCCTGGAGGTCGCGGTCGAGGATGCGGCGCGCGACGCGGCCGGGACGGGCGAGGACGAGGTCGTCCTCCTGTCGCCGGCCTGCGCGAGCTTCGACCAGTTCCGCAATTTCGAGGTGCGTGGCGACACGTTCCGCCAGCTTGTGGCCGCGCTGCCTGCGACCGAACCGTCTCCGAAGGGTTGAGCCATGTCGAGCCGCGCCAAGAAGGGCCTGATCACGGACTGGTGGTGGTCCATCGATCGCTGGTTCCTCGCCGCCTTCCTGATCCTGATGATCGGCGGCATGGTGCTGTCCTTCGCGGCGAGCCCGCCGGTGGCCGAGAAGATCGGGCTTGAGCCGTTCCACTTCGTGAAGCGCCACGCGCTGTTCCTGTTCCCCTCGATCGCGGCCATGCTGGCGACCTCGCTGCTGACGCCGCGGGGCGTGCGGCGCATGTCGATCATCATGCTGGCCGGCTCGCTGGTCGTCATGGTCATGGCGCTGTTCTTCGGCATGGAAGTGAAGGGCGCGCGGCGCTGGATGGACTTCGGCCCGCTCAGCGTCCAGCCGTCGGAGTTCATGAAGCCGGCCTTCGTCGTCACCTGCGCCTGGCTCTTCGCCGAGCGCTCGCGCCGTCCGGACGTGCCGGGCAA
>NZ_CAJYIU010000311.1 GCF_913775355.1 uncultured Aureimonas sp.
ACGCAAAGCAGCAGAACGAAGACGCCGTTGACGACGGTCGCGGTCTTCACCACCGCGGCGGTCGGTGCGATCGGCGTCAGACCCATGAGGACGACGAAGGAAATCGCGCCCGTCACCAGCGCACCGATCACCGCCAGGATGCCCGGCACGAGCATGAACCGACGGCGTTCGCCGAGTGCGGGAATCTCCCCGTCCATCGTGGTCGTCTGCGCTGCCATCAGCCACCCGTGATCAGATCACGTGGCACTCTTGCAACGCAATGTGTCTAGAATGCAACGAGCATTCGCAGAAAATTAGCGGATCGATCGAACGATCGAAATGTCGAGATCGCGGATCTTCTTGCGCAGCGTGTTGCGGTTCACCCCCAGGAGATCGGCCGCCTTCACCTGATTGCCGCGCGTCGCCGCAAGCGCTGCGGCAATCAGCGGATACTCGACCTCCCGCAGGATGCGGCCGTGCAGACCCGGAGGCGGGAGTTCGTTGCCGAACGAGCCGAAATACTCGAACAGGTAGCGCTCGACGGCGGCCGAAAGGTCGATCGGCTTTGAACTGTCGCCGTCGCCGCCGATCGGCCTCGACTGTTCGCTTGCGAGCTCGTGCTCGATGATCTCGGTGGTGATCTCGTCCTGCGGATAGAGAGCGCTGAGGCGCCGCACGAGGTTTTCGAGCTCGCGCACGTTGCCCGGCCACGAGTAGCGCCGCATCACGTCGAGAGCCCCGGACGTCAGCGTCTTGCGCGACAGCCCTTCCTTCTGGACGAGACCGAAGAAGTGGTTCGTCAGATCGACGAGGTCCTCGATGCGCTCGCGCAGCGGCGGCAGGCGCAGCGGGACGACGTTGAGCCGATAGAACAGGTCCTCGCGGAACAGGCCGCGCTGGATCAGCTGGCGCAGGTCCTTGTTCGTCGCCGAGACGATGCGCACATCAGTCGCGATCGGCGTGCGACCGCCGACAACCGTGTATTCGCCCTGCTGCAACACGCGCAGAAGCCGCGTCTGCGCCTCCATCGGCATGTCGCCGATCTCGTCGAGAAAGAGCGTCCCGCCCTCGGCCTGCTCGAAACGTCCGCTGGCACGCGCCTGAGCGCCGGTGAAAGCGCCCTTCTCGTGTCCGAAGAGTTCCGATTCGATTAGATCGCGCGGGATCGCCGCCATGTTGATGGCGACGAACGGCCCCTTGCGACGCCGTCCATAGTCGTGAAGCGCACGGGCGACGAGTTCCTTGCCGGTGCCCGACTCGCCGGTGATCGTCACCGTCAGGTCCGTCTGCATCATGCGCGCGAGGGCGCGGTAGATGTCCTGCATGGCCGGCGAGCGTCCGATCAACGGGATCGTCTCGCCGCCGTCGTCCATCGCCTTGTTGCGCGCCTCGGCCTTCGGCTCGGCCAGCGCCCGGCGCACGATGCTGACGAGCTCGGTGAGGTCGAACGGCTTCGGGATGTAGTCGTAGGCGCCCTTTTCCGAGGCCTGGATGGCCGTCATGAACGTGTTCTGCGCGCTCATGACGATGACGGGAAGATCGGGCCGCGTGTTGCGGATCTTCGGCAGCACGTCGAAAACGTTACCGTCTGGCATCAGCACGTCGGTCACGACGAGATCGCCATCTCCGGCACTGATCCAGCGCCAGAGCGTCGCGATGTTCGACGTGACGCGCACCTCGAAACCCGCCCGCATCAGGGCCTGCGAGATGACCGTGCGGATCGCCGCATCGTCGTCTGCAACGAGAATCTGGGAGGTGGCCATCAGCGCGTTCGCCTGCGTTTCGGGGTCGTTCCGTCGGTGTCGGGAGCATCCGGCTCCGTCCAGGCCGGCATCAGCACGCGGAAGATCGTGTGTCCGGGATACGAATCGCATTCGATCACGCCGCCGTGGTCGCGCACGATCTTGGCGACCAGCGCAAGGCCGAGGCCGGTGCCGTTGGGCTTGGTCGTGATGAACGGATCGAAGATGTTCTCGCGGATGTCATCCGGCACGCCGCCGCCGTTGTCCTCGACGACGAACTCCAACGGCAGCGTCATACGCGTGCGTGCGCCCGGCACGGAGAGGCGCACGCCGGGCTTGAATGCCGTCGAAAGCCTGATCTCGCCGTCCGGCCGCCCGCCCACCGCCTCGCTCGCGTTCTTCACGAGGTTGATGAAGACCTGGACCAGCTGGTCGCGATTGGCGAACACCGAGGGCAGCGAGGGGTCGTAAGCTTCCGTGATACGGATGTCGCGCGCGAAGCCGCTCTTGGCCAGCGTCTTCACGTGCTCCAGCACGGAGTGGATGTTGACCGCCGACCGCTCGACCGGACGCTCGTCCGAGAAGACCTCCATCCGATCGACGAGCTTCACGATGCGCTCGCTCTCGTCCTGGATCAGCTGTGTCAGAATGCGGTCGTCGTCGCTGGCTTCCGCTTCCAGAAGCTGCGCCGCCCCCTTGATGCCCGAGAGCGGATTGCGGATCTCGTGCGCCAGCATCGCCGCAAGCCCGGTCACCGTGCGGGCCGCCGAGCGATGGGTCAGCTGCCGGTCCATCTTGTCGGCCATCGATCGCAGCTGGAACATGACCAGCACGTGGCCGGGCGGATCGCTGAGGCCCGAGACATAGACGTCCACCAGCCGGTCCATACCGAGACGCGGCGAGGACACGTCGACGCGATACTCGCTGATCCGCGAATTCTCGCTCTTCACCTGCTCGATCAGGCCGAGCACCGGGCTGTCGTGCGGGACGAAATCGGCAAGCCGCCGCTTGGCGAGGTGCGAAGCACTTGCCGAGAAGAACTGCTCGGCGTCGGAATTGGCGAAGGTGAAGCGGCCGCTTTCGTCGAGGGCGACGACGGGATGCGGCAGCGCGTTCAGAAGCGCGAACTGATCGAGCGGCGGGGCGGATGCGGAGGACGTCATCGATCAGGCAGCCTGGCGCAGGGATGCGGGAAGGTCCGGCTCGACGTCGCTCAAGGTCGTCGCCCCGAAGAGGCTTCGCAGGCGAGCACGGACGAGCTCGGAATCAGTGGCCCGCATCAGCTCGGCCCGGTCGGCCATGAGACGCAAGCCCGCGGCCGCCTCCCATCGATCGAGGTACCAGCCGAGATGCTTGCGGGCATGGCGGAGGCCGGCCTGCTCTCCGTAAAATTCGAGCATCGAGTCGTAGTGCGCGACGACGAGATCGGCGAAGCCTTGCCGCATCCGGTCGCGGTCGATGTGTCCGCCGACGAGCGCAGGAAACCAAGGCCGCCCGCAGGCGCCGCGCCCGATCATCGCAGCATCCGCCTCGCTCGCCTGCAGCATCGCGTCGAGATCGGCCATCGACTGCAGGTCGCCGTTCGCCACCACCGGGATCGAAACGGCGCGCGAGACGGCGGCGATCGCAGGCCAGTCCGCCGCGCCCGTGTAGAACTGATCCCGCGTCCGCCCGTGGACCGTCACCAGCCTGACGCCCGCGCCCTCGGCGCGCACGGCGAGGTCGGGCGCGTTGAGGCTGGACCGATCCCAGCCGAGGCGCATCTTAAGGGTCACCGGAACCGAGCCGGCACCCGCGACCGTCGCCTCGATCAGACGCAGCGCCTGATCGAGGTCGCGCATCAGCGCCGAGCCCGACAGCCCGCCAACGACCTTCTTCGCCGGGCAGCCCATATTGATATCGATGACATCGGCGCCTTCGGCCGCAACGATCTCGGCAGCGCGACGCATCGCGGACGCTTCGCGGCCTGCCAGTTGAACGGCATGAAGGCCAAGCCCGTCCGCCCCTGCGCGCTGCCGGCTGTCGGCGTCGTTGCGAATGAGCTCTCCGCTCGCCACCATCTCCGAATACACCACTTCCGTCCCGAACGATCGGACGAGACGCCGAAACGGCACGTCGGTGATTCCCGACAGCGGCGCGAGAAACACCCGCGAGCGGATCGAGAGCCTGCCCAGTGACAGGTCACCGGGACGCGCCGGGAGGCGGCGGTTCGACGTCGGAAGATCATCCAGAGAGCACATTGAAACAGCATATCGCCATGTGCTCAAAAGACAATCAAAATGCGTGTGCAAAGCAACGCCATGCTGCATTGCACAGTGAGCGGAGCTGCGCTCTTGCTCCCCGCTGGCGGATGTGCTGACCACTGTTGGTGGAACGGTTCAAATTCGGGTGGTGAATGAAAGTCGCAGCGATCCTTGTTGCCGCTGGCCGCGGGTCGCGCGCTGGGCTGACGCCCTATGGACCAAAGCAGTATTTCGACCTCGGCGGACGCCCCGTCCTATGGCGAACCGCCGAGCGCTTCCTTTCGACGCCGGGCGTCGGCTCGGTGATCGTCGTGATCCATCCCGACGATCATGCCATGGCCGGCCGCGCTCTCGATGGGCTGCTCGACCGCGTGCAGTTGGTGGAAGGCGGCGCCACACGGCAGGCGTCGGTGCGCTGCGGCCTCGAGGCGCTGGCCGAAGCCGATCCCGAGATCGTCCTGATCCACGACGCCGTGCGCCCCTTCGTCTCCTCCGACGCCATCCTGCGCGTCGTCGCGGACATCGATCCGAAGACCGGCGCGATCCTCGCCCTCCCCGTCGCCGATACGCTGAAGCGCTCGGACGGCGATCTGATCGACGTGACGGTCGACCGGTCGGGTCTGTTCGGGGCGCAGACGCCTCAGGGGTTCCCCTACGGCCTGATTCGCGAGGCGCACACGAAAGCTTCTCGCGAAACGAAGACGGCCTTCACCGACGATGCCTCGATCGCTGAATGGGCCGGCATCCCGGTCCGGCTGGTTCCGGGAGACCCGGAGAACGTCAAGCTGACCCTGGCGCGTGAACTGACGCTCGCCGCCGAGCGCTTTCGAGGAGAACCCGCGATGATCGATGTGCGCACGGGCAACGGATACGACGTCCACAAGCTGGTGCCGGGCGACGGGGTGACGCTTTGCGGCGTCTGGATCGAACACGATCAGGCCCTTCTCGGTCACTCCGATGCCGACGTCGGCTTCCATGCGCTGACCGACGCGCTGCTGGCGACATGCGGCGCGGGCGACATCGGCACCCATTTCCCGCCGAGCGATCCGCAGTGGCGCGGCGTCGCCTCGCGCATCTTCCTGAAGCGCGCGGTCGAGATCGTGGAGGCGCACAAGGGGCGCATCTGCAACGTCGACGTCACGTTGATCTGCGAGGCACCGAAGGTCGGCCCTCACCGCACGGCCATGGTCGAGGTCATCGCCGATGTGACGGGCCTCGAGGCCGAACGGATTTCGATCAAGGCGACCACCAACGAGACGATCGGCTTCATCGGGCGGCGCGAGGGGATCGCGGCGATCGCAACGGCGAGTGTGGTTTATGGCGGATGAGAGCGAGATCCGAGACCAGCTGGATGCCCTTGCCGCGCGCATCGTCGAGAAGGCATTGGCGCAGAGCCTGACGATCGCAACGGCCGAATCTTGCACCGGCGGGCTAGTCTCTACGGCGATTACCGAGATCGCCGGATCGTCCGCCGTGTTCGGAACGGGCTTCGTCACCTACTCGAACGCGGCGAAGGCGCGCCTCCTGAAGGTGCCGACCGATCGGCTGGAGCGATTCGGCGCCGTGTCCCGCGAGGTCGCGGAGGCCATGGCGGAGGGTGCACGGCGCGAGGCCGGGTCCGACATCGCCGTGTCGATCACCGGAATCGCTGGACCGGGCGGCGGCTCTGACCTCAAGCCGGTCGGGCTGGTCCACTTCGCCTGCGCGTCGAAGCTGGGTACATTCCACACCGAACGAAGGTTCGGTCCGCTCGGCCGCAGCGCGGTACGCGAGGCCAGCGCAGCCACGGCGCTGGGACTGATCGAGGAAGCCCTCGACCGTTTGGCTCAAGCCGTAGCCGGGTAGACCTTGTTCGCCCGTTCCTCGAAGGCCGTGGCGAAACGCCGGAAGGCGTAGTCGAACATCGAGCCCATCAGGAGACCCAGGGTGCGGCTCTTGAATTCGTAGTCGATGAAGAAGCGCACCTCGCAGCCGTCCGGGTGCGGCTCGAAGTTCCAGCGGTTCTCGAGATAGCGGAACGGGCCGTCGACGTATTTCACGTCGATCTGGCGCTCGTCCGGCTTCAGGAGGACCTGCGACGCGAAGGTCTCGCGGATCAGCTTGTAGGCGACGGTCATGTCGGCGATCAGCAACGTCTTGCCGTCGCGCTCGCGCCGCGAGCGGACGACGAGGCTCTGGCAGAGCGGCAGAAACTCCGGATAGCGCTCGACGTCCGCCACGAGCGCGAACATCTCGTCGGGGGAGTGCCGGACGACACGGGCGTTTTCGAACTTCGGCATCGTTCAGGCTGCGACCTTCGCAAGACGCGCCGCCTTGAGGCGCTCGAAGTCTTCGCCCGCATGGTGCGAGGAGCGGGTGAGCGGGCTCGACGCGACCACCAGGAACCCCTTCGTCAAGCCCACGGTCTCGAACGACTGGAACTCCTCGGGCGTCACGTATCGGATCACCGGGTGGTGCTTGCGGGTCGGCTGCAGGTACTGGCCGATCGTCATGAAGTCGACGTCCGCGGTTCGCAGGTCGTCCATCAGCTGCAGAACCTCGTTCCGCTCTTCGCCGAGGCCCACCATGATGCCGGACTTGGTGAAGATCGTCGGATCGAGTTCCTTGACCCGCTGCAGAAGCCGGATCGAGTGGAAGTACCGCGCGCCGGGACGCACCGTCAGATAGTTGGACGGCACGGTCTCCAGATTGTGGTTGAAGACGTCCGGCCGTGCCGCGACCACCTTCTCCAACGCGCCCGGCTTACGCAGAAAGTCGGGGGTCAGGATCTCGATCGTCGTACCCGGCGCTGCTGCTCGGATCGCCTCGATCGTCTCGACGAAATGCTGCGCGCCACCGTCGGCGAGATCGTCGCGATCCACCGACGTGATGACGACATGCGAGAGGCCCATGCTGGCCACCGCGCGACCGACGCTCGCCGGCTCGTCCTTGTCGAGCGCGTGGGGCAGGCCGGTGGCGACGTTGCAGAACGCGCAGGCGCGTGTGCAGATGCCGCCCATGATCATGAAGGTCGCGTGCTTCTTCTCCCAGCATCCGCCGATGTTGGGGCAACCCGCCTCCTCACACACGGTGACGAGGCGGTTGGATTTCACGATCTCGCGCGTTTCCTGGTAGCCGGCCGATACCGGCGCCTTGACGCGGATCCAGTCTGGTTTGGGGAGCACCGCCGTATCCGGGCGATGCGCCTTTTCGGGATGCCGGGGCCTTGCGGCGCCGGCAGAGCTACGTGCGTCGAGGATCGTGACCATTGACCGTCATTTAAGCTCGGTTCGACGGTCACGCAATCGCGCGCTTTAGATGCGACGACCGCGAACCGCCCGGAAGATAAAGATCAGCAGGCAGGCGCCGATGAAGCCGACGATCAGGTACTGGATCGAGAAGCTCGCACCAGCCTGAAGGTCGAAAGCGCCGAGAATACCCAGCAGGAAGTTCAGGAAGACGGCACCGACGATCCCGAGGATGATGTTCAGGAAGACGCCCATGTTGCTCTTCATGACCATCTCTGCGAGCCATCCGGCGATACCGCCAACGATAATTGCAGCGAGCCAACCCATACGTATCTCCTACGGTACAAATACCGAGAGTTGAGATAGTGCGGCGAAAATGTGGACAAGACCTCTTGTCGCAGCTCGCTGCAATTTTCGCATCCTTACATATGGATGACCTTGCCATAGGCATCGAGCACGCTTTCGTGCATCATTTCCGAGAGCGTCGGATGCGGGAACACCGTGTGCATCAGCTCTTCCTCGGTGGTCTCGAGACCCATCGCGATGACGAAGCCCTGGATGAGCTCGGTGACCTCGGCGCCCACCATGTGCGCACCCAGAAGCTCGCCGGTCTTGGCGTCGAACACGGTCTTCACCATGCCGTCCGGCTCACCGAGCGCGATGGCCTTGCCGTTGGCGAGGAAGCGGAAGCGGCCGACCTTGACCTCGCGCCCCTCCTCCTTGGCCTTCGCCTCCGTCAGGCCAACGGAAGCGATCTGCGGCTGGCAGTAGGTGCAGCCGGGGATCTGGGTGCGCTTCATCGGATGCGCGTCCATGCCCTTGATCTTCTCGATGCAGATCGTGCCCTCGTGCTCGGCCTTATGGGCGAGCATCGGCGCGCCGGCGACATCGCCGATGGCGTAGACGCCTTCGACATTGGTACGGCCGTAAGGGTCGGTCTTGACGAGGCCGCGCTCCACGGTCACGCCGACGCCCTCGAGGTTCAGCCCCTCCGTATTGCCCTGTACGCCGACGGCCGAGATCAGCTTCTCGGCCTTGAGAACCTGGCTCTTGCCGCCCTGCTCCACCGTCACCTCGACGCCGTCCGCCGTCTTGGAGACCTTGGCGACCTTCGCGTCCGACAGGATCTTCATGCCCTGCTTCTCGAACTGCTTGCGCGCCACGGCCGCGATCTCGGCATCCTCGACCGGCAGGATCTGCGGCAGAAGCTCGACGACCGTCACCTCCGCGCCCATCGTGCGATAGAAGGACGCAAACTCGATGCCGATCGCGCCCGATCCCATGACGATCAGGGATTTCGGCATCGTCTGCGGCTTCATCGCCTCGAAATAGGTCCAGATGCGCTCGCCGTCAGCCTCGATGCCCGGCAGGACGCGCGGGCGCGCGCCGGTCGCGACGATCACGTGCTTGGCCTTGTAGGTGCCGTGTCCGAGGACACCCTTCGGCACCGGGTTCTGCGGCTGAACCGCAGGCTTCGTCGGCTCACCGACCTCGACCTCGACCGGGCCGCCCTTGCCGGCCTTCGTCAGCTTGGCCTGACCCCAGATGACGTCGATCTTGTTCTTCTTCATCAACCCGGCGACACCGCCGTTGAGCTGGGCCGAAACGCCACGTGAACGCTTCACCACAGCCGCGATGTCGAAATCGGGCTTCTGGATCTTCAGGCCGTAATTGTCGCCGTGCTCGGCATAGTGGAACACCTCGGCCGAGCGCAGCAGTGCCTTGGTCGGGATGCAACCCCAGTTGAGGCAGATGCCGCCGAGATGCTCCCGCTCGACGACGGCCGTCTTGAAGCCCAGCTGCGCGGCGCGGATCGCCGCCACGTAACCGCCCGGCCCACCGCCGATGATCAGGATGTCGTAGGTATCGGCCATCGTGGTTCTCCGTCGAAAAGGGTGGCGCTAGATCAGCGACGTCAGGCTCTGTGCGATCGCCTCGCCGAGCGCTCTGGTGTTGGCGGCGTCCAAATGCACCCCGTCAAGCGGGGTCGCGACGCAATGGTCGGATGCGGCAATGTGGTGGCACCCGGTCGCGAATGCGACACGGGTGTAGGCGTCCTTGAAACGGCGCGACTCGTCGATCGCATGCCCGAACATCGCATCGAAATCGGCGTCCGGCGTCGCGACCAGCGCTGGTGGCGAAACCAGGAGAATCTTGGGAGCGCGAAAGCCGAACGACGACGGAAAGCTGCGGGCGACCTCGACCAGTCGTTCGACGCCGAACGCGGCCTCCGCCGCCCGGCCGCCGCCGGTATGCTTCTTCAGATCGTTCGAGCCGAGCGCGATCACCAGCACGTCGATCGGCTCATGCGTTGCGAGGATCGTCGGCAGGATCCGCACGCCGTTCCGGTCGGCCGGCGCGAGATGGTCGTCATAGGCCGTGGTGCGACCGTTCAGGCCCTCGGCGATCACGCGAGCCCGTTCCCCGAGCCTCGCGCCGACGACGCTCGGCCAACGGTCCTCGAACCGATGGCGGCCGGGACCAGCCGCATCGTAGCCCCAGGTGAGGCTGTCGCCGTAGCAGAGGACCGTCTTCACCGGCGCGTCTCCCGAAGCGCGCTCAGACGAGCATGCTCATCGGGTTCTCGATGAAGCGCTTGAACGCCGAGATGAGCTCGGCCCCAAGCGCGCCATCGACCGCACGATGGTCGGTCGAAAGGGTCACCGTCATGACATTGGCGACGGTGACGGCGCCGTTCTTGACGACCGCCCGCTCCTCGCCCGCACCGACGGCGAGAATGGTCGCATGCGGCGGATTGATCACCGCCGAGAAGTCCTTGATGCCGAACATGCCGAGGTTCGACACGGCGGTCGTACCGCCCTGATACTCTTCCGGCTTCAGCTTGCGCGCACGGGCACGCTTGGCGAGATCCTTCATCTCGTTCGAGATGGTCGACAGCGTCTTCTCGTCCGCCTTGCGGATGATCGGGGTGATCAGGCCGCCCTCGATCGACACGGCGACGCCGACATCGGCGTTGCGGTGCTTCAGCATCGCGCTCTCGGTCCACGAGACGTTGGCGTCCGGCACGGCGACGAGCGCGCAGGCCATCGCCTTGATCACCATGTCGTTGACCGACAGCTTGTAGGCCGGGCGCTCGCCCGCCTCGGTCTTCACGTTCGGCGCGGCGCCGTTCAGCTGCTTGCGCAGCGCGAGAAGCGCTTCGAGCTCGCAGTCGACCGACAGGTAGAAGTGCGGCACGGTCTGCTTGGACACCACCAGCCGCTTGGCGATGGTCTTGCGCATCCCGTCGTGCGGAATCTTCTCGTAGGAGCCTTCGGCGAAGAGCTTCAGGATCGCATCGTCGCTTGCCGGCTTCGGCGCCGCCGGAGCGGGCGCCGGGGCGGCGGTGGTCGGTACCGATGCGGTCTGAGCGGTTGCCGGCTTCTGTGCGCCCCCCTTGGCGGCGCCCTCGATATCGGCCTTCACGATCCGGCCATGCGGGCCGCTGCCCTGCACCGAAGATAGCTCGACGCCCTGCTCCTTGGCGAGACGCCGCGCCAGCGGCGACGCGAACACGCGGCCGCCCTGCGAAGCCTCGGAACTGCCGGACGACTTGGCGGGCGAACCACCCTCGCTCGCCGACGCTGTCTCGGCCGGGCGCTCATAGCCGCGCTTGTCCGCGTCTTTGGCCTCGTCCGTCGAGCCCTTCACGGCGGCATCGGCCGCAGGCGCAGCGGAGGCCGCCGCGCCCTGCCCGCCCGATTCGGCGGCGGATGCGTCTTCGCCCTCGGCCGCGAGGATCGCGATGACCGCGTTTACCTTCACGCCTTCGGTCCCAGCCGGCACGACGATCTTGGCGACCGTACCCTCGTCGACCGCCTCGACTTCCATCGTGGCCTTGTCGGTCTCGATCTCCGCGATGACGTCGCCGGAGGAGACCTTGTCGCCCTCCTTCACCAGCC
>NZ_CAJYIU010000312.1 GCF_913775355.1 uncultured Aureimonas sp.
GTCCCGTCGCGCAGATGCGCACCGCCGGTCACGGCGGGGCGGCTCCGAAAGCCGCGGCCGTCGAGGAGGGCTGGGAGGAGTTCTGAGCGCTCCCGTCCAAGCGACGACCGACTATTTTTACGACCGCCGCGCTTCCGAAAGGGGCGCGGCGGTTTTGCGTTAGATGAAGGTGATGCGTCGACCCCGTGTCAGGGATTGCCCTTGCCGCCGTGCGCGCCGACCGCCGTGCCGGTCGAGAAGCTGGTGCCGTCCTCGGCCAGCGCCACGTAGAGCGGGGCGAGTTCGGCCGGCTGCCCGGCGCGGCCGAGCGGCGTGTCCTGTCCGAACTCGCCCATCGTGCCCTCGATCTGGCCGCCGGCCACCTGCAGCGGCGTCCAGACGGGACCCGGCGCCACGGCATTCACCCGGATACCTCGTCTGGCGAGCTGCTTGGCCATGCCCTTGGTGAGGTTCAGGATCGCCGCCTTGGTCGAGGCGTAGTCGATCAGCTCCTCGCCGGGATCGTAGGAGTTCACCGAGATCGTGTTGATGATGACGCTGCCGGGCGGCAGGCTCGGGATCGCCGCCTTCGAGACGCGGAATGTGTGGAAGACGTTGGTCTCGTAGGTCCGCACGAACTGCTCGTCGGAAATCTCGGAGATGTCGGCCTTGGACTGCTGGTAGGCTGCGTTGTTGACGAGAAGGTCGAGCCCGCCGAGCGCCTCCACCGCCTGACGCACGATGCCCTCGCAGGCCTCCAGCGTGCGGATGTCGGCGGGCAGAAGCACCGCCTTGCGTCCCGCCTCGCGGATGAGCTTCGCGACGTCCTCGGCGTCCGGCTGCTCGTCGGGATGATAGTTGATCGCGACGTCCGCGCCCTCGCGCGCGAAGGCGATCGCCGCCGCCCGGCCGATGCCGCTGTCGCCGCCCGTGACCAGCGCCCGGCGCCCGGTGAGTCGGCCGGACCCGCGATAGCTCGTCTCGCCGCAGTCGGGCACCGGTGTCATCTGCGACTGGAGGCCGGGCCAGGGCTGCTTCTGCTCGGGGAAGGGCTCGCTGGTGTAGCGCGTGCGCGGGTCGCTGAGGCGCGGCGATCCGTCAGCCGCCGCGGTGCGCCCCGCGTTCTGCGTCTCAGCACCGACGGGTGCCGCGATCGCGGCGGCGCCGAGGACCGCGCCGCCGAGGACGGTGCGGCGCGACAGGGTTCGATCGGTCATGGTTGCGGGCCTCCCGGCTGGTGCGACGACGGGATCGCCGCGCGTTCACGGCGAGCGCCGGTCATCCTGCGTCGGGAAGCCGCCCGTGCGGTCCGAGGTTCCGCCGCTGCCGGCTTTCAGGACCGGTTTCGAGCGCCGATCTCGTTAGCCGGGCATGCGCCGTCAGCCGGCGGGGGAGGCGCCCGTGCGGCGCGACAGCGCGCCGAGGATAATGCGTTCGGCGCGGCCGAGATAGGCGTCGAGGAGGTCGGCGGCGTCCGCGGGGCGTCCGGCTTCGAGCGCTTCCAGAATCGCCCGGTTGCCGTCGATGAAGGGCGCGTGCAGCGCTTCCGGCGTGTCGAGAAGGCCGAAGGCGAGCCGCAGCTCGGCGGCGACCTGCGCGTAGAAGGCGGCGAGCCGCGCGCTGTCGGCAAGATCGACGATCGCGGCGTGAAACGCCATGTTGGCGCTGCCGACCGCCTGCCAGTCGCCGGCCTCGTGCCCCGCCTCGGCCCGTTCCACCGCCGCGCGCATGCGGGCGATCGCGGGATGGCGGGGCTCGGCGCCGGCCAGCGCCCGGCACTCCACCAGCCGTCGGACGCGATAGATGTCGATCACCGCGGCGTGGTCGGGGGTGGTGACGAAGACGCCGCGATGGGGCTCGTGGCGCAGCAGCCCGTCCTTGGTGAGGAGCCGGAACGCCTCGCGCAGCGTGTTGCGCGACACCGACAGCTCGGCCGCGAGCGCGTTTTCCGACAGGCGCTGACCCGGCAGGAGTTCTCCCGCGATGATGCGGTCGCGCAGCCGCTCGGCCAGCCGCCCGGCGAGCGCGGACGATGCGATGTCCGGCGCGCTCATGCGACCCGACCTGCCGCGAAGCCGAGGCTCCCAATCGCTCCTCGCATCGCCATGGCGCTTTCCCGCTCCGTTCGAAGACGCCGCGACCATCGGCCATGCCGCCGGCGCGATCAAGCCGCGCCGGCGGCAGCTGGCAACCAACGCACCGGAATTGTTCAAGCAGGCCGCTTCGGCTGACCAACGATCCGGCAAAATGCCTGCCGCCTGCACATTTTGCAGGACAGGCATGCAAAAATCGTTGAACAATATTGACGATCGAGTTCAATCGAACGAAGCTAGTCATCGCAATTCAGCCGCAATTCTCCGGCTCACGCCGCCCCACAGGAGCCAAGACGATGGATCCCGCTTCCCCCGCATCCTCCTTGGCGCCGAGTGCGCCGAGCCTTGCCGAGACCGCTGCCGCCCGTCGCTCGTCTCTGGTCGCCGCCGTCTTCCTGATGGCGACCTCGGCGATCGGGCCCGGCTTCATCACCCAGACCGCCACCTTCACGGCGACCATGGGCGCGGCTTTCGCTTTCGGCATCCTCGCCTCCGTGCTGATCGACTTCGTGGTGCAGCTCAACATCTGGCGCATCGTGGCCGTGACGCGCATGCGCGCCTCCGACATCGCCAACGCGGCGATCCCCGGCGCCGGCTATCTCCTCGCCGTCCTTGTCATCTTCGGCGGCCTGATCTTCAACATCGGCAAC
This sequence comes from uncultured Aureimonas sp., assembly GCF_913775355.1. Taxonomy (GTDB): domain Bacteria; phylum Pseudomonadota; class Alphaproteobacteria; order Rhizobiales; family Rhizobiaceae; genus Aureimonas. The sequence continues at coordinate 2,723 of NZ_CAJYIU010000312.1, forward strand.
ATCGCGGGCTCCGGCCTCGGCCTCAATGCGCTGCTCGGGCTCAATCCGAAGGTCGGCGGCGCCCTGTCGGCGCTGGTCGCCATCGGCATCTTCTCGTCCAAGCGCGCCGGCGTCGCCGTCGACCGCATCATCGTGGTGCTCGGCCTCCTGATGATCGCGCTGACGCTTTTCGTCGCCTTCACCTCCAATCCGCCGGTCGGCGAGGCGCTGCGCCAGACCGTCTGGCCGGACGAGATCAATTTCGCCACGATCACCACCATCGTCGGCGGCACGGTCGGCGGCTACATCACCTATGCCGGCGCGCATCGCCTGCTCGACAAGGGCACGGTCGGCATCGAGAACCTCGGGCCCGTCACCCGCGCCGCCCTGTCCGGCATCGCCGTCACCGGCGTGATGCGCTTCGTCCTGTTCCTCGCGGTGCTCGGCGTTGTCGCCGGCGGGGTCACCCTCGACCTGTCGGGCCAAGCCGCGAACCCCGCCGCGCAGGCCTTCTATGCCGCGACCGGCGAGCTTGGCCTCCGCCTTTTCGGCGTCGTGCTCTGGGCGGCCGCGATCACCAGCGTGATCGGCGCGGCCTATACGTCGGTCACCTTCTTCAACACGTTCAACCCGCGCATCACCGAGCGGGGACGCGCCTGGTCGACGGTGGTCTTCATCGCCGTCTCGCTGGCCGCCTACATGGTGGTCGGCACGGCCCCGGCAGCACTCCTCGTCTTCGTCGGCGGCTTCAACGGCCTGATCCTGCCGATCGGCCTGACCATCTTCATCTATGCCGCCTGGGCGCGGCCCGACCTGATGCCCGGCTACCGCCACCCGGCATGGCTGACCGCGCTCGGCGTCCTGACCTGCGCGCTGACCTGGTGGATGGGCTACAAGTCGATCGGCCCCATCTTCGCCTTCCTCTCGATGTGACCGACGGAGGCCGCACATGACCGCCATCGACCTCAACAGCGATCTCGGCGAAAGCTATGGCGCTTGGGAAATGGGCGAGGACGAGACCATGCTCGGCCTCGTCTCCTCCGCCAACGTCGCCTGCGGCTTCCACGCCGGCGACCCGGCTGGCATCCTGCGCACCTTGAAGAGCGCCAGCGCGCAGGGCGTCGCGATCGGCGCCCACGTCTCCTATCCCGACCGCGGCGGCTTCGGCCGCCGCAACATGGACGTCGCGTCCGAGGACCTCGTCGCCGACGTGATCTACCAGATCGGGGCGCTGAAGGGCTTGGCCGAGGTCGCCGGAACCCGCGTCACCTACGTGAAGCCCCACGGCGCGCTCTACAACACGATCGCGAGCGACCCCCGGCAGGGGCGCGACGTGGTGGAGGCGATCCTCGCCGCCGATCCGTCGCTGGTCCTGATGTGCCTCGCCAACGCGCCGCTGGTGCGGCTCGCCGAGGACGCCGGCCTCAAGACCGTCTCCGAAGCCTTCGCCGACCGGGCCTATACGCCGGAGGGCACGCTGGTCTCGCGCCGCGAGCCGGGCGCGGTGATCCACGATCCAGCCGTGGTCGCGGCCCGCATGGCGCGGCTCGCCTCGGACGGCGAGATCGAGGCGGTGGACGGCTCGATCATCCGCCTGCGCGCCCAGTCGATCTGCGTCCACGGCGATAGCCCCGGCGCGGTCTCGATCGCCCGCGCCGTGCGCGAGCGCCTCATGGCCGACGGCATTTCGATCTCGCCCTTCGCGCCGGCCTGAGGAGCTTCGATGCGCATCCTTCCCGTCAGCCTGCGGGTCGTGCTGGTCGAGCTTGCCGACCTCGACGAGACGCTGGCGCTCTTCGCCTCTCTGGAGGCACAGCCCGTGGCTGCGGTCGAGGAGATCGTACCGGCCGCGCGCACGCTTCTCGTGCGCTTCCGGCCGGGAACGCCGCCCGACATGGCGGCGTTTACCGCCGACCTTCGCGCCCGCGACATCTCGGCGAAGGCTGCCGCCTCCGAGCGCCTCGTCGAGATCCCGACGCTCTACGACGGCGAGGACATCGACGACGTCGCGCGGCTGACGGGGCTCACGCCAGAGGCGGTCATCGCCCGGCACATCGCATCCGAGTTCACCGTCGCCTTCACCGGCTTCGCGCCGGGCTTCGGCTATCTTGTCGGCGGCGATCCCGCGCTCCACGTCGCGCGGCGCCAGAGCCCACGCACCCGCATTCCCGCCGGCACCGTGGCGCTGGCCGGCCCGTTTGCCGGCGTCTATCCGCAAGAGGGGCCGGGCGGCTGGCAGCTGATCGGCACGACGCCGCTCAAGATGTTCGACCTCGCACGCGATCCCTCGACCCTGTTCCAGCCGGGCACGCGCGTGCGCTTCACGCGGCTGGCCGAACGGGCCGCCTTCGACGCTATCGCCGCGCGGGAGGCGGCGCGCGCGCAGGCCGTTGCCGCACCGGCGCACCGTGACGGCACGTGCTTCCTCGTCACCGCCGCGCCGATGCCGCCGCTGTTCCAGGACGACGGCCGGCCGGGGCAGGCGGCGCAAGGGGTTTCCGCCTCCGGCGCGCTCGACCGCGCGGCGCTCCATGCCGCCAACCGAATGGTCGGCAACGAGCCGGGCGAGCCGGCGCTCGAGATCGTCGGCGGGGGCTTCGCCTTCACCGCGGACGGCGCTGCCGTCGTCGCCATCACCGGCACGGATGCCGCGCTCGAAGTCCGCGACGCGGCGGGCCGCCGGCAGATCGCCGAGGCCTATCGCCCGGTCTCGCTCGAAGCCGGTGACCGCGTCACGCTCCAGGCGCCCCGGCGCGGCCTTCGCACCTATCTCGCGGTCCGCGGCGGCTTTGCCGTCGAGCCGGTGCTGGGGTCGGCGTCGGTGGATTCTCTCGCCCGCCTCGGTCCTCCCGCCGTCGTCGTCGGCGACCGGCTGGCAGTGAACGCTCAATCAGGCCGTCGCCCCGTCGGCGCACCGGAGGTGCCGCCGAAGGATCTCCCGGCGCCCGGCGAGACCGTGGTGCTCGACGTGGTCATGGGTCCGCGCACCGAATGGTTCACGCAGGCCGGCATCGAAACCCTGACGACGCAGGAATGGACGGTGACGCCGCTCTCCAACCGCGTCGGCCTGCGGATCGAAGGCGCGGTGCCGCTGGAGCGGCGCGATTCCACGGCCGAACTGCCGAGCGAAGGCACGGCCAACGGCGCGATCCAGGTGCCGCACAACGGCCAGCCCGTCCTCTTCCTCGCCGATCATCCGCTGACCGGCGGCTATCCCGTCATCGCGACGCTCGCCGAGTACCATCTCGACCGGGCCGGACAGATCCCGGTCGGCGCGCGCATCCGCTTCAACGTGATCCGGCCGTTTGCCGAGATCGAACCCGAACGTTCCGAAGGTCGACCATGAGAAAAGTCCTCATCGCCAATCGCGGCGAGATCGCGCTTCGCATCGCCCGGGCCTGCCGCGACCACGGCGTCGCCTCCGTCGCCGTCTATGCCGACTGCGACGCCGACGCCCCCTTCGTGCGCTTTGCCGACGAGGCCTATCCGCTCGGCGGCAACGCGCCCGCCGACACGTATCTCCACATCGAGAAGCTGCTCGACGTCGCACGGCGTGCGGGGGCCGATGCCGTCCATCCCGGCTACGGCTTCCTGTCCGAGCGGCCGGAATTCGCCCGCGCGGTGACGGAGGCCGGCCTCAACTGGATCGGCCCCGACGCTCGCGTGATCGAGGCGCTCGGCGACAAGACGCGCGCGCGAGAGATCGCGGCCCGCGTCGGCGCGCCGCTCGTGCCGGGTTCGGACGGACCGGTGAGGGACGCCGGTGAGGCTTTGGCCTTCGCCGAAGCGCACGGGCTGCCGATCGCGATCAAGGCGGCGTTCGGCGGCGGTGGGCGCGGCATGAAGGTCGCCTGGAGGCTGGAGGAGGTGGAGGAGCTCTTCGCCTCCGCGACGCGCGAGGCGGAGGCCGCGTTCGGGCGCGGCGAGTGCTTCGTCGAGCGCTTCCTCGACCGGCCGCGCCATGTCGAGGCGCAGATCCTCGCCGATCGCCACGGCGCGGTGCTCGTCGTCGGCACGCGCGACTGCTCGCTCCAGCGCCGCAACCAGAAGCTGGTGGAGGAGGCGCCGGCGCCCTTCCTGATGCCGGAACAGCGCTCGGCGATCCACGAGGGCGCGCGCGCCGTGTGCGCCGAAGCCGGCTATGTCGGCGCCGGCACGGTGGAGTTCCTGCTGGGACAGGACGGTACGATCTCGTTCCTCGAGGTCAACACGCGGCTGCAGGTCGAACATCCCGTGACGGAGGAGACGACCGGCCTCGACCTCGTGGTGGAGCAGCTTCGAATTGCCGACGGCGAACCGCTGCGGATTCGCGAGACGCCCGAGCCGCGCGGCCATTCGATCGAGTTTCGCATCAATGCCGAGGACCCTGGCCGCGGCTTCCTGCCGACGCCGGGGTCCGTCACCCTGTTCGATCCGCCGTCGGGTCCGGGCGTTCGGGTCGATGCCGGCGTCGTGTCGGGCTCGGTCGTGCCGGGTCACTTCGATTCGATGATGGCCAAGCTCGTCGTCACCGGGCCGACGCG
>NZ_CAJYIU010000313.1 GCF_913775355.1 uncultured Aureimonas sp.
GGGCGACAACGTGACGATGGACGTCAAGCTGATCGTTCCGATCGCGATGGAAGAGAAGCTGCGCTTCGCTATCCGCGAGGGCGGCCGCACCGTCGGCGCCGGTATCGTCGCTTCGATCGTCGAGTAACGCTCGGCCTCTTGAAATCAAGGGCGTGGCGGTCTACACCGCCGCGTTCTCTTTGCCCTTCGGGGCGGTTCGGGCGCCGTTCAGGCGTCCGGTTTGATTGGCTGAAGACTGTTTAGCGATCGGAAAGCGCCGGCACTCCGGCATGGCTCCGACGGAAGGACGAATGCAATGAACGGCCAGAATATTCGCATCCGCCTGAAGGCGTTCGACCACCGTGTGCTCGACGCTTCCACCCGCGAGATCGTATCGACGGCGAAGCGCACCGGCGCCAACGTGCGCGGGCCCATCCCGCTGCCGACCCGTATCGAGAAGTTTACGGTCAACCGCTCGCCGCACGTGGACAAGAAGTCCCGCGAGCAGTTCGAAATGCGCACCCACAAGCGGCTGCTCGACATCGTCGACCCCACCCCGCAGACGGTCGATGCGCTGATGAAGCTCGACCTCGCCGCAGGCGTCGACGTCGAGATCAAGCTCTAACGAGCGGACAAGAACCGGCAAGACCTTTCGGGGTCTCATGGTTCCTCTGGAGAAAGAACGAGAATGCGTTCAGGTTTGATTGCACAGAAGGTCGGCATGACCCGCATCTACAATGATGCGGGCGAGCATGTGCCGGTCACGGTTCTCAAGGTCGAGAACCTTCAGGTCGTGGGTCAGCGCACCCAGGACAAGAATGGCTACACCGCCGTTCAGCTCGGTGTCGGCACCGCCAAGGTGAAGAACACCTCGAAGGCGATGCGCGGCGTGTTCGCCCAGGCCTCCGTCGAGCCGAAGCGCAAGATGGCCGAGTTCCGCGTGTCGGACGACAACCTCATCGACGTGGGCGCCGAGATCACGGCCGACCACTTCGTCGCGGGCCAGCTGGTGGATGTCACCGGCACCTCGATCGGTAAGGGCTTCGCCGGCGTCATGAAGCGCCACAACTTCGGTGGTCTTCGCGCGACGCACGGCGTGTCGGTCTCGCACCGTTCGCATGGTTCGACCGGTCAGCGTCAGGATCCGGGCAAGGTCTTCAAGAACAAGAAGATGGCCGGTCACATGGGCCAGACCCGCGTGACGACGCAGAACCTCGAGGTCGTCCGCACGGACGCCGAGAAGGGCCTCCTCCTGATCCGCGGCGCCGTGCCGGGCTCGAAGGGCGGCTGGATCCTCGTCCGTGACGCGGTCAAGGCGAAGCTCCCCGAGAACGCCCCCAAACCGGCTGCCCTGCGCCAGGCCGCCAACAACGGCGCTTCGGCCGCTTCCGAGGGAACCGAGTAATGGACATCAAGATCAAGACCCTCGCCGGCGCCGAAGCCGGTTCGGTGACCCTCGCTGACGAGATCTTCGGTCTCGAGCCGCGCGAGGACATCCTCCAGCGCATGGTTCGCTACCAGCTCGCCAAGCGCCAGCAGGGCACGCACCAGTCGCTCGGCCGCGCCGAGATCGCCCGCACGGGTGCCAAGCTCTACAAGCAGAAGGGCACCGGTCGCGCTCGTCATGGTTCGGCTCGCGCTCCGCAGTTCCGCGGCGGCGGCAAGGCCCACGGCCCGGTCTCGCGAAGCCACGCTCACGACCTTCCCAAGAAGGTGCGCGCGCTCGCGCTCAAGCATGCCCTCTCGGCGAAGGCCAAGTCGGGCGGCCTGATCGTCATCGACGATCTGACCTCGGCCGACGGCAAGACCAAGGCCGTGCTGGCTCAGTTCGCGGGCCTCGGCCTGACGAACGCGCTGATCATCGGCGGCGCGCAGCTGAACGAGAACTTCGCTCGCTCGGCGCGCAACATCCCGAACATCGACGTTCTGCCGGTTCAGGGCATCAACGTTTACGACATTCTGCGCCGTCAGACGCTTGTCCTGTCGAAGGCTGCCGTCGAGGCCCTCGAGGAGCGCTTCAAATGAGCGATCTGCGCCACTACGACGTCATCACGAGCCCGGTCATCACTGAAAAGTCGACGCTGGTCTCCGAGTTCAATCAGGTGATCTTCAACGTAGCGAAGACCGCGACCAAGCCGCAGATCAAGGCGGCAGTCGAGGCTCTGTTCGGTGTCAAGGTCACTGCCGTCAACACCCTCGTCCGCAAGGGCAAGGTGCGGCGCTTCCGCGGCCGTCCAGGCCGCCAGAGCGACCAGAAGAAGGCGATCGTGACGCTGGCCGAAGGTCAGTCCATCGACGTCTCGACCGGTCTCTGACGGCTGGCTGCGAGGAATAGAAGATCATGGCACTGAAGAACTTCAAGCCGGTCACCCCGAGCACCCGTCAGCTGGTGCTGGTCGACCGCTCGGGCCTCTGGAAGGGCAAGCCGGTCAAGCAGTTGACCGAGGGCCTGCATTCCAGCGGCGGCCGCAACAACATGGGTCGCATCACCGCCCGCTATCAGGGCGGCGGTCATAAGCGCACATACCGCATGATCGACTTCAAGCGCCGCAAGCTTGACGTCGTCGCGACGGTGGAGCGTCTTGAGTACGATCCGAACCGCACCGCGTTCATCGCGCTGATCCGCTACGAGGACGGCGAGCTGTCCTACATCCTGGCTCCGCAGCGTCTGGCTGCCGGCGACAAGGTGGTGGCGGGTCTCACCGGCATCGACGTGAAGCCGGGCAACGCGATGCCGCTGTCGGCGATGCCGGTCGGCACCATCATCCACAACGTGGAGATGAAGCCGATGAAGGGCGGCCAGATCGCTCGTTCGGCTGGCGCCTACGCACAGCTGGTCGGTCGCGACCAGGGCATGGCGATCCTGCGCCTGAACTCGGGTGAGCAGCGCCTTGTCTCGGGTTCGTGCTTCGCCACGGTCGGTGCCGTGTCCAACCCGGACCACGGCAACATCAACCTCGGCAAGGCGGGCCGTTCGGTCTGGCTCGGTCGTCGCCCGCACGTTCGCGGCGTCGCGATGAACCCGGTCGATCACCCGCACGGCGGTGGTGAGGGTCGCACCTCGGGTGGTCGTCACCCGGTGACCCCGTGGGGCAAGCCGACGAAGGGCAAGCGCACGCGCCAGAACAAGGCGACCGACAAGTTCATCATGCGCTCGCGCCATCAGCGCAAGAAGTAAGGGAAACACTCCATGACACGTTCCGTCTGGAAAGGTCCGTTCGTTGATGGCTACCTCCTGAAGAAGGCCGAAAAGGTCCGCTCGGGTGGTCGCAGCGAAGTCATCAAGATCTGGAGCCGTCGCTCCACGATCCTGCCGCAGTTCGTTGGCCTGACGTTCGGCGTCTACAACGGCAACAAGCACATCCCGGTCTCGGTCAACGAGGATATGGTCGGACACAAGTTCGGCGAGTTCTCCCCGACCCGTACCTATTACGGCCACGGCGCCGACAAGAAGGCGAAGAGGAAGTAACATGGGTAAGGCCAAGGCCGAGCGCGTGCTCAAGGACAACGAGGCGAAGGCTGTCGCCCGTACGATCCGCGTGAGCCCGCAGAAACTCAACCTCGTCGCGCAGATGATCCGCGGCAAGAAGGTGGACCGCGCTCTCGCGGACCTGACCTTCTCGCGCAAGCGGATCGCCGAGACGGTGAAGAAGACGCTGGAAAGCGCCATCGCGAACGCCGAGAACAACCACGATCTCGACGTCGACACGCTGGTCGTCGCCGAGGCTTTCGTCGGCAAGTCGATTACGATGAAGCGTTTCCACGCCCGCGGTCGCGGTCGGGCGAGCCGGGTCGAGAAGCCGTTCTCGCACCTGACGATCATCGTCCGCGAGAAGGCCGAAGAGGAGGCCGCGTAATGGGTCAGAAAGTCAATCCGATCGGCCTGCGCCTCGGCATCAACCGGACCTGGGACTCCCGCTGGTTCGCCAACACCGGCGAGTACGGCCAGCTGCTCCACGAGGACCTTGCGATCCGCAAGTACCTCCTCAACGAGCTGAAGCAGGCGGCGGTCTCCAAGATTGTGATCGAGCGCCCGCACAAGAAGTGCCGCATCACGATCCACTCGGCGCGTCCGGGCATCGTCATCGGCAAGAAGGGCGCGGACATCGAGAAGCTTCGCAAGAAGCTGTCGGCGATGACCAACGCCGAGACGCACATCAACATCGTCGAGGTCCGGAAGCCCGAGACGGACGCAACGCTGGTGGCGCAGTCGATCGCCCAGCAACTGGAGCGCCGCATTGCGTTCCGCCGCGCAATGAAGCGCGCCGTTCAGTCGGCGATGCGCCTCGGCGCCGAGGGTATCCGCATCAACTGCGGCGGACGTCTCGGCGGCGCGGAGATCGCCCGCATGGAATGGTACCGCGAGGGCCGCGTTCCGCTGCATACGCTTCGCGCGGATGTTGACTACGGCACCGCGGAAGCTCATACGGCGTACGGTGTCTGCGGCGTGAAGGTCTGGATCTTCAAGGGAGAGATCCTGGAGCACGATCCGATGGCTTCCGAGCGTCGTGCGGTCGAAGGCGACGGCTCGAACTCCGGTGGCGGCAACAACCGTCGTCGTGAGCGCGAGCGCGAGCACGCCTGATAGTCGAAGTTTCGGAGTAATAGGAAATGTTGCAACCAAAGCGCACGAAGTTCCGGAAGGCGTTCAAAGGACGCATTCACGGCAACTCCAAGGGCGGCTCGTTGCTCAGCTTCGGGACCTTCGGTCTGAAGGCCCTCGAGCCGGAGCGCGTCACCGCCCGCCAGATCGAAGCGGCTCGCCGCGCGATCACCCGTCAGATGAAGCGCCAGGGCCGCGTCTGGATCCGGATTTTCCCGGATCTGCCGGTCACCGCGAAGCCGACGGAAGTCCGCATGGGTAAGGGCAAGGGTGCGATCGAGTACTGGGCGGCCCGCGTCGCTCCCGGTCGTATCATGTTCGAGATCGACGGCGTGGCGGAAGACGTCGCTCGCGAGGCCCTGCGCCTTGGCGCGGCGAAGCTTCCGATCCGCACGCGGTTCATCCAGCGCATCGCCGAGTAAGGAGAAATTCGATGAAAGCCTCCGACCTCACCACGAAGACGCAGGACGAGCTGACGGCCGACCTCGGCAAGCTTAAGAAGGAGCAGTTCAACCTGCGCTTCCAGCGTGCCACGGGCCAGCTCGAGAACACGTCTCGTGTTAAGGAAGTCCGTCGGGACATCGCCCGGATCAAGACCATTGCCCGCCAGAAGGCCGGCACGGCCAAGGCCTGAAGGTAGTCAACTATGCCGAAACGCGTTTTGCAGGGGACCGTGGTCTCCGATAAGAATGACAAGACGGTCGTCGTGCTCGTGGAGCGTCGCTTCACGCATCCGCTCTTCAAGAAGACCGTTCGCCGGTCGAAGAAGTACAAGGCGCACGACGAATCCAACCAGTACAAGGTCGGCGACATCGTCTCCATCGAGGAGACCAAGCCGATCTCGAAGGACAAGACTTGGATCGTCGTTGCCTCCCAGGCTTCGGCTCAGTGAATATAGGCTCGGGTGCAGCGCATGATCCTGCGCTCCCCGGCTGCTCGTGATTTGAAGGCGGCCTGACATGATTCAGATGCAAACAAACCTCGATGTGGCGGACAATTCCGGCGCCCGTCGTGTCATGTGCATCAAGGTGCTGGGCGGCTCGAAGCGGAAGTATGCCTCGGTCGGCGACATCATCGTCGTTTCGATCAAGGAGGCCATTCCGCGCGGCCGCGTGAAGAAGGGTGACGTGATGAAGGCGGTCGTGGTTCGCACGGCCAAGGACATCCGCCGCCCGGACGGTTCCGTGATCCGCTTCGACCGCAATGCGGCGGTGCTGATCGACAACAAGAAGGAGCCTGTCGGAACTCGTATCTTCGGACCCGTCCCGCGCGAGCTGCGGGGTCGGAACCACATGAAGATCATTTCCCTGGCCCCGGAAGTGCTGTAAGGAGCCGGACCGATGCAGAAGATCAAGAAGGGCGACAACGTCGTCGTGCTGGCCGGCAAGGACAAGGGCCGCTCGGGCAAGGTGCTCCAGGTCATGCCGAAGGAGGACCGTGCGGTCGTCTCCGGCGTCAACCTGGTGAAGCGCCACCAGAAGCAGTCCGCCAGCCAGGAAGCCGGGATCGTCTCCAAGGAGGCCCCCATCCACCTCTCGAACCTTTCGGTCGCCGACCCGAAGGATGGCAAGCCGACCCGCGTCGGTTTCAAGGTTGTCGGCGAGGGCGAGAACGCAAAGAAGGTGCGCGTCGCCAAGCGTTCGGGAGAACAGATCGATGGCTGAGACCAGCTACACGCCTCGGCTCAAGGCCGTATACCGCGACGAGATCCGCAAGCAGCTTCTCGAGGAGTTCAAGTACTCCAATGAGATGGAGGTTCCGCGGCTCGACAAGGTCGTGATCAACATGGGCGTCGGTGAGGCCACCGGCGACTCGAAGAAGCCGACGATCGCGGCGGAAGACCTGGCGAAGATCGCCGGTCAGAAGCCCGTCATCACGCGCGCCCGGAACTCGATCGCCGGGTTCAAGGTGCGCGAGAACATGCCGATCGGCGCGAAGGTTACTCTTCGCAAGGAGCGCATGTACGAGTTCGTGGATCGCCTGGTGCAGATCGCTCTGCCCCGCGTGCGTGACTTCCGCGGCCTCAACCCGAAGAGCTTTGATGGCCGTGGCAATTTCGCCATGGGCCTGAAGGAGCACATCGTGTTCCCCGAGATCAACTACGACAAGGTTGATCAGATGTGGGGCATGGACATCATCGTGTGTACGACGGCGAAGACTGACGAAGAAGCCCGCGCCCTTCTGAAGGCGCTGAACTTCCCGTTCCGCCAGTAACGGCAGGCGAAAGGAAAAGTTATGGCCAAGAAGAGCGCCATCGAGAAGAATAAGCGCCGGCAGAAGCTGGTCGCCAAGTACGCGGCCAAGCGCGAAGCGCTGAAGGCCGTGACGACGAACCAGGAAGCCTCGATGGAGGAGCGTTTCCGCGCTCAGCTCCAGCTGGCTGAGTTGCCGCGCAACTCCTCCAAGGTTCGCGTGCGCAACCGCTGCGAGGTCACAGGTCGCCCGCGCGCCTATTATCGCAAGCTGAAGATGAGCCGTATCGCCCTTCGCGACCTCGGCAACACCGGGCAGATCCCGGGCATCGTCAAGTCGAGCTGGTAAGGAGGCACTGCAATGGCACTTTCCGATCCTCTCGGCGATATGCTGACGCGCATCCGCAACGCTACGATGCGGAGCAAGACGTCGGTCGCCACCCCGGCCTCCAAGCTCCGCGCACGCGTCCTCGACGTGCTCAAGGACGAGGGCTACATCCGCGGATATTCCGAGATCAAGTTCGAGAACGGTACGGCTGAGTTCAATATCGAGCTCAAGTATTACGAGGGCGCTCCGGTCATCAAGGAGATCTCCCGCGTGTCGAAGCCCGGCCGTCGCGTCTACGTTTCGGCGAAGACGATCCCGCATGTCGCCAACGGCTTGGGCATCTCGGTGCTCTCGACCCCGAAGGGCGTCATGGCGGACCACGCCGCTCGCGAACAGAACGTCGGTGGCGAGATCCTCTGCCGCGTCTTCTGACGCGGCATCGAGGTCTCCCAAGCGATCAACGGACAGGTTCTCAGATGTCTCGTATTGGCAAGAAGCCGGTTGCCGTCCCGGGCGGGGTCACCGCCTCGGTCGACGGTCAGACCGTCCGGGCTAAGGGCCCGAAGGGTGAGCTGTCGTTCGTGGTGAACGACGAAGTGCTCGTGAAGATGGAAGACGGGTCGATCAAGGTCGACCCGCGCGACGACTCGAAGGTTGCGCGTTCGAAGTGGGGCATGTCCCGCACGATGATCGTGAACATCCTGTCGGGTGTGAAGGACGGTTTCGAGAAGCGTCTCGAAATCTCCGGCGTCGGCTACCGCGCGTCTATGCAGGGCAAGAACCTGCAGCTGGCGCTCGGCTTCAGCCACGACGTTCTCTACCCGGTTCCGGAGGGCATTTCGATTGCCGTGCCGAAGCCGACCGAGATCGTGATCACCGGCATCGACAAGCAGCAGGTCGGTCAGGTCGCCGCGGAGATTCGCGAGTATCGCGGTCCCGAGCCCTACAAGGGCAAGGGTGTGAAGTACGCGGGCGAGAAGATCGTCCGTAAGGAAGGCAAGAAGAAGTAAGGCTCGGGACATGGCAACGCAGAAGGAACTCCTCCGGCGCCGCGCATCCCGCGTCCGCCGCTCGCTCAAGGCCGTTTCGAACGGGCGTCCGCGCCTGTCCGTGCACCGGTCCTCGAAGAACATCTACGCCCAGATCATCGACGACGCAGCCGGCCGGACCTTGGCCGCCGCTTCGACGCTCGACGTCGGCCTGCGTGGCGACCTGAAGACGGGTGCCGACATCGCGGCCGCTGCGGCGGTCGGCAAGCTCGTCGCCGAGCGCGCCAAGGAAGCCGGCGTGACCGACGTCGTGTTCGATCGTGGCGCCTTCATCTATCACGGTCGCATCAAGGCTCTTGCAGAGTCCGCCCGCGAGGGTGGCCTGAACTTCTGATCCTCGACCTTCGGGTCGACGATCTTCGGTATGAATGCGGTCCGGCGGGTTTTCCTGCCGGCCGTGTCATGCTTTAAGCCGGGTGCCGCATTGATCGGCACCTTCCCCAGGACGCCTCCGGAAAAAAACAAGGACAGGATATGGCGCCTCGCAATGAACGTAACGACCGCGAAGAGCGGGATGACGGCTTCGTCGACAAGCTCGTCCACATCAACCGCGTCGCCAAGGTGGTCAAGGGTGGCCGTCGCTTCGGCTTCGCCGCGCTCGTCGTCGTCGGCGACCTGAAGGGCCGCGTCGGCTTCGGCCATGGCAAGGCACGCGAAGTGCCGGAGGCCATCCGCAAGGCCACGGAAGCTGCCAAGCGCGACCTGATTTTCGTGCCGCTGCGCGATGGCCGCACGCTGCACCACGACGTCGCGGGCCGCCACGGCGCCGGCAAGGTGCTCCTGCGCACCGCCGAGGCCGGTACCGGCATCATCGCCGGTGGTCCGATGCGCGCCGTATTCGAGGCCGTCGGCATGCACGACGTCGTCGCGAAGTCGCTCGGCTCGTCGAACCCCTACAACATGGTTCGCGCCACGTTCGACGCCCTGAAGGGTCAGATGCATCCGAAGGATGTCGCTGCCCGTCGCGGCATCAAGTATTCCACGCTCCAGGCGCGCCGTCGCGACCTGGTCGGCGCTGAGGACTGATGGAGCAGCGCGAGCGCGGAACTCTCGCGCTTGCAGCCCGTCGTCCCCATCCAAGGAGCCGAATGATGTCCAAGACCCAAGTCCAGGGCTCGACGATCACCGTCGAACAGATCGGAAGCCCGATCCGCCGTCCGAGCGAGCAGCGTGCCACGCTGATCGGCCTCGGGCTGAACAAGTTGCACCGCGTTCGGACGCTGGAGGATACGCCTTCGGTCCGTGGCATGATCGCCAAGGTCAGCCACCTCGTCCGCGTCGTCGACGGCCAGTGAGCCGGGAGTAAACGAGATGAAGCTCAACGAGATCGCCGACAAGGACGGTGCCACCCATTCGCGTAAGCGTCTCGGCCGTGGCATCGGTTCGGGTTCCGGCAAGACCGGTGGTCGCGGCGTCAAGGGCCAGAAGGCCCGCTCCGGCGTTGCGATCAACGGCTTCGAGGGCGGCCAGATGCCGCTCTATCGTCGCCTTCCGAAGCGCGGCTTCGTGAACATCTTCGCGAAGACCTTCAACGTCGTTTCGCTGGACAAGATCGCCAAGGCGATCGAGGCCGGCAAGCTCGACGCCAAGGCGACGATCGACATGGCGGCCCTTCAGGCCGCCGGCCTCGTCGGTCGCTCGCGCGACGGCGTGCGGATTCTCGGCGACGGAGAGGTCTCCGCCAAGCTGACGATCCAGGCCGACGGCGCTTCGCGCTCGGCCATCGAGAAGGTCGAGAAGGCCGGTGGCTCGCTCACCGTGCCGCAGAAGGCCGCGGCGGAAGCCTGATACTCCGCTTCGCGGTTGAAGTTCGAAAGCCGCCCTCCCGCACGAGGGCGGCTTTTTTCTTTTGGGACCGCCCGACGACCGAATTTGTCTTGTAATTCGCTTCGCTAGGCCGTTCTACATAACGTCACGAACGTGTCGGAATCGTCCGCGTGGCTCGCGCATTGCGTTGGGCTGCCCGCGTCGGATCATCCGGAGAGAGCGCAGACATGGCATCGGCCGCGGAACAACTTGCCGCAAACCTGAACTTCTCCGCCTTCTCGAAGGCGGAAGACCTGAAGAAGCGCATCTGGTTCACGCTGGGGGCGCTCCTGGTCTATCGGCTCGGCACCTACATCCCGATGCCCGGCATCGATCCGCACGCGCTGGCACAGGCGTTCCAGCAGCAGTCGACGGGCATTCTCGGCCTGTTCAACATGTTCGCCGGTGGCGCCGTCGGGCGCATGGCGATCTTCGCGCTCGGCATCATGCCGTATATCTCCGCGTCGATCATCATCCAGTTGATGACCTCGGTTATTCCATCGCTCGAAACCCTTAAGAAGGAGGGCGAGTCCGGCCGGAAGATCATCAACCAGTACACGCGCTACGGCACCGTGCTCCTGGCGACCGTCCAGGCTTACGGGATCGCGGCGGGCTTGCAGTCGACGAGCAGCATCGTCACCAACCCGGGCACTTTCTTCATCCTCTCGAGCGTCATCACGCTTGTGGGCGGCACGATGTTCCTGATGTGGATCGGTGAGCAGATCACCGCGCGCGGCATCGGCAACGGTATCTCGCTGATCATCTTCGCCGGCATCGCGGCGAACCTGCCGTCGGCGTTAGCCAATCTCCTAGAGCTTGGCCGTACGGGCGCGCTGTCGACTGCGATCATCCTGAT
This sequence comes from uncultured Aureimonas sp., assembly GCF_913775355.1. Lineage (GTDB taxonomy): Bacteria > Pseudomonadota > Alphaproteobacteria > Rhizobiales > Rhizobiaceae > Aureimonas. The sequence continues at coordinate 10,814 of NZ_CAJYIU010000313.1, forward strand.
CGTTGTCGTCGTGGTCGTCGCCTGTATCGCAGGCGTCGTGTTCTTCGAGCGCGCGCAGCGCCGTCTCCTGATCCAGTATCCCAAGCGCCAGGTGGGCAACCGGATGTTCCAAGGCGACACGTCGCACCTGCCGCTGAAGCTGAACACGGCCGGCGTGATTCCGCCGATCTTTGCGTCGTCTCTGCTGCTCCTGCCGGTCACGATCGCGAACTTCGCCGACACGAGCCGCTTGCCGGGATGGGCCACCGCGATCATCGCGTCGCTTGGCCACGGTCGGCCGCTTTACATGCTGCTTTACGCTGGCATGATCGCCTTCTTCGCGTTCTTCTACACCGCCATCGTCTTCAATCCGAAGGATACGGCGGACAATCTGAAGAAGCATGGCGGCTTCATTCCGGGCATTCGTCCGGGTGAGCGGACCGCCGATTACATCGACTACGTTCTCACCCGCATTACCGTGGTCGGGGCGATCTACCTCGTGGTGATCTGCCTTCTCCCGGAGATCCTGATCTCGGCTGCCGGCATCCCGTTCTATCTGGGCGGTACGTCGCTGCTGATCGTCGTGTCGGTGACGATGGATACGGTCGCCCAGGTTCAGGGACACCTGCTGGCGCATCAATACGAAGGCCTCGTCAAGAAGGCGAAGCTGCGCGGAGGAAGGCGAGGAGCTCGATGAGGGTCATACTGCTGGGCCCCCCCGGGGCGGGGAAGGGGACTCAGGCGCATCGTCTGGTCGAGCGGCATGGGATACCGCAGCTTTCGACCGGCGACATGCTGCGGGAAGCCGTGGCCAAGGGGACGGATGTGGGGCGTCGTGCCCAGGCCGTGATGGATGCGGGTCAGCTCGTCTCGGACGAGATCGTCATCGGCATCGTTGCGGACCGCATCGATCAGGACGACGCCCGCAAGGGTTTCATTCTGGATGGCTTCCCGCGGACGGTGGCGCAGGCGAGGGCGCTCGACGAGATGCTGGATGAGCGCAAGCTCGCCATCGACGCCGTCCTGGAGTTCCGCGTCGACGAGCAGAAGCTCATGGAGCGGATCGAGAAGCGCGCGCGGGAAACCGCCGAAGCCGGCCTGCCGGTTCGCAAGGACGATACGCCGGAGGTGTTCCACCGGCGTCTTCGGGAGTTCCGTCAGGCGACGGCGGCCGTCTCGCCGTATTATCGCGAGCGCGGTCTCCTGCGGGAGATCGACGGCATGGCACCGGTCGATCACGTCACCGACGAGATCGAGACGCTGCTGACGACACAGGTTTCGGCCTGACGGTTGACTAAGGGCCGGGGAATCTTATAAGGACCGGTTCAATTCGCGCATCATCAGGCGATCGGCGTATACGCGGCAGCGTTTGCGTCCGGTCGCTTGGCGTTTAGGAGCGGCCCCGACGGGTCGTGCAGATCAGTGTCGTGGCGGATCCGCGACCAAAGGAGGCTCTTTTGGCCCGTATTGCAGGCGTCAACATTCCGACCAACAAGCGCGTCCTCATCGCGCTCCAGTACATCCACGGCATCGGCCCGCGCTTTGCGCAGGAGATCATGGACAAGGCGAACCTCTCGGCCGAGCGCCGCGTGAACGAGCTGTCCGACGCCGAGGTGCTCCAGATTCGCGAGCTCATCGACCGCGACTATCGCGTCGAGGGCGATCTGCGTCGCGAGACGTCGATGAACATCAAGCGCCTCATGGACCTCGGCTGCTACCGCGGCCTGCGTCATCGTCGCGGCCTTCCGGTCCGCGGTCAGCGCACGCACACCAATGCCCGCACCCGCAAGGGTCCGGCCAAGGCGATTGCTGGCAAGAAGAAGTAATTGGGTCGACTCGGGGATCCGGGTCGGTCGTGTTTGATGGCCGGAAGCCGCGCGCTTCCCGGCCGGTGGAGCCGCCGGCATTACGGCGGTGTCGAGATCCAAGGATAAGAAAATGGCCAAGGACGCACAGCGCATCCGTCGTCGCGAACGCAAGAACATCACCTCGGGCGTCGCCCACGTGAACTCCTCGTTCAACAACACCCTGATCACCATTACCGACGCGCAGGGCAACACCATCGCTTGGTCGTCGGCTGGTGCACAGGGCTTTAAGGGTTCGCGCAAGTCGACGCCGTTCGCTGCGCAGATCGCTGCCGAGGATGCCGCCAAGAAGGCGCAGGAGCACGGCATGCGCACCCTCGAAGTTGAGGTTTCGGGTCCGGGTTCGGGCCGCGAGTCGGCGCTGCGCGCCCTGCAGGCCGCGGGCTTCACGATCACGTCGATCCGCGACGTGACGCCGATCCCGCACAACGGTGTTCGCCCGCGTAAGAAGCGCCGCGTCTAAGCGAGCGCAGTTTCGAGACTGTGCCGCGCAGCCCGCCGTGGGCTGCGCGGCTTTCGCCGTATTCGGGAAGCCGATCCTTCCCAAGGGACCTATCGCCACGATTGGATGGTGGCGAGGTAGCTGAAAGGCAAGCGACATGATCGCCAGCAACTGGCAGAACCTCACGAAGCCGAACCAGGTCGTCTTCAAGAACGGCGGAAGCCGCACGAAGGCGTCGCTCGTGGCGGAACCCCTTGAGCGCGGCTTCGGCCTGACGCTCGGCAACGCCCTGCGCCGCGTTCTCCTGTCGTCGCTCCAAGGCGCGGCCGTCACCGCGATCCAGATCGACGGCGTGCTGCACGAATTCTCCTCGATCGCCGGCGTGCGCGAGGACGTGACGGACATCGTCCTGAACGTGAAGGAAGTCTCGATCGGCATGCAGGGCGACGGCCCGAAGCGCATGGTGCTTCGCAAGTCGGGCCCGGGCGTCGTCACGGCCGGTGACATTCAGACCGTCGGGGACATCGAGATCCTGAACCCTGAGCACGAGATCTGCACCCTCGACGAGGGCGCGGAGATTCGCATGGAGTTCACGGTCAACACCGGCAAGGGCTACGTTCCCGCCGACCAGAACCGCGCCGAAGATGCACCGATCGGGCTCATTCCCGTCGACGCCCTGTTCTCGCCGGTGAAGAAGGTGTCCTATAAGGTCGAGAATACCCGCGAGGGGCAGGACCTGAACAAGGACAAGCTCACGATGGAGATCGTCACCGACGGCTCCATCAGCGGCGAGGACGCCGTGGCTTATGCCGCACGCATCCTGCAGGACCAGCTGTCGGTGTTCGTCAACTTCGAGGAGCCGCAGCGCGAGGTGCGTGGCGCCGAGGAGCAGATCGCCGAGCTCGCCTTCAACCCGGCCCTACTGAAGAAGGTGGACGAGCTCGAGCTGTCGGTCCGTTCGGCCAACTGCCTGAAGAACGACAACATCGTCTACATCGGCGACCTGATCCAGAAGACCGAGGCGGAGATGCTCCGCACTCCGAACTTCGGCCGCAAGTCGCTGAACGAGATCAAGGAAGTGCTGGCCTCGATGGGTCTGCACCTCGGCATGGAAGTCAGCGCCTGGCCGCCGGAGAACATCGACGATCTGGCCAAGCGCTACGAGGATCAGTACTGATCCGACCCGAACAGGGTGCTCGCCGCGTCTGCGGCGGGCACTACGCATGACCCCAAAAGATTCAAAGGCACATGCACCGGCATCAAGCCGGGTTGCGAGGATGCCGTCCCCGGCGCCAAGCCGGACCTGACTGAGGAGAAACACCCATGCGCCACGGTAATTCCGGCCGCAAGCTCAACCGTACCCACGAGCACCGCAAGGCGATGTTCGCCAACATGGCGGCGTCGCTGATCGTGCACGAGCAGATCGTCACCACCCTGCCGAAGGCGAAGGACCTGCGTCCGATCGTCGAGAAGCTGATCACCCTCGGCAAGCGCGGCGACCTGCACGCCCGTCGTCAGGCCATCAGCCAGATCCGCGACGAGGCTGCCGTGCGCAAGCTCTTCGACACGATCGCCTCGCGTTACGCCGACCGCAACGGCGGCTACTGCCGCGTGCTGAAGGCGGGCTTCCGTCGCGGCGACAACGCCCCGCTGGCCGTCATCGAGTTTGTGGAGCGTGACGTCAACGCTCGTGGCGCCGCGGACCGCGCGCGCCTTGAGGCCGAAGTGCAGAACGAAGCGGCCTGACGCTTCGTCGCATCGCGACCCGATTGGCATTGAAAAGGGGCCCGCAGGCCCCTTTTTGCTGTCCTGAATTTCAGGGAGGCGACGGATGGCACGCGACAGGGTTTTGGTGACCGGGGCATCCGGCTTCATCGCGAAGCACATCGTCCTCGCTCTTCTCGCCGAGCAGTTCGACGTGCGTGGGACGGTGCGCGGCGGAGGTCGTGCGGACGAGGTTCGTGCCGTTGTCCGCAGCGTGGGGAGCGATCCCGAGCGCTGCGAGTTCGTCGAGGCCGATCTCGGGTCCGACGCAGGATGGGCGGAGGCCGTCGCAGGCTGCCGGTATGTTCTCCATACGGCGTCGCCTTTCCCGCTCGTTCAGCCGCGCCGGCCGGACCGGCTGGTGGAGCTTGCGAGACAGGGAACCGATACCGTCCTGCGGGCGGCCGCTCGGGCCGGCGCAGAGCGGGCCGTGGTCACGTCGTCCGTGGCGGCTGTTTTCTACGGATACCCGCGTGATCGGACGCGCCCGTTCGATGAGCGTGATTTCACGGATCTGACAAGCCGCGCCGTGTCCCCTTATGCGCGTTCGAAGACCGTCGCCGAACTTGCAGCCTGGGAGGTGTCGCGCGAAACCGGGCTCCCGCTTTCGACGATCAATCCGGGTCTCGTCCTCGGCCCCGTTCTCGATTCGCGGCTCGGCACCTCGGCGCAACTGATCGCGTCGATGATGAAAGGGCGACTGCCCTTGCTGCCTGATATCGCGATCCCATCGGTCGACGTTCGCGATGTGGCCCGGGCGCATGTGCTGGCGATGCTGGCTCCGGAAGCCGGGCGGCGGTTCCTGCTCGCAGCACCGGAAACGCCGTCGCTTCTGCAACTGGCCGCGTATCTCGCCGAAGCCTTTCCCGATCGCAGTCGGCGACTGCCGCGACACAGGCTTCCGTCGGCCCTGGTCCGTCTCGGCGCCCTGATCTCCCCGGGAGCGGCGATGCTGGCCGACGATCTCGGGCGTGCGAAGGCGGTGGATACGTCGCCCGCACGCGAGCGGCTTGGAATTCAATTCATCCCGGCGCGTGAAGCGGTGGTCACGCTCGGCGAGAGCCTCGCCCGGCACGGCTGCGTCTGACGCGACGAGCTATCCCCAGCCTCTTCAAGCGATGAAATGCATATCCTGTGGGTGTTGCCCGGCCGCGATAGCGGGCTGCCTGTGGCCGTGCGATGAGGGCGGCGACGGCAGTTCCGCACAAGTTTGGATGAACGGCACGCAACCTTTGGTGGTCTGCGGCATTTTTCAGGCGAATGGGGCGACCGCCGAGCGGCTCTGCGGCGAGTTTAGACGGATTTTACGGATATCATGGAAAATAGGACCGCTTCCACCCACACGAGCGAGTTCTCGATGCGTCGTACTATGCTGACCCTTCTGGGCGCCGTCTTTGCTTTCGGCATCCTGACCGCGAGCTATGCGACGGCCGAGTTGCCGGCCACCGCAGCGGTCGACATCCAGCAGGATGTCACCGCGCGCTGAGCGCCAACGTCTGGAATGATGGAAAAAGGGCCGCGAGGCCCTTTTTTCGTTCGAACTGCGCGCGATACCAAGCACATGATTCGATTATCGAGGCGGGTGACCATGAAGCTACGCAGGCTGACCCTCGGAAACGGCGTCACGGCGCTGGCATTGCTGGCCATGTTGGGTCCCGTGGCCGCTCAATCTCCTGCCGCGCCGGCACCGATCGCGCCCGCAGGGTCCGCCGAACGCGTGCCGGCATCGGACGCGGAGGTGAAGCTGAGTTTCGCGCCGCTTGTGCGGAAGAGCGCGCCGGCAGTCGTCAATGTCTATGCGGCGCGTCAGGTGCCTGTCCGCACGCCTTTCGCGGGCGATCCGTTCTTCGAACAGTTCTTCGGTCGCGGAGAGGGGCGCACCCGGCGCGAATCGTCGCTCGGGTCCGGGGTCATCGTCGATCCCGCCGGATTGATCGTCACCAACCATCACGTCATCGCGGATGCCGAGGAAGTCCGCGTCGCCTTGTCGGACGGGCGCGAATTCGATGCGCGCATTCTTTCGAAGGACGAGCAGGCCGACCTCGCCGTTCTGAAGATCGAGGCCGACGAGCCGTTCCCAAGCATTGCGATCGCCGATTCGGACACGACGCAGATCGGCGATCTGGTGCTCGCGATCGGCAATCCGTTCGGCATCGGCCAGACGGTGACGAATGGCATCGTGTCGGCGCTCGCGCGCACGCATGTCGGCGTCAACGACGTCGGCTACTTCATCCAGACCGATGCCGCGATCAATCCGGGCAATTCCGGCGGTGCGCTGGTCGACATGCGCGGCGAGCTCGTCGGCGTGAACACGGCGATCTTCTCACGGTCGGGGGGCTCAAACGGCATCGGTTTCGCGATCCCCTCGAACATGGTTCGCGCCTTCACGGATGCGGCTCGTGACGGGCGCCCGTTCGAGAGGCCCTATATCGGTGCCGGCTTCGTCGCGGTCACGGCCGACATGGCTGAGGCGCTGGGCCTCGATCGGCCGACCGGCGCGCTGGTGCAGATGGTCCGACGCGGGACGCCCGCCGACGAGGCCGGGCTGCGGGAGGGCGACGTCGTTCTGTCGATGAACGGCTTCCCCGTCGATAATCCCGACACGCTCGGTTACCGCCTCGCGACCGCGGGTCTCGGCCGCGAGGCGGATCTGGAAGTGATGGCAGGCGACGGCAAGCGCGAGCGGGTGCGGCTTGCCCTCGAGGCCGCGCCGGAGACGCCTGCGCGGGACCAGCGCACGCTGGATGGCCGCACGCCCTTTGCGGGTGCGACGGTCGCCAACCTGTCGCCGCGCCTCGCGGGCGAATTGGACATGCCGCAGACGGCCGGTGGCGTCGTCGTGACGGAGGTCGAGCGGAACTCGCCGGCAGCGCGCCTCGGCCTTCGCCCGAAGGACATCATCGCGAGCCTCAACGGACGGGACGTCGCCTCCACCGAGGAACTGGAGGAAGATGCGGCGAACGAGCGGGGCGGCTGGCGGATCGAGGTCGATCGCAACGGTCAGCGGCTCGTGCAGACCGTGCGCTGATCCGACGTGGCCGACCTCTTCGCCGACCCCACCCCCCAGCCGTCGAGGCCGAGCGAAAGCAAGGCCGCGCCCGTTAGCGGGCCGCTCGCCGAGCGGCTGCGGCCGGGGCGCCTCGCCGACGTCGTGGGTCAGGAGCATCTCACCGGCCCCGAGGGCGCGCTGACGCGGATGCTGGAGAGCGGGTCGCTCGGCTCGGTCATTCTGTGGGGTCCGCCGGGCTCGGGCAAGACCACCGTGGCCCGGCTTCTCGCGCGGGAGGTGGACTACGCGTTCGAGCAGATTTCCGCGATCTTCACCGGCGTCGCGGACCTCAAGAAGGTCTTCGAGGCAGCACGCCTGCGGCGCACGACTGGTCGCCAGACGCTACTCTTCGTGGATGAAATCCATCGCTTCAACCGGGCGCAGCAGGACTCGTTTCTGCCGGTGATGGAAGACGGAACCATTGTGCTGGTAGGAGCGACGACGGAGAACCCGTCGTTCGAACTCAATGCGGCGCTTCTGTCCCGCGCCCGCGTCCTGACCTTCCGGGCGCACGATGCCGAGAGCCTCGGACAGCTTCTCCAGCGTGCGGAAGAGGCGATGAAGCGTCCGCTGCCGCTGGATGAGGCCGCGCGTGAGATGCTGGTGCGGATGGCGGACGGCGACGGGCGCGCCGTGCTGACGCTTGCCGAGGAGGTCTGGCGCGCCGCACGACCGGGCGAGATCCTCGACGGAGAGGGGCTGAGGTCCGTCGTTCAGCGCCGGGCGCCGATCTACGACAAGGGACAGGACGGCCACTACAACCTGATTTCCGCGCTTCACAAGTCGGTCCGAGGGTCTGATCCGGATGCAGCGCTCTACTATCTCTGCCGGATGCTCGATGCGGGCGAAGACCCGCTCTACCTCGGCCGACGCATCGTGCGCATGGCATCGGAGGATATCGGGCTTGCCGATCCGCGGGCGCTTCTCGTCGCGAACGCGGCCAAGGACGCCTACGACTATCTCGGCTCGCCCGAAGGCGAACTCGCCCTGGCGCAGGCCGTCGTCTATCTCGCGTCCGCGCCGAAATCGAACGCCGTCTACGTCGCCTACAAGGCGGCGATGCGGGCGGCCAAGGAACACGGATCGCTGCTGCCCCCACGACATATCCTGAACGCGCCGACGAAACTCATGAAAGACGAGGGCTACGGATCGGGCTACGCCTACGACCACGATGCCCCCGACGCCTTCTCGGGACAGGATTACTTTCCGGAAGCCATGGGCCGCATCGGCTTCTACCAGCCGACCGGGCGCGGCGAGGAGGCGAGGATCGCCGAACGGATGGAGCGCTGGGCCCGCCTCCGGCAGGAACGGCGGAGATGAGCCGGTGTTGAACGTCGTGCTGGTCGCGATCGGCGGGGCGCTGGGCAGCGTCGCGCGCTACGGGGTGTCTCTGGCGGCCGGCCGCTGGCTGGGGCTCGGCTTTCCCTATGGAACGCTCTTCGTCAATATCACCGGGTCCTTCGCGATGGGGGCCCTGATCGCCTGGCTCGGCCGCCATGTGGAGATGCCGCCGGAGTGGCGCCTGTTTCTCGCGGTCGGCGTGCTCGGCGGCTACACGACCTTCTCCTCCTTCAGTCTCGATGCGATCGTCCTTTGGGAGGGTGGAGCCCAAGGGACGGCGCTGCTCTACGTCGGGCTGTCGATGGTCGTCGGGCTTCTGGCGCTCGCGGCCGGGCTGGCCATCGTCCGTCAGTTCGGCTGAAGATCGCCGCCGGTGTTCCGGCTGCGCGCCGAATGCTGTATCGCCCTTGGCAAGAGCGATAGGAAAAGAAAATGTCGGTAGTCGAGCAGATCAGGGTGGAGGCGGACGAGACGGGCCTGCGCCTCGATCGTTGGTTCAAGATCCACTATCCGGGCCTCGGGTTCGGACACCTGCAGAAGTTGTTGCGGTCGGGGCAGGTTCGCATCGACGGTGGCCGCGCCAAGACGGACACGCGTCTCGAGGCCGGTCAGATGATCCGCGTACCGCCGATGGGTGTGGACGCCGGACGGCCGCGGACGGCCGTCCTCACGCCCAACACGATGCGCGACAAGCACGACGGCGACGTACTCGGCCAGATGCTGATCTACGAGGACGAGAAGGTCTACGTCTTCAACAAGCCGGCGGGCCTCGCTGTGCAGGGCGGCTCGGGCGTCAACCGCCACGTCGACGGGATGCTGGAGGCCTGGCGCAACAAGCGGGGCGAGAAGCCGCGTCTCGTACATCGCATCGACCGCGACACGTCGGGTATCCTTGTGGTCGCGCGCACACGCGGCGCGGCCGTCTCCCTGACCAAGGCGTTTCGCGAGCGCGACACCAAGAAGCTCTACTGGGCCCTCGTGAAGGGCGTGCCGACGCCGCACGACGGCCGGATCTCGACCTACCTCGTCAAGGAGCAGACGCGGGAC
>NZ_CAJYIU010000314.1 GCF_913775355.1 uncultured Aureimonas sp.
GGGCGGGACGATCGACGTGCGCGACCCGATGGCCGCGCGCCTGAAGGGCTTGAGCGAGGAGGCGGGCGACGACCCGGCGCGCCTTGCCGACGCCTTCCTATCGCTGCACGAGGTCTTCGGCGACGATCTGCCGGCCGACCCGCGTTTCCGCCGGGCGCTGGAAGGCGCGCTCGAACGGCTGATCACGGTGGGTGCGGCAAAAGCCGTCGCCGAGCGCGCCTGACCGGTCAGAGCGAGCGCATCAGGCCGCCGTCGACGCGGATGTTCTGGCCGGTGATGTAGCCGGCGCCGTCGGACGCCAGGAAGGCGATGGTGGCGGCGATCTCCGCCATCGTCCCGTAGCGTCCCATCGGAACGCTTTGCCGGCGCTCCTCGGTGCCCGGCAGGCTGTCGATCCAGCCCGGCAGGACGTTGTTCATGCGCACGTTCTGCGGCGCATGGGCGTCGGCGAAGAGCTTGGTGAAGGCGGCAAGCCCCGCGCGGAAGACGGCCGAGGTCGGGAACAGCGGGCTCGGCTCGAAGGCCCAGGCCGTCGAGACGTTGACGATCGCCCCGCCGCCGTTCGCCGCCATGATCGGCGCGACGAGGCGCGAGGGGCGCACGACGTTGAGGAAGTAGGTGTCGAGGCCGCGATGCCAGTCCTCGTCGGTGATCTCGAGCACGGCCGCGCGCGGCCCGTGGCCGGCGCTGTTGACGAGGACGTCGATCCGCCCCCAGCGCTCCATCGCGCCGTCGACGAGACGCTGGAGATCGTCCGCCGACTGGTTCGAGCCGGTGACGCCGAAGCCGCCGAGCGCTTGCGCCAGCGCCTCGCCCTTGCCGGACGACGACAGGACCGCGACCCGGCATCCGTCCTCCGCGAGCCGCCGGGCCGCCGCCGCGCCCATGCCGCTGCCACCCGCCGTCACCAGCGCCACCCTGTCCGTCATGGTCTCGTCCTCGTTCTCGTCCCTGCGCCGATCGTCGCACGTGCCTCGCCCCACCCTCGCACGGGCCAGCCAGCCGGCGAAAGGGCTCCGGCCCCCCGGCGAGCCGCCCCATGCGTTCGCGCACACGCGCAAATGCGTTGCGTGGGCCGGGGGGCTTGGCTAGTCAAGGAAGCGCGGTCCATCCGGCCGCCGAGCGACCCGTGAGCCCAAGAGTTATCCGATGCGTGAGACGTCCGATCGGACCTCGTCCGGCAATGCCGAGCTCGACCATATCCTGAACGGCGGACTGCCGGCGAGGCGGCTCTATCTCGTGGAAGGGGCGCCCGGCTCCGGCAAGACGACGCTTGCCATGCGGTTCCTGATCGACGGGGCGGAGCGCGGCGAGCGCTGCCTCTACGTCACCCTCTCGGAGACCCGCGAGGAGCTTCTCTCGGTCGCTGCCTCGCACGGGTTCGACCTGTCGGCGATCGACATCTTCGAACTGTCATCGGCGGAAGCGGTGCTCGGCGAGGGCCGCGAGCAGTCGATCCTCCACTCGTTCGAGGTCGAGCTCGGCGGCATGATCCAGCTGATCCAGGAGGAGGTGGAGCGGGTGCGCCCGCACCGCGTCGTCTTCGACAGCCTGTCGGAGATGCGGCTGCTCGCGCAGGACCCGTTGCGCTACCGCCGGCAGGTGTTGCAGCTGAAGCAGTTCTTCGCCCCGCGCGGGGCGACCGTCATCCTGATCGACGACCTGACGGCGGGCGACGCCGGGCGTCGCGACACGCATCTTCACAGCCTCTGCCACGGCGTCCTGACGCTGGAGCGCCTGACGCTCGACTTCGGCGCCGCGCGCCGCCGCCTCCAAGTGCAGAAGCTGCGCGGCGTCGACTTCATAGCGGGCTACCACGACTTCGCGATCCGCCGCGGCGGTCTGGCGGTCTTTCCGCGCCTCATCGCCGCGCAGCACCACGCCCCCTTCCTCGGCGATCCGATGGCAAGCGGCATCGCCGAGCTCGACGCGCTGCTCCACGGCGGCCCCTTGCGCGGCACGAGCACGCTGATCACCGGCCCGGCCGGCACCGGCAAGACGACGCTCGCCCTTCAGTATGTCGACGCCGCCTGCCGGCGGGGTGAGCCTGCCACGATCTACGAGTTCGACGAGCGCATCGGCACGATGATGGTGCGCGCGAAGGCCATGGGGCTCGACCTTCAGCCGCATCTGGACACCGGGCTCCTGCACGTCATGCAGATCGATCCGGCCGAAATCTCGCCCGGCGAATTCGCCTTCGGCGTCCGGCGCGAGGTCGAGGAGCGCGGCTGCCGCCTTCTCGTGATCGACAGCCTCAACGGCTATCTCGCGGCGATGCCTCAGGAGCAGCAGCTGATCCTGCAGATCCACGAGCTCCTGTCCTATCTCAACCAGAAGGGCGTCGGCACCTTCCTCATCAACCCGCAGCACGGGCTGGTCGGCACCATGTCGACGGGCACCTTGAACATCTCCTATGTCGCCGACACGGTGATCCTGATCCGCTTCTTCGAGGCGGAGGGGCGGTTCCGCAAGGCGATCTCGGTCCTGAAGAACCGCAGCGGCCCGCACGAGGAGGCCATCCGCGAGCTCCGCATCGACGCCGGGGGCATCCGCGTCGGCGAACCGCTCGTGCAGTTCCGCGGCATTCTCACCGGCACGCCGGAATATTCCGGCGAGGTCGGTCCGCTGATGGAAGAGCGAACACGTGGCTGAGCGGGCGGCGCAAGGCTTCGAGATCCTGATCTGCGCCCCCTTCGGGCGCGACGCCGAAAGCATGCGCGGACTGCTGACACAGGAGCAGTACCACGCGACCGTCTGCGCCGACCTGACGACCTTGAGCGCGCTCGCGGCCGGCGAGGCGGGCGAGAATGTCGGGCTGATCCTCGTCACGCAGGAGGCTCTCGAACTCGGCTTCGATGCGCTCGCCTCAGCGCTCCGCACCCAGCCCGACTGGTCCGACATCCCGATCATGGTGCTCGCCGCGCGGCGCACGGGGCGGACCGATGCGATCGTCGGCCTGCGCCATCGTCTGCCCGACACCGTCACCAACGTGATGATCCTGGAGCGGCCGCTCGGCATCGAGTCGCTCGTCAGCTCCATCGCCTCCTCGATGCGCGCGCGCCAGAAGCAGTTCGAGATGCGCGACCGGCTGCGCGAGCTGACCGCCAGCCGCGAGGCGCTGGCCGCATCCGAGCGCGAGCTGCGTCTCGTCACGGATTCGCTGCCCGTCCTCATCGCCTTCGTCGACCGCGACCTCGTCTACCGCTTCGCCAACCGTGCCTACGAGGACTGGTTCGGCTCCGGGCCCGGTGCGGTGCTCGGGCGCTCGATCCCCGAGGTTCTCGGACCGGACGCGTTCGAGACGCGCCGCGAGGCCGTGCGCCGTGCGCTCGGAGGCGAGCCGGCGCTGTTCGAGGCTCGGCTCGCCCGGCCCGGCCGGCCCGACCGCCTGTCGGAAATCCGCTACCTGCCGCGGCGGGACGCTGCGGGGCGTGTCGACGGTTTCCACATCTTCGTGCTCGACGTGACGGCGCAGAAGCGCATGGAGACCGAGCTGCGCGAGGCGGCCGCCTCGCTGGAGGCGCGCGTTGCCGAGCGCACCGAGGCGTTGTCGGCCGAGATGGCCCGCCGCGAGGGCGCGGAAGAGGCCTTGCGCCAGTCGCAGAAGATGGAGGCGATCGGCCAGCTGACGGGCGGCATCGCCCACGACTTCAACAACATGCTGGCCGGCGTCATCGGCTCGCTCGACCTCATGCGCCGGCGCATCGACACCGGCGACATGGAGGCGCTGGAGCGCTACCGCACCAACGCCATGCAGGCGGCCCAGCGTGCCGCGACCCTGACCGCGCGCCTCCTCGCCTTCGGCCGCCGCCAGTCGCTCGACCTGAAAGCGCTCGACCTCAATACCGTCGTCGAGGGCATGGAGGATCTCCTGCGCCGCACGCTCGGCGAGAACATCGAGATCGAGACGGTGTTCTGCCCCGAGCCGCTCGTCGCGCGCACCGACGTCAGCCAGCTCGAGAACTCGCTCCTCAACCTTGCGATCAACGCGCGCGACGCGATGCCGGACGGCGGGCGCCTTACCATCACGGCGCGCCGCGCGACGGACGCGGAGGCGCGGGCCGCCGCGCGCCCGGGCCCCTTCGCGGTGCTCGAGGTCGCTGACACGGGCTCCGGCATGTCGCCGGAAACCCTCGCCAAGGCGTTCGAGCCCTTCTTCACCACCAAGCCGCTCGGCCAGGGCACCGGCCTCGGCCTGTCGCAGATCTATGGCTTCGCCCGCCAGTCCGGCGGCCATGTCGGGATCGAGAGCCGCGAGGGCGAGGGCACGCGCATCCGCCTCCTGCTGCCCGCGGAAGCCGGGATGGTCGCGACGGAGGCCGCGGCCGCGACCGGCGAGGCGCCGGCCGGCGAGGGCGAGACGGTTCTCGTGGTGGAGGACGAGGGGCTGGTTCGCATGCTGATCGTCGATGTCCTCGGCGACCTCGGCTACCAGCCGCTCGAGGCCGTCGATGCCGCGATGGCGCTGCCGATGCTGGAATCTCCGGCGCGCATCGACCTCCTCGTCACCGATGTCGGCCTGCCCGGCATGAACGGTCGCCAGCTCGCCGAGATCGCGCGCCGCCTGCGGCCCGAGCTCAAGATCCTGTTCGTGACGGGCTACGCGGAGTCGGCCTCGGTGCGCGGCGAGTTCCTCGGGGAGAACATGGATCTCATCGCCAAGCCCTTTGAGTACGAGGCGCTGGGCGCCAAGGTGCGCGAGATGATCGTGGGGCGGCCTGCCGGCTGACCGGCCGCCCTGAGGGGATCAGCAGTTGGCGGCGATGCCCTGCGTGTCGTTGGCCGCGCGCGCCGTCTGGCAGGCCGCGTCCCGCGTCAGGTTGTTGAGACCCTGCTTGGCGGCGTCGATCGCCTGGCCCGTCGCCTCCTGGGCGCGCTGGAGCGCCGGGGCGGCGGCGTCGCGCGCCTCGGTCGCTGCGGCGCCGATCGCCTGGCCGGTCTCGCGGCCCGCCTGACCGATCGCGTCCGCGGCTTCCTGCGCCTGCGTCCGCGCGGTGCCGGCGGGCGTCGTTGCGGTGGTGGTGGTCGTCGTGACCGGCGCGGTGGCGGCCGGCGTCGAGGGCGCATCGTCGCCGCAGGCGGCCAGCGCCAGCGTCGCGGCGAGGGCGAAGGGCGTCAGCTTGTTCATTCGTTCCGATCCTCTGTCGAAGCCGCAAGGTGCGGCGTCCCCTTGCGCGGCAAGTTGCGGCGGCCGGCCCCGGTTTCAAGAGCCGGCTACCGGCGGCGCGGGGCCTGACCGGCAAGGCGGTCGCGGCGGAAATTTCTAGGCACCGCAAAGGGTTGCGGGGCGATCGCTCGAATGCACCGCCGGGCGCTCTCGAAATGTTCACCATCCGTCCACCTTCGCCGCGTAACTCTTGCGCAAACGCTCGTCAGCCGAGGGAGCCGCGTCATGACCCAGCGCAAGCCGCGTTCGCGCAAGGGCGCCAAGCCGCGCTCCGCCGCCGCGCGCCGGGTCGGTCCGGTGTGGTGGGGGCTTGGAATCCTGGCCGTCGGCTGGATCGCCTTCGACGCCAACCGCGCGGTCGTCGAGCGGCACGTGCCGCAGGTCGCCGCGCTGGAGCGGATGCTGACGGGGGGCACGACACCCGCCCCGGCCCGCCGCGACGCCGCCCCGAAGCGCCCCGCCGTGACGCCGGGTGCCGTGGAGCGAGCGCGCCCTGCAGAACCGCGTGCCGTCGAGCCGCGCCCCACCGAACCGCGTCAGACGGCGCTACGCCCGCCCGCGGCCAATCCGCTGCCGCCGCGCGCGGCCGTGCCGGACGCGCGTCCCGTGTCCGCCGCGCCTGTGCCGGCTCCGGCGGCTCGGGTGCCCGTTGCCGTGCCCACGAAGGTCGAGCATGCGGCGCCTGCCGGCGACGGGCGGTTCGTCACCCGCTCGCCGACGCCGCTCCGCCGCGCGCCGAGCGCCGGCGCCCCGGCCTGGATGGTCCTGGAGGCCGGACGGCCGCTGCGCGTCACGCGCCGCGAGGGGGGCTTCGCGCGGGTGGAGTCAGGCATCTTCACGGGCTGGGTCGAGGCCGCCGTGGTGCCCGAAGCCGCGCCGTCCGCCGCACCGGCGCCGCTGCGCGCCACTACCATGCCGACGCTGGCCGCGGCCGACGCCCGCCGCGGCGGACCGGTACCCGCCGCCGCCGTTCCCGGCCGCTGACCGAGCTCGGATGCGTTCGGCCTGCCGGGCCTGGAACTCATAGCGCCCATCATGCCGTATCGCAGCAACGGCGCCGCAGCAGAATGTTGCAAAAGGCGGCAGCCGATCCCGCCGAACCGATCATCATTCTTCAACGAGTTTCACGCACGATTTCGGCATTCCGACGTCGCGGACGCGGCGTGGTCTCTCATGGCCACGGCGTCCGGTCCCAAACCCCGTGAGGCGCCCTGCCGATGAAGATGACGATGAGCCACATCAAGATCGGCACGCGGATCGTCATCGTGGCGGCGATCCCGACGCTGGCGCTTCTCGGCATGGCGGTGAAGACCAACCTGTCGACGATGCGAGCGGCGTCCGAGGCCGGCATGGTGGCGGACCTGTCGGGCACGGCCGCGACGATCGGCGCGGTGATGCACGAGGTCCAGAAGGAGCGCGCGACCGCCACCGGCTTCACGGCGGCCAAGGGCAAGGGCGAGTTCGCCGGTCTCCTTGACCAGCAGCGCACAGTGGTGGACGCGGCGATCGCTCGCTTCCGGGCGCTGGACCTTGCCGCGCCCGAGGCGCCGGGCGACTCCGTCCTGAAGGATCTGGCGCGCGACGCGCAGACCCGTCTCGACGCGATCGCGCCAATCCGCGAGGGCATCTCGGCGCTGAAGGCCAAGCCCGCCGACGTCGCGGCCACCTTCGGGCAGGCGGTCGACAGCCTGATCGCCGTGGTCGGATCGATGAACCGGCTGACCACGAACAGCGAGATCTCGGACCGCATCCTCGCCTACACCTCGCTGTTGCAGGCCAAGGAGGGGGCAGGCCGCGAGCGCACCGCCGGCGTCACGGCATTTACGGCGGGCGGCTTCACGCCCGACCTCTACCGGGACTTCGTCGGCGAGGCGGCCGCGCAGAACGCCCGCTTCTCGAGCTTCCGGGACCGCGCGACGCCGGACGCCTGGCAGGCGCTCGACGCCATGCTCAAGAGCCCCGTCGGCAAGCGCGTCGACGGCATGCGCACGACCGGTCTCCAGGGCCCCTTCGGCGGCACGATCTCGTTCGTCACCGGCAAGGACTGGTTCGACGCGAGTTCGGCCCGCATCGACGCCCTGAAGGACATCCAGGATGCCGTGAGCGCGGACCTCGGCGCCTTCGCCACCACGACGGCCTCGGTCGAGAAGCAGGCGCTCGTCCTGTCGCTCGCCCTCACGGCCGGACTTCTGGCGCTCGTCGCGCTGATGGTCGCCTCGGTCACGCGGTCGATCACGCGACCCGTCGGGCGTCTCGTGCAGATCATGCGCGAGCTCGCGGGCGGCCGGGCCGACACGGCCCTCGACGTCGCGCCGGACCGCAGCGAGATCGGCGACATGGTGCGCTGCGTCACCGTGTTCCGCGACAACGCCGTCGAGCGGCGGCGGCTGGAGGGCGAGATCGACGCCAACCGTTCGCTCACGGAGCGCGAGCGGCTGGAGCGCGACCGCGCCCGGACTGAGGAAGCTGCCGAGATCGCGCTGGCGATGGAGAGCCTCGCGGCGGGCCTCGGGGCCATCGCGGACGGCAAGCTCACCCATCGCATCGACACCGCGTTCGCCCCGCGCCTCGAGCCGGTCCGCCTCGACTTCAACGGCGCGATCGCGCGGCTGGAGGAGACGCTGATGGACGTGCGCACCAACGCGCAGGCGATCGCCACCGGCTCCAGCGAGATCGCGGCGGCCGCGGGCGACCTGTCGCAGCGCACCGAGCAGCAGGCGGCCAATCTCGAGGAGACCGTGGCCGCGCTCGGTGAGGTGACGCGCGGCATCAACACCGCCGCCGCCGATGCCGGCAAGGCGCAAGGGTCGGCCGCGCAGGCACTGCGCAGCGCCGAGCGGGGCGGCGAGATCGTGGCCCAGGCCGTCTCGGCGATGAGCGAGATCGAGGCCTCGTCCCAGCGCATCGGCTCGATCATCGGCGTGATCGACGAGATCGCCTTCCAGACGAACCTGCTGGCCCTGAACGCCGGCGTGGAGGCCGCGCGCGCCGGGGAGGCGGGACGCGGCTTCGCGGTCGTCGCGCAGGAGGTGCGCGGTCTCGCCCAGCGCTCGGCGGAGGCCGCCAAGGAGATCAAGACCCTCATCGCGCTCTCGCGAACCCAGGTCGAGGCGGGTGTCGATCTCGTCACCGCCTCGGGTCGCAGCCTCGAGGACATCGTCTCGCAGGTCGGCGACGTCACCCGCACGGTGGAGGGCATCGCGCGAGCGGCGCGCGAGCAGGCGGCCTCGCTGAAGGAGGTGTCGATCGCCGCCGACCAGATGGACAAGGTCACCCAGCAGAACGCCGCGATGGTGGAGGAGACCACCGCCGCGACGCAGAACCTGATGCGCGAGACCGACGATCTCGCCGGGCTCGTCGACCGGTTCGAGACGCGGCACGGCGCCGGCGGCGCGCCGACCCGCGCCCCCGTTCAGGCGATGCCCCGCCGGCGCGCCGCCTGACGCGTCAGCGCTCCGACAGGGTCTTCATCACGAGAAACGTCGCCGACGCCCGGTTCTCGACGCCGAGCTTGGCGAAGACGACCTCGAGATGCTTGTTCACCGTGCGCGGGGAGAGCGACAGGATCTCGGCGATGTCGCGGTTGGACTTGCCGCGCGACAGCCAGACGAGGACGTCGGCCTCGCGCGCGGTGAGCTGGAAGCGGTCGCGCAAGGCCGTTTCCTCGGCGGACGCGTCCTCGACGGCGAGGCGGAAGAGGTGCTCTCCGTCGCTCATCCGGCCGACGAAATTGAGCGTCGTGCGCCGGTCGGGATCGGAGGGCAGCGGCCAGCCGCCGGCCGGCACGCGCGCCGGCTCGGCGCCCGCCGCCAGCCACTCGTGCGCGGCCGGGGGCAGTGCGGCCTCGCCGGCCCCGACGCCCAGAAGCCGTCCCGCCTGCGGCGTCGCCCACAGGATGCGGCCCGCCCCGTCGGCGGCGAACAGGAAGCGGCCCGTCGTGTCGAGCGCGGCGCGCGCGCTCTGCGCCGAGCGGGCATTGCCGAGATGGACGCGGATGCGGGCGAGAAGCTCGTCCGGCACGATCGGCTTCACCACGTAGTCGACGCCGCCGGCCTCCAGCCCGCGCACCACGTGCTCGGTCTCGCCGAGCCCGGTCATGAAGATCACCGGCACATGGCGCAGCGCCGGGTCGGCCTTGAGGCGGCGCGTCGTCTCGAACCCGTCGATGCCGGGCATCATCGCGTCCATCAGGACGATGTCGGGCGTGATCTCGGCGGCGATGCCGAGCGCCTGCTCGCCTTCCAGCGCCACCAGCACCGTCGCCCCCGTCGCCTCGATCGCATCGGTGAGAAGACGCAGCGTGTCGGGGGAATCGTCGACCACCAGCACGATATGGCTCTCGCTGCCCGGCCGGCCGTCCTCACGCATCGCCCGCCTCCTCGAGGATCGCGACGAAGCGCTTCCAGTCGAAGTCGCGCGCCGGCTCGCGCAGGCGGGCGACGACGTCGCGGTTGGCAGGATTGTCCTCGAGGGCCGCGAGCTTGCGCTCGATCCCCTTGGCAAAGCCGATCCGCCCGAGGCGCGCGAGTTCGGCGAGATCTGCGGCGTCCAGGCGCCCGTGACCGCCCGTTGCGAGGGTTTCGGGCGGGGCGGGCTCGTCACGCGTCCAGTCGAGCGCCAGCGCACGGCCGATCGCCGACAGGAGCGCGCGAAGGTCGACGGGCTTCGTCAGCGCGCCCGCGACGCCCGGATCGTCCTCAGCCTCGAGACCGGGCGCCGGCATCTCGGCGAGCGTTGCCGACAGCATCAGGATCGCCCCGTCCTGGCGGTCGGCGCGCAGCCGCCGGGCGAGTTGCCAACCGTCCATGCCGGGCATCTGGATGTCGAGGAGGAAGAGGTCGGGGCGGATTTCAGCCACCAGCCGGAGCGCGGTCGGACCGTCGGCGGCGGTCAGGACGATGAAGCCGAGCGGGCGCAGAAGCTCGACCATCAGGTCGCGGTGTGCCTCGTCGTCGTCGGCGACGAGGATGGTGCGGCGCGGGCCGGCATAGCCGCGCACCGGCGCTTCGGGTTCGGGCGCCTGCGCCGCGCCGTTCGCGGCGGGGCGCGGCGGGGCGGCCGACAGCATGACACGCACGGCGAAGCGGCTGCCCTCGCCGGGGCGGCTTTCCATCGTCACGTCGCCGCCCATGAGGCTGGCGAGGAGGCGCGTGATCGTGAGGCCGAGGCCGAGGCCCGGCAGCTTGCCGCGGGCCGCATCGCCCCGCTCGAACGGCTCGAAGATGCGCTCCGCTTCCGTCTCGGCGATGCCGGGGCCGGTGTCGGTGACCGAGAGGATCGCGACCTGGCTGCGATAGGCGACCTCGAAGGTGACGGAGCCCCGTTCGGTGTATTTCACCGCATTGGATAGGAGGTTGATCAGGATCTGGCGCAGGCGCTTCTCGTCGGTGCGCACGACCTCGGGAAGGTTTGCCGGCTTGACGAACCGGAAGGCGAGGCCCTTGGCCTCGGCCTGGAGGCGGATCATGTCGACGATCTGGGCGAGAAAGTCGTCGAGCCGCACGTCGGAGCGCTGTAGCGTCAGGCGGCCGGTCTCGATGCGGGAAATGTCGAGGATGCCGTCGATGAGGCCGGACAGGTGTTCGGCGGATCGCCGGATGGTGCGGATGCCGCCCGCCTTCTCGCGCGGGATCGCCGCGTCGCCTTCGAGAAGCTGGGCGTAGCCGAGGACGGCGTTGAGCGGCGTGCGCAGCTCGTGGCTCATGCCGACGACATAGCGGCTTTTCGCAAGGCTTGCCGCCTCGGCCCGCTCCTTGGCGGCCTGCAGCGCGGCGTCGGTGCGCTTGTGGGCGGCGATCTCCTTGAGGAGGAGGCTCGTCTGGCGGGCCGATTCCTCCTGCGCGACGCGGCGCGACTCCTGCGCCAGCACGAAGAACCAGGTCGCGATGCCCGACACGATGAGGAGGATGAAGAAGGCGGCCCAGAGCGCGGCGGCGATCGTCTCGGAATCCTCGGGGCTCGCGAGCGTCGCCTGATAGTCGATCAGTCCGAGCACCAGCGACAGGACGAAGGCGAGGAGCGAGACGCCGCCGAGATAGCGCCCGGTGCGCGAGCTGATGCGCGAGAGGAGGGCCCGCGGCAGCGTCGCGCGGGCGAGCGAGGCGGCCTGCGCGGCAAAGCGCGCGTGCGGCTTGCACAGGTCGTGGCAGCGCGCGTCGAGCGAGCAGCAGAGCGAGCAGATCGGCGCGGCATAGGCGGGGCAATGCGCCATGTCCTCGGGCTCGAACGGATGCTCGCAGACCCGGCAGGCGATGGTCTTCCGCCGCGCCCATTCGGCGCGCGGCTTGCGGGCGAGATAGAAGCGGCCCCCGGTGGCCCAGGCGATCAGGGGGGCGGTGACGAGCGCCGTGCCGAGCGCCACGAAGACCGAGAGCGCCTGCAACGCCGCGCCGAAGAGACCGGCGAAGGCCAGCATCGACAGGAGCGTCGCCAGCCCCATCGAGCCGAGCCCGACGGGGTTGAGGTCGTAGAGATGGGCGCGCTTGAACTCGATGCCGGGGGGCGAGAGGCCGAGCGGCTTGTTGATCGCAAGATCGGCGACGATGGCGCCGAGCCAGGCGACCGCGACATTGGCGAAGAGGCCGAAGGTCGCCTCCAGCGCCCGGTAGATGCCGAGTTCCATCAGGAGGAGCGCGATCGCCACGTTGAACACCAGCCACACGACGCGGCCCGGATGGGAGTGGGTGAGGCGCGAGAAGAAGTTCGACCAGGCGAGCGAGCCCGCATAGGCGTTCATCACGTTGATCTTGAGCTGGCTGACCACGACGAAGGCGGCCGTCAGGAGAAGGACCGCCGTCTCGTTCGGCACCACGAAGCCGAAGGCCGCCCGGTACATGTAGGCGGGCTCGGCGGCGTGTTCGCTGGCGACGCCCGACCGGAGCGCGAGGACGGCGAGGAACGAGCCGAAGAGGAGCTTCGGCGCGCCGAGCACGATCCAGCCGGGCCCCGCGGCAAACAGCGAGAACCACCAGTTCCATGTCTTGGCCCGGCCGTTGCCCGGCAGGAAGCGCAGGATATCCACCTGCTCGCCGATCTGCGGCATCAGCGCGAGGATCACCGCCGCCGCCGCGCCGAACTTCAGGAGGTCGAACCCGTCCGGGCCCGTGGCGTCCAGCCCCGGAAACGCCATCCAGGCCTCCACCGAGCCCCAGTCCTGCACGAGGATGAAGCCGACGGGCAGGAGGTTCAGCCCGATCCAGAGCGGCTGCGTCCACAACTGGAAGCGGCTGATCCAGGTGACGCCGTGTGTGACGAGCGGGATCACCACCACCGCCGAGACGATGTAGCCGATCCATAGCGGCAGGCCGAAGGCGAGCTCCAGCGCCGCCGTCATGATCGAGGCCTCGACCGCGAAGAGGATGAAGGTGAAGCTCGCGTAGATCAGCGAGGTGACGGTGGAGCCGATGTAGCCGAAGCCGGCGCCGCGGGTGAGAAGGTCGATGTCGACGCCGTGGCGCGCGGCATAGAGGCTGATCGGGATGCCGGTGACGAAGAGGATCACGGTGGCGGCGAGGATCGCGGCCACCGCGTTGGCGAAGCCGAAGGAGAGCGTGATCGCCCCGCCGACGGCTTCCAGCGCCAGGAAGGAGATCGCGCCGATCGCCGTCTGCGAGACGCGCGCGGCCGTCCATCGCCGGGCGGATTTCGCCGTGAAGCGCAGCGCGTAGTCTTCCAGTGTCTGGTTGGCGACCCAGCGATTGTATTCGCGGCGGACGGGAAGGATGCGCTGGCGGCCGTTCATTCCGGTCCCGGTCGGTTGGCTTGGCTTCCGATCCTATGCGCAGGCTCGCGCCTCTCGTCTACGTCATTTGACGTATGTCCCCGCGCGGCGCGCCGTCCGATGGTCCCGTCCGTGCGGCGGGGGTGCCGCGAACCATCCATGAGGGGATCAACCCATGCGAGTTTCGACGAAGGCCGGCTGGCTCTTGGGCGCCTATGCCGCCACCACGTTCGCGGCGGGTCTTGCCGCCCATGCGCAGGAAGACACGATCAAGGTCGGCATCCTCCACTCGCTGTCGGGCACGATGGCGATCTCGGAGACGACCCTGAAGGACGCCATGCTCATGCTCATCGACGAGCAGAACAAGAAGGGCGGCCTTCTCGGCAAGAAGCTCGAGGCGGTGGTGGTCGACCCGGCGTCCGACTGGCCGCTCTTCGCCGAGCGTGCGCGCGGCCTCATCGCGCAGGACAAGGTCGCCGCCGTCTTCGGCTGCTGGACGAGCGTGTCGCGCAAGTCCGTGCTGCCGGTCTTCAAGGAGCTGAACTCGATCCTGTTCTACCCCGTCCAGTACGAGGGCGAGGAGTCCGAGCGCAACGTCTTCTACACGGGCGCCGCGCCCAACCAGCAGGCGATCCCGGCCGTCGACTACCTGATGAACGAGGGCGTTGAGCGCTGGGTGCTGGAAGGCACCGACTACGTCTATCCGCGCACCACCAACAAGATCCTCGAGGCCTACCTCAAGTCCAAGGGCGTCGCGGCCGAGGACATCAAGGTCAACTACACGCCCTTCGGCTTCTCCGACTGGCAGACCGAGGTCTCGCAGATCAAGGAGTTCGGCGGCGCCGGCAAGAAGACGGCGGTCGTCTCGACGGTCAACGGTGACGCCAACGTGCCCTTCTACAAGGAGCTCGCCAACCAGGGCGTGTCGGCCTCCGACATTCCTGTCGTCGCCTTCTCGGTCGGCGAGGAGGAGCTCGCCGGCATCGACACCAAGCCGCTGGTCGGCCACCTCGCGGCCTGGAACTACTTCCAGTCGGTCGACACGCCCGAGAACGAGGATTTCATCGCCAAGTGGCGCGCGTTCACCAAGGACGACAAGCGCGTGACCAACGACCCGATGGAAGCCCATTACATCGGCTTCAACATGTGGGTGAAGGCCGTCGAGGCCGCCGGCACCACCGACACCGACAAGGTGATCGACGCGATGGTCGGCGTCTCGGTGCCGAACCTCACCGGCGGCTTCTCCTCGATGGGGCCGAACCACCACATCACCAAGCCCGTCCTGATCGGCGAGATCCAGGAAGACGGCCAGTTCGAGGTGGTGAACGAGACGGCTGGCCTCGTGCTCGGCGACGAATGGTCCGACTACCTGCCGGAATCGAAGCCGCTGATCGCCGACTGGCGCGCCCCGATGTCCTGCGGAAACTTCAACACCGAGACCGGCAAGTGCGGCGGTGCCGGAGCTGCGGCCTCCAACTGACCGCACGGGGAGGGGCCGTCCCGGCGGTCCCTCCCGACCCTCGCCCCGCCGTCACGGCGGGGCGCTCGTCCTTCGATCTCCCGTGAGCATCGGCCACCGCCCGGCCGACGCGCGACCCCGGTCTGGAGTGGACCCATGCCCGATTGGCTTCGCCGGCTCGCCTTCCTGCGCCCGGCCCTTCTCGTCCTCGCCTTCGTCGCCGCCGCGCTGCTGGCAACGCCTCCCGAGGCGTCGGCCCAAGGCGCCGACCCCGCCTCGCTGATCCAGGCCTTCGGCGGCAAGAAGAGCTTCGAGGACACGGAAGCGACGATCCACGCGCTCGCCGCCACCGGCGATCCCGCGGTCGCCCCGGCGCTGCAGGCGCTCGCCGACGGCAACCTCTACACCGAGAAGGACGGCGGCCGCGTCGTGATCGGCGAGGGGCGCGGCGCGTCGCTCGCCGTGCGCGATCCCCTCACCGGCGAAGCGCTCGGGGACCGGCCCAAGGCGGCGCTGGAAAAGGTCCGCATCAAGAACTCCATCCGCACGCTCGTCGCCGAGGCGATGGGGGCGCTGACGCTCGGCTCGGCCGATCCGGCCGCGCGCCTCGCCTCCGCCTCCGCCCTCTTCGAGCGCGCCTCGCCGGACCAGATCGACATGCTGGATGCCGCGATCGCGCGCGAGGACGACCCCCGCGTCGACGCGGCGCTGGCGGAGGCGCGCGCCGCCGCGGTCCTCGGGTCCGACCGCCCGGCACCTGAGCGTGTCGAGGCCGCGGCCACGCTCGAGGCGCGCGGCGACCGCGCGGCGCTCAACATGCTGCGCACGGCGGCCGGCGACGCCGATCCGCTCGTGGCGGCCGCCGCGCAGAAGGGCGCTGCCACGGTGGAGGGCACGATCGCGCTCTGGGGCCATGCGCAGACCGTCTGGTACGGGCTGTCGCTCGGCTCCGTCCTGCTTCTCGCCGCCATCGGCCTTGCCATCACCTTCGGCGTCATGGGCGTCATCAACATGGCGCATGGCGAGATGGTGATGCTCGGCGCCTACACGACCTTCGTGGTGCAGCAGGCGATGCGCGACCACGCGCCGGAATGGCTCGACTGGTCGCTCGCCGTCGCTCTGCCGCTCGCCTTCCTCGTCTCGGGCCTCGTCGGCCTCGTCATGGAGCGCGGCATCATCCGCTTCCTCTACGGGCGCCCGCTGGAGACGCTGCTCGCCACGTTCGGCGTGTCGCTGATCCTCCAGCAGGCCATCCGCATGATCTTCGGGCCGACCAACCGCGAGGTGTCGAACCCGTCCTGGATGTCCGGCTCCTTCGACATCGGTCAGATGGCCGTCACCTGGAACCGGCTCTGGATCATCGTCTTCTCAGCTTTCGTCTTCGCCGCGCTCCTCTTCGTCCTCAACCGGACCTCGGCGGGCCTCAAGATGCGCGCCGTCACGCAGAACCGGCGCATGGCCGCCGCGATGGGCATCCGCACGCCGATGGTGGACGCGCTGACGTTTGCGCTGGGGTCGGGCATCGCCGGCATGGCGGGCGTCGCGCTCTCCCAGGTCGACAACGTCTCGCCGGACCTCGGCCAGGGCTACATCATCGACAGCTTCATGGTCGTCGTCTTCGGCGGCGTCGGAAACCTCTGGGGCACGCTCGTCGGCGCCTTCTCACTCGGCATCGTCAACAAGCTCCTCGAGCCCTATGCCGGCGCGGTGCTCGGCAAGATCGTCGTGCTCGTCCTCATCATCCTCTTCATCCAGAAACGGCCGCGCGGCCTCTTCGCCCTCAAGGGAAGGTTCGTGGACGCATGATCACCGCACGGTTTCTCGGCCCCCGCGCCGTCTGGCTGGCGCTCGCCCTCTTAGGTCTCGCCGTCCTCGTCCCGGTGCTCAATCTGGCGCTGCCGCCCACGAATCCGCTGCACGTGCCCGACTACCTCGTGCCGCTTTTCGGCAAGTATCTCGCCTATGCGCTGCTCGCGCTCAGCCTCGACCTCGTCTGGGGCTATGTCGGCATCCTGTCGCTCGGCCACGGCGCCTTCTTCGCGCTCGGGGCTTATGCGATGGGGATGTACCTGATGCGCCAGATCGGCGCGCGCGGCGTCTACGGCAATCCGGACCTGCCGGACTTCATGGTGTTCTTGAACTACCGGGAGCTGCCCTGGTTCTGGCACGGCTTCGACCAGTTCTGGTTTGCGGCCCTCATGGTGGTGCTGGTGCCGGGGCTCCTCGCCTTCCTCTTCGGCTACTTCGCCTTCCGCTCCCGCGTCACCGGCGTCTATCTCTCGATCATCACGCAGGCGCTGACCTACGCGCTGCTTCTCGCCTTCTTCCGCAACGACATGGGGTTCGGCGGCAACAACGGCCTGACCGACTTCAAGGAAATCCTCGGGGCTCCGCTCCAGGCCGCGACGACGCGGGCCGGGCTGTTCGCTGCGACGGCGATCGCGCTCGCCGCGGGCGTCCTCGTGGTGGCCGCCGTCACGCGCTCCAAGCTCGGGGCGCTGATGGTCGCGGTGCGCGACGCGGAAGGGCGCACGCGGTTCCTCGGCTGGCGCGCCGAGCACGTGAAGCTCTTCGCCTTCACGCTCTCGGCCATGATGGCGGGCGTCGCCGGCGCGCTCTACGTGCCGCAGGTCGGCATCGTGAACCCCGGCGAGTTCGCGCCGCTCAACTCGATCGAGGTCGTCGTGTGGACGGCGGTCGGTGGGCGCGCGACCATCCTCGGGCCGGTCGTCGGCGCCCTCCTCGTCAACGGCGGCAAGAGCTACTTCACCGCCGCCGCACCCGACGCCTGGCTCTTCATCCTCGGCGGGCTCTTCGTCTTCGTGACCCTCTTCCTGCCGCGCGGAATCGTCGGCACCTTCGACCATGGCTGGCGGGCGCTCCGGGAGCGCCGTCAGGCCGCCCGCGCCGAGACGGGCGTCGCGACCGGTCTCGGCGACACCGCCGCCAACCCCGCGGAGTGACGACGATGCTGCAAGACACCACACCCGCCCGCGTCTCGCCCCATCCCTTCGCCACCGTGATGGCGGACCGGCGCGAGGCCGACGCCAGGCTGCGCCCGCCCCGCGGGGAGACGCTCCTCTACCTCAACGGGGTCAATAAGGCCTTCGACGGCTTCAAGGCGATCAACGACCTGTCGCTGGTCGTGGCGCGCGGCGAGATGCGCGCGATCATCGGCCCGAACGGGGCCGGCAAGACCACGATGATGGACATCATCACCGGCAAGACACGGCCGGACACGGGCGACGTCTTCTTCGCCGGCGACACCGACCTCACCCGGCACGACGAGGCCGAGATCGCCTCGATGGGGATCGGCCGCAAGTTCCAGAAGCCGACGGTCTTCGAGGGCCACACGGTGGAGGACAACCTCCGCCTCGCGCTGTCGGGTTCCCGCTCGATCTTCGCGGCGCTCCTCCACAAGCGCAGCGCCGCCGAGGATGCGCAAATCGACGGGATCCTTTCGACCGTCCGTCTCGCCGACAAGCGCGCAGCGTCCGCCGCCGACCTCAGCCACGGCCAGAAGCAGTGGCTGGAGATCGGCATGCTGCTCGCGCAGGACCCCGAGCTTCTTCTCGTCGACGAGCCCGTCGCCGGCATGACCGACGCCGAGACCGAGGAGACGGCGCGGCTCTTGCGCGACATTGCGCGGGAGCGATCGGTCGTCGTCGTCGAGCACGACATGCATTTCGTACGCATGCTGGGCGTCAAGGTGACGTGCCTCCACGAGGGCCACGTGCTCGCCGAAGGCCCGCTCGACGACGTCTCGGCGAACCCGCGCGTCATCGAGGTCTATCTCGGGCGCTAGCGCTCGTCCGATGGCCTCGAGCGGGTCGGGCCGGCGGGTCTCGTCCGCGGCTTGGCCAACACCTCGATATCGACTGCGCCCGGCTCGCGCCGGACGGTGAACCATCCCCCGCCGGCCCTCCGCCGCCGGCCCTCCGAAAGGGCGCCGACCCATGCTGACCGTTTCCGACGTCGACCTCTTCTACGGCGCGGCACAAGCCCTGCGCGGTGTGTCGCTGGAAGCGAAGGCCGGCGAGATCACCTGCGTCCTCGGCCGCAACGGGGTGGGCAAGACCTCGCTGATGCGGGCCGTCGTCGGCCAGCAGCCGATCCGGCGCGGGTCGATTTCGCTCGGCGGCGAGGATCTCGGATCGAGCGCACCCTATTCGCGGGCGCGGGCCGGCATCGGCTTCGTGCCGCAGGGGCGCGAGGTGTTTCCGCTCCTCACCGTCAAGGAGAACCTCCAGACGGGCTTCGCGCCGGTGAAGCGGGCGGAGCGCTCGATCCCCGACCACGTGTTCGAGATCTTCCCGGTGCTGAAGTCCATGCTCGGGCGGCGCGGGGGCGATCTGTCGGGCGGCCAGCAGCAGCAGCTCGCGATCGGCCGCGCCCTCGTCACGCGGCCGCGCCTTCTAGTGCTGGACGAGCCGACCGAGGGCATCCAGCCCTCGATTATCAAGGACATCGGCCGCGCCATCCGCTACCTCAAGGAGGAAGCCGGCATCGCGGTGCTCCTCGTCGAGCAGTATCTCGACTTCTGCCGGGAGCTCGCCGACCGGGTCTACATTCTCGACCGGGGCCGGATCGTGTTTTCGGGCGTCGGCGCCGATCTCGACGATCCGGAGGTGCGCCGCCACCTGATGGTGTGAGGCGTCTCAGGCCGGGCGCCGCGCCGCGGCGAGAAGCGCGCCGAAGACGATCATCGTGCCGCCGCTGACGCGCTGGATCCAGCGCAGGCCCCGCGCGCTTCGCGTCAGGCCGGAAAGGTGCGTCCCCGCATAGGCGTAGAGGGCGATGGCCACGAGTTCGAGGATGACGAACACCGTGCCGACGATCAGGAAGTCGGCGGCATAACGGTCGGGCGCAGCGAACTGGGGCAGGAAGGCGGTGAAGATCAGGATGGCCTTCGGATTGCCGATTGCCACCAGGAACTCCTGGCGCACGAGATCGCGCAGCCCGCGATCGCCGATCTTCGGGCCGCCCGCCGCCACGGCGGGGTCTGAGCGCAGGATGCGTAGCCCGAGCCAGACGAGATAGGCGGCGCCCGCAAGCTTGACGAGCGTGAACGCCGCCTCGGACGCCAGAAGCAGCGCGCCCATCCCGAGGCCGGCAACGGCGATCATGAGGATGAAGGCGACGATCCGCCCCGACGCCGCCAGGAGGGCGGTTCGCAGCCCGTGCCGCGCGCCGATGGTGACGGACAGGAGATTGTTCGGCCCGAAGGCCATGTTCAGGGCGAAGCAGGCGGGCAGGAAGAACAGAAGGGTCTCGAGCGGCATTCGTCGTCTCGGTGGTCTATGCAGGGCGAAACCCGGCCCGGTCCGCGGGCTCGATCGGCGGGCCAGCGCCCGCCGCCAGATGGCGGCAGGCGCGGTTCAGGTTCAGGCGAGAAGCCCCTCGGCCCTGGCGGCATCCGTCAGCCGATTGAGCGTTCGTCCCATTCGGGTCATGATCTCGTCGACGTCATCGCTGGTGACGATCATCGGCGGGCAGAGCGCCAGCTGGTCGCCGATGGCGCGGAAGATCAGGCCCTCCTCGTGGCCGATCGCCGCGGCCATGCGCCCGACCGCGCCGACCGTCTCGAACGGACGCTTCGTCGCCT
>NZ_CAJYIU010000315.1 GCF_913775355.1 uncultured Aureimonas sp.
GAGGGTGCGAGCCTGGGACGCACCACCCTTGATCGGGGTCACGCGGACGGACTCGACGCGCAGACGTCCCTTCGTCCCGGTCACGGTCCAACCCTGCAGGACTTCGATCCCGGCCGCTTCCGCTTCCGCCTTCAGTTCGGCGTCGACGATGGACCGGATGTCGACGATCGCCGACACCTTCACGCCGGCCTTCGCGAGGTCGAGCGCGGCAAGCCATGCGCTGTCGTGGCTGGTGACGACGACGACCTCGTTGCCGACCTTCACGCCGTAGCGGTTGAGGTAGCTGCGCGCGGAGCCTGCGAGCATCACGCCGGGCCGGTCGTTGCCGTGGAAGACGAGCGGACGCTCGATCGACCCCTGAGCGAGGACGACCTGCTTGGCGCGCACCTTCCACATGCGCTCGCGCGGGGCGCCGTCGGGCGCCGACGGGAGGTGGTCGGTCAGGCGCTGACAGAGACCGACGAAATTCTGATGGTAGTAACCGAAGGCCGTCGTCCGCGGCAGGAGCGTGACGTTCGGCATGGCCGAAAGCTCGCCGACCGTCTTCCCGAGGAAGGCCCAGCCCGTACCGCCGTCGATCGACGCGTCGGTTTCGGACAGGAGCGATCCGCCGAACTCCGCCTGCTCGTCGACCAGCATCACCTTGGCGCCGGAGCGCCCGGCTTCCAGCGCGGCGGCCAGTCCCGCCGGGCCGGAGCCGACGACGAGCACGTCGCAATGCACGAAGCGGCTGGAATAGCGGTCGGGATCCGGCTCGGTCGGCGACTTGCCAAGGCCCGCGGCGCCGCGGATCACCGGCTCGTAGACCTTGTTCCAGAAGGACTTCGGCCACATGAACGTCTTGTAGTAGAAGCCGGCCGAGAACAGCATGTAGAGGGCGTCGTTGACGGCGCCGACGTCGCGCTTCAGCGACGGCCAGTGGTTCTGGCTCGATGTCTTCAGCCCGTTCGAGATTTCGAGCACGGTCGCGCGGGTGTTCGGCTCGAAGCGTCCCGGACCCCGGTCGACCCCCAGAAGCGCGTTCGGCTCTTCCGAGCCGGCCGAGAGGATGCCGCGCGGGCGGTGATACTTGAAAGAGCGCCCGACGAGATGGACGCCGTTGGCGAGCAGCGCCGAGGCGACCGTATCGCCTTCGAACCCGTTGAAGGTCTGCCCGTTGAAGGAGAAGCTGATGCGCCGGTTGCGGTTGACCCGGCCGCGATGAGCCACGCGGAAATCGCTCATGCCCGTGCCTCCTCGGGTGCGGCTTCTTTGGGGCGCGGCTTGCCGGCCTCGTAGGTCGTCAGGAACTTGTCAGTGACGGTGTCGCGGACGGCGTTGAAGAAGCGTCCGCAGCCATGGATGTGGCGCCAGCGCTCGTGGTGCTTACCGCGCGGGTTGTCGCGGATGTAGAGGAAGTCGCGCCATTCGTCGTCGGAGAGGACGGACGGGTTCTCGGGACGCGCGATATGCGCCTGGCCGCCATAGGCGAACTCGACCTCGGGCCGCTCGCAGCGGCAGTAGGGGCAACGGATGAGAAGCATGGTCCGGCCCCCCTCTTAGTGCGCCACCGCGGCCGCGGCCGCCTCGTCGATCAGCCGGCCCGTGCCGAAGCGCTCCAGCGTGAACGGCGCGTTGATCCGATGCGGCTCGCCGCGCGCGATCGTGTGGGCGAAGACGTTGGCCGAACCCGGCGTCGCCTTGAAGCCGCCGGTGCCCCAGCCACAGTTCACGAAGAGGCCCGGAACCGGGGTCTTGCCGATGATTGGCGAGCGATCCGGCGTGACGTCGACGATGCCGCCCCATTTGCGCAGCATCCGCATGCGCGTGAAGATCGGGAAGATCTCGCAGATCGCCGCGACCGTGTGCTCGATCAGCGGCAGGCCGCCGCGCTGGCTGTAGGACACGTACTGATCGGTTCCCGAGCCGATGACGAGTTCGCCCTTGTCGGACTGCGAGATGTACGCGTGCACCGTGTTCGACATCACGACGCACGGGAAGATCGGCTTGATCGGCTCCGACACCAGGGCCTGAAGCGGATAGCTTTCGAGCGGGAGGCGGACGCCGGCAGACTCCATGACCACCGACGTGTTGCCCGCCGCCGAGACGCCGACGCGCTTGGCCTTGATGAACCCGCGGGCCGTCTCGACGCCGGACACGTTTCCGGCCGCATCGCGGCGAATGGCCGTCACCGGGCAGTTCTGGATGATGTCGACACCCATCGCGGCCGCACCGCGCGCATAGCCCCAGGCCACCGCATCATGCCGGGCAACGCCGCCGCGACGCTGGAGGGCGGCGCCCATCACGGGATAGCGGGCGTTCGGCGAGATATCGAGCGGCGGACAGAACTCCTTGGCTTCTTCGGCCGTGAGCCATTCGTTGTCGATGCCGTTCAGACGGTTCGAATGGACGTGCCGCTTGAAGCTTTGAACGTCGTGGACGTTGTGCGCGAGCATCATGACGCCGCGCTGCGAGAACATGACGTTGTAGTTCAGTTCCTGGGTGAGATTCCCCCAGAGCTTCATCGAATGCTCGTAGAGCATCGCGCTTTCGTCAAAGAGATAGTTCGAGCGGATGATGGTCGTGTTTCGGCCGGTGTTGCCGCCGCCAAGCCAGCCCTTCTCGATCACCGCGACGTTGGTGATGCCGTGCTCCTTGGCGAGATAGTAGGCGGCCCCCAATCCGTGGCCGCCCGCGCCGACGATGATGACATCGTATTCGGCCTTCGGTTCGGCATCAGGCCATTGCGGCTTCCAGTTCTTGTGTCCGGAGAGCGCATTCGCCACGAGCGACGGGAAGGAGAAGCGGGTCATCGCGAACCTCAAACGACCATTGCCGGGGTATCATTGCGACAATGCCCTGCCGGAGACAGGACATTTGCGTCATTCAGGTCGCACTTTAAGAACCAGCATTGCGCCCTAGTCGAGGCGACCTGGACCGGGTGGCGACA
Source organism: uncultured Aureimonas sp. (assembly GCF_913775355.1). GTDB lineage: Bacteria > Pseudomonadota > Alphaproteobacteria > Rhizobiales > Rhizobiaceae > Aureimonas. Next base: position 2,930 of record NZ_CAJYIU010000315.1, read on the forward strand.
AAGGTTGAGGTGCGACCGTCGCGTCCAGCGGATCAGGCGGCCTGCGCCTCACCGGCCAAGGCGGGTTGCTGCGCCTGACGCCGGACTTCCTGCGGCGTCATATCGAAACGCTGGCGGAACATGCGGCTGAGATGGGAGGAATCGCAGAAGCCGCACTCGACCGCGATCGACGCCACGAGCTTGTCGGTCGTCTCGATGAGATGGCGGGCGAAGGTCAGCCTGATCTGCAGGAAGGCCGCCTGCGGCGAGGCCCCGAGCGCCGAGCGGAAGTGCCGTTCCAGCTGGCGCTTGCTGTGACCCATCCGCCTGGCGAGCTCGGCGACCGACAGCGGCGTGTCGATGTTCTGCTGCATCAGGAGCAGCGCCCGCATCACCATCGGGTCGCGGGTGGAAATGTCCATCGAGACGCCGGGCTGCGGCTTCTCCGGCCGCAGGGCATCGTCGATGATCATGATGTGGAGGCTCTTGCTGGCCTGCGCGCGGCCGACGTGCCGCTCCACGAGATAGGCGGCTAGATGAGCCGAGCTGGCGCCGCCCGAGCAGGTCAGACGGTCACCGTCGTCGATGAAGATCTGATCGGAAACGGGGTCGAGCCCATCGAACTGTTCGAGGAAGTCGGCGTGGTGGAACCAGCTGACGCAGCAGCGGTAGCCCTTCATCAGGCCGGCCTTGTGAAGGAGGAAGCCCCCGGTGCAAAGGCCGATCAGCGGCACGCCCGCGGTTGCGGCCCTCGCGAGATAGGACACGTAGTTCGCCCCCAGACCGGACAGGTCGTCCATGACCCCACCGACAACCACGATATAGTCGAACTTGGTCGGATCCCCGAGCCGTTCGTTCGGCTGCACGGACACGCCGCTGCTCGACGGAATCGCGCTCATCGTGTCCGAAAGGACGTTCCAGTTGCACATGATGGGACGGCTTCGGTCGCCCTCGTCGGCGGCCAGCCGCAGGACATCGACGAAATTGGCAAAGGCGCAGAGGGTGAAGCGTTTGGCCAGGATGAAGCCGACCGAGAGGCGCGCGGTGGTCTTTCGCGGTTTGTAGACCGCGGAAACCTGTGAACTTGCGCGGCTCTCGCCAACCTTCGCGTCCATCAGCCATCCTCGCCGAGCGCTGTCGCCGAACTGTCGTACTGCTAATCCGGTCTTGACGCAAACGTCCTGTCCGAGGGCCGATCGGTGTCGCAATGCTACCTCCTGCGAGCCGAACTTGCCCGGGCGCGATCCACCGGACGCCCCGCCGAACGCGCTGAGATTCCGCCCTTCGTTCCTTCCTCCCAGTCGAGTTGTCCGTGATGGCCGAGAACAAGTTCATCCTCAAGCTCAGCTGTCTCGACCAGCCCGGCATCACGGCGGCGCTGGCCACCGCTCTCGCCTCGCGCGGGGCGAACATCGTCGAGGCCAACCAGTTCTGCGATCGCCAGACCAACCAGCTCTTCGTTCGCATCGCGGTCGCGGCGCCCGAGCCCACCACGCAGTCGGTTCTCGACCTTGCGCTGAAGCCGTCGGTCGACCGCTTCGACATGCGGATCAAGGTTGAGGACCTGTCG
>NZ_CAJYIU010000316.1 GCF_913775355.1 uncultured Aureimonas sp.
GCAGGAGCGATTTCGGCGTCATCAGGATCAGCGGCTTGCGGAAGTCGCGCTTCATCTGCCGGCGCAGGATGTGGAAGTAGTTCGCCGGCGTCGTGCAGTTGGCGACCTGCATGTTGTCCTGCGCGCAGGCCTGCAGGAAGCGCTCGAGGCGCGCCGAGGAGTGCTCCGGCCCCTGCCCCTCGTAACCGTGCGGCAGCAGCATCACGAGGCCCGACATGCGCAGCCACTTGGCTTCACCGCTCGAGATGAACTGGTCGATCACGACCTGCGCCCCGTTCACGAAGTCGCCGAACTGGGCTTCCCAGAGCGTCAGCGCGTTCGGCTCGGCGAGCGAGTAGCCGTATTCGAAGCCGAGTACGGCCTCTTCCGAGAGCATCGAGTTGATGACCTCGTAGTTCGCCTGGCCCTTCACGAGGTGCGAGAGCGGAATGTAGCGGCTCTCGTCGCGCTGGTCGTAGAGGACGGAGTGACGCTGCGAGAAGGTGCCGCGCTCCGAATCCTGGCCCGACAGGCGGATCGGCGTGCCCTCGGCGAGAAGCGAGGCGAAGGCCAGTGCCTCGCCGGTCGCCCAGTCGAGGTTCTCGCCGGTCTCGATCGCCTTGGCGCGGTTGTCGAGGAAGCGGCCGATGGTCTTGTGGACCTCGAAGCCCTCCGGCACCTCGGTGAGCTTTGCCCCAAGCTCCTTCAGCGTCTTGACCGGCACGCCGGTCGTGCCGCGGCGCTGCTCGTCCTCGTCGTCGGCGCGGCGAAGGCCCGACCACGCGCCGTCCAGCCAGTCGGCCTTGTTCGGGTTGTAGCTCTGGCCCGCCTCGTACTCGCCTTCCAGCTGCGTGCGGAACTCGGCCTTGCGCGCCTCGACGTCGCCGTCCGACAGGACGCCGGCCTCGACGAGCTTCCGGGCGTAGATCTCGAGCGTCGTCTTATGCTCGCGGATCTTGCGATACATGATCGGCTGCGTGAAGCCGGGCTCGTCGCCCTCGTTGTGGCCGAAGCGGCGGTAGCAGAACATGTCGACCACCACCGGCTTGTGGAAGGTCTGCCGGTACTCGATCGCGATCTTCGCCGCATAGGTCACGGCTTCCGGATCGTCGCCGTTGACGTGGAAGATCGGGGCCTCGACCATCTTCGCCACATCGGACGGGTAGGGCGAGGAGCGCGAGAAGCGCGGATTGGTGGTGAAGCCGATCTGGTTGTTGATGATGAAGTGCAGGGTGCCGCCGACGCGGTGGCCCTTGAGGCCCGACAGGCCGAAGCACTCGGCGACGACGCCCTGGCCGGCGAAGGCCGCGTCGCCGTGGATGAGGAGCGGCAGCACCTGGTTGCGCACCTCCTGCGGCACCACCTCGGTGCGGGTGCGACCGCCGCCGAGCTGGTCCTGCTTGGCGCGCGCCTTGCCCATGACGACCGGGTTGACGATCTCGAGATGCGAGGGGTTGGCCGTCAGCGACAGGTGGACCGAGTTGTTGTCGAACTCGCGGTCCGCCGAGGCGCCCAGATGGTACTTGACGTCGCCCGAGCCCTCGACGTCCTCCGGCTTGTAGGAACCACCCTTGAACTCGTGGAAGATCGCGCGGCGCGGCTTGCCCATGACCTGGGCAAGCACGTTCAGGCGGCCGCGATGGGCCATGCCCAGCACGATCTCCTTCAGGCCCATCTGGCCGCCGCGCTTGATGATCTGCTCGAGCGCGGGGATCAGCGCCTCGCCGCCGTCGAGGCCGAAGCGCTTGGTGCCCTTGTACTTGACGTCGATGAACTTCTCGAAGCCTTCCGCCTCGATCAGCTTGTTGAGGATGGCGCGCTTGCCCTGGTCGGTGAACTCGACGCCCTTGCCCGCGCCCTCCATGCGCTCCTGGATCCACTGCTTTTCCAGCGGATTGGAGATGTGCATGAACTCGACGCCGACGGTGCCGCAATAGGTGCGCTTGAGGATGTCGACCATCTGGCGGACGGTCGCGAACTCCATGCCGAGGACGTTGTCGATGAAGATGCGGCGGTCGAGATCGGCCTCGGTGAAGCCGTAGTTTTCAGGAGAGAGCTCGTGGTAGTCGTCCTCGGGCGCGGCAAGGCCGAGCGGGTCGAGCTTGGCGTGGAGATGGCCGCGCACGCGATAGGCGCGGATCAGCATCAGGGCGCGCACGGAATCACGCGTCGCCTGCAGGATCGCGGCCTCGGAGGGCGCCTCGCCCTTGGGGGCGGCGACGGCCGCCTTGTCGCGCAGCTTCTTCTCGACGCGGATTTCCGCCTCGCCCCAGTTGCCGTCGAGCGCGGCGACGAGTTCGCCGTTCGGCGTCACCGGCCAGTTGGCGCGCGTCCAGGACGGGCCTTCGGCGTTCTTGACGACGGTCGCCTTGTCGTCGCCCACCTGGCCGAAGAAATCGCGCCATTCGGCGGCCACCGAGGACGGGTCGCGCTCGTAGGCGGCGGCCAGCGTCTCGATGTAGTCGGCATTGCCGCCATAGAGGAAGGAGGTCGCCGCGAAGGTCTCGTTCGCCGGATTGCGTGCCATGATGATGACAAAGCGGCCCCCGCTTCTTCAGCGAACGCCGTCTCCCTGAAAGATGATCGGAGGCGGAAGACCAAGGGCCTCCGCCGCTCACTCGAACGCGTTCGGCTGAAACGTCGCCCGCCGGGTCAAGACCCGAGGGGCGGCCGCGCGGGCCGAAACGCCGCGCGGCTGGCTTCACGTATCATTCCGGCCAGATAGGGGCGCGACGGTTAAAAATCGAATGACCGCGCCCGCCCTCGCCTCGCAATCTCAGCCCTTGAGGACCTCGACCAGCGTCTTGCCGAGGCGCGCCGGGGACGGCGAGACGCGGATGCCCGCCGCCTCCATCGCCGCGATCTTCGACTCCGCGTCGCCCTTGCCGCCCGAGACCACGGCGCCCGCATGGCCCATGGTGCGGCCCTTGGGGGCCGTCCGGCCCGCGATGAAGCCGGCCATCGGCTTCTTGCGGCCGCGCTTCGCCTCGTCGATCAGGAACTGGGCCGCGTATTCCTCGGCCGCGCCGCCGATCTCGCCGATCATGATGATCGACTTCGTCTCGTCGTCGGCAAGGAACATCTCGAGGACGTCGATGAACTCGGTGCCCTTGACCGGATCGCCGCCGATGCCGACGGCCGTCGTCTGGCCGAGGCCCTCGTTCGTGGTCTGGAACACCGCCTCGTAGGTCAGCGTGCCGGAGCGCGAGACGATGCCGACATTGCCCTTCTTGAAGATCGAGCCCGGCATGATGCCGATCTTGCACTCGTCCGGCGTCATGATGCCGGGGCAGTTGGGGCCGAGAAGGCGCGACTTCGAGCCGTCCAGGCGGCGCTTCACGCGCACCATGTCGAGGACGGGAATGCCCTCGGTGATGCAGGTGATGAACGGGATCTCGGCCTCGATCGCCTCGATGATGGCGTCGGCGGCCCCGGCCGGCGGCACGTAGATCACGGAGGCGTTGGCGCCGGTCGCATCCTTGGCCTCGGCGACCGTGGCGTAGATCGGCAGGCTCTCGCCCTTCGAACCGGTCCAGGTCTCACCGCCCTTCTTGGGGTGGATGCCGGCGACCATCTGCGTGCCGTGGTAGGCGAGCGCCTGTTCCGTGTGGAACGTGCCGGTCTTGCCGGTCAGGCCCTGCACGATGATCTTGGTGTTCTTGTCAACGAGAATGGACATGGGTCTTTCGAGACTCCAGAAAAAGCGTCGTTCGGCAGACGGAAAGCGGGCGGATCAAACTGCCGCGACGATCTTCTGCGCGGCGTCGTCGAGATCGTCCGCCGCCGTGATGGCGAGGCCCGACTCGTTGAGGATTTTCTTGCCGAGCTCGACATTCGTGCCCTCGAGGCGCACGACGAGCGGCACCTTGAGGCCGACTTCCTTCACGGCCGCGACGACGCCCTCGGCAATCACGTCGCACTTCATGATGCCGCCGAAGATGTTGACGAGGATGCCCTGCACCGCCGGGTCCGCCGTGATGATCTTGAAGGCCGCCGCGACCTTCTCCTTCGACGCGCCGCCGCCGACGTCGCAGAAGTTCGCCGGCTCCTTGCCGTAGAGCTTGATGATGTCCATCGTCGCCATGGCGAGACCGGCGCCGTTCACCATGCAGCCGATGTTGCCGTCGAGCGCGACATAGGCGAGGTCCCAGGCCGAGGCCTCGATCTCCTTGGCGTCCTCTTCGGTCTCGTCGCGAAGCGCCTTCATGTCGTCGTGGCGGAACAGCGCGTTGCCGTCGAACGAGACCTTGGCGTCCAGCACCCGGAGGTGCCCGTCGGTCATGACGATCAGCGGGTTCACCTCGAGGAGCGCCATGTCCTTGTCGGTGAACGCCTTGTAGAGCGCCGGGAACAGCGTCTTGGCGTCCTCGCGGGCCGCACCGTCGAGGCCGTAGGCGTCCGAGATCTTGGAGACGTCGGCGTCGGTGACGCCCGTCTCGGGGTCGATCGCGACGGTGATGATCTTCTCCGGCGTGTCGTGGGCGACCGCCTCGATGTCCATGCCGCCCTCGGTGGAGACCACGAAGGCAATGCCGCCGGTCTCGCGATCGACGAGCATCGACAGGTAGAACTCGGCGGCGATCTGCGCGCCTTCCTCAATGTAGAGGCGGTTCACCTGCTTGCCGGCGGGGCCGGTCTGGATGGTGACGAGGGTCTGGCCGAGCATCTCGCCCGCGTACTGCTTCACCTCGTCGATCGACTTGGTGACGCGCACGCCGCCCTTGGCGCCCTCGGGAGCGCCGACG
>NZ_CAJYIU010000317.1 GCF_913775355.1 uncultured Aureimonas sp.
TACAGCTGGTAGGAAGGCCAAGACGCCATGTCGCTCCTCGCCCCGTCCGAAACGGCCTACCATCTCGACGACGAGACGCTGCGCGAGCGGCTGGATGCGCTCCGTCCGATCCCGCGCATTTCCATCCAGGCCTTCTGCGAGACGCCGGAGGTCGCCGGTGCGATCGAGGCGGCGGGCTCCGACCGGCGCATGGCGAAGGCGCATCTGCGCGTTCACACCGGGGGCATCCGCGCGGCGGCCGAGCATTACGCTTCGGCGCCGACGCCCAACCTCGTCATCCTGGAATCCCAGTTAGCCCCGGCCGAACTCCTCGCCGAACTCGACACGCTCGCCGATGTCTGCGACCCCGGCTCCAAGGTCGTGGTCGTCGGGCATTGCAACGACGTGTCGCTCTACCGCGAGCTGACGCGCCGCGGCATCTCGGAATACGTCCTCGCACCGCTGACGCTCGCCGAGTTCATCGGTCTCGTCTCGCAGCTCTTCGCCGCCCCGGATGCGGCTCCGCTCGGGCGCTCCGTCGGCTTCGTCGGGGCCAAGGGCGGCGTCGGCGCCTCCACGATCGCCCACAACGTCGCTTGGTCGATCGGCAAGCTCTTCTCTTCCGACGTCATCCTCGCCGACTTCGACCTCGCCTTCGGCACGGCCAACATCAACTTCGACAAGGACCCGCCGCAGGGCATCGCCGAGGCCGTGTTCTCGGCCGACCGGCTGGACGACGTGTTCCTCGACCGCCTCCTCGCCAAGTGCGCCGACCACCTGTCGCTGCTCGCCGCCCCCTCGACGCTGGAGCGGACCTACGATTTCTCGACCGAGGCCTTCACGCCGCTGATCGAGGCGGCCCAGCGCGTCACCCCGTCGGTGGTGCTCGACCTGCCGCATGCGTGGAACGACTGGACACGCGACGTCCTGCAGCGGATCGACGAGATCGTGATCGTGGCGACGCCCGATCTCGCCAACCTCCGCAACGCCAAGAACCTCGTCGAGACGCTGAAGCGGCTGCGCCCCAATGATGCGCCGCCGCGCCTTGTGCTCAACCAGACGGCGATGCCCAAGCGCCCCGAGATCGACATCGCCGAATTCTCCGAGCCGCTGGGTCTCGCGCCGCTCGCCACCATCGCCTTCGATCCGGCGGCGTTCGGCACGGCCGCCAATACCGGGCGGATGGTCTGCGAGTCCGAGCCCAAGCACCCCTCGGTGGAAGCCTTCGCCGAGATCGCGCATGCGGTGACGGGACGCAGTTCCGCCAAGCGCGCGCAGAAGTCCACGCGCTCGGGCCTCTTCGGCCTGATGCGCCGCCGTTAGTCGCGGAGGGAACATGTTCGGAAAGCGCGGCCCCGATACGCCAGCCAAGGTCCCTGCGCCGGCCGTCGCGCTGGCCGCGTCGCGCGCGCCTGCGCCCGCGGCAGTGCCCGTCGTGCCGGCGGCCGCGCCGGCCCCGATGCGCCGCCCTCCGGAGCCGGCCCCCGCGCCCGCGGCCACGGCGAAGATCCGCCCCGACAGCTACTACGAGACGAAGAGCAAGGTCTTCGCGGCGCTGATCGACACGATCGACCTCAGCCAGCTCGCGCGCCTCGAGACCGAGGCGGCGCGCGAGGAAATCCGCGACATCGTCAACGACATCATCGCGATCAAGAACTTCGCGATGACGATCGCGGAGCAGGAGGACCTCCTTGCCGACATCTGCAACGACGTCCTCGGCTACGGGCCGCTGGAGCCGCTGCTCGCGCGCGACGACATTGCCGACATCATGGTCAACGGCGCCCGCCAGACCTTCATCGAGGTGAACGGCAAGGTGCAGGAAGCCGGCGTGCGCTTCCGCGACAACCAGCAACTCCTCAACATCTGCCAGCGCATCGTGTCGCAGGTCGGCCGCCGCGTCGACGAATCGTCGCCCATCTGCGACGCGCGCCTGCCGGACGGCTCCCGCGTCAACGTCATCGCGCCCCCGCTCGCGATCGACGGCACGGTGCTGACGATCCGTAAGTTCAAGAAGGACAAGCTCACCCTCGACCAGCTGGTCGGCTTCGGCGCGATCTCGCCGGAGGGCGCTGAGATCCTCCAGATCATCGGCCGCGTGCGCTGCAACGTCGTCATCTCCGGCGGCACGGGCTCGGGCAAGACGACGCTCCTCAATTGCCTGACGCGCTACATCGATGAGGACGAGCGCATCATCACCTGCGAGGACTCGGCCGAACTCCAGCTCCAGCAGCCCCACGTCGTGCGCCTCGAAACCCGCCCGCCCAACATCGAGGGCGAGGGCGAGATCACGATGCGCGACCTCGTCAAGAACTGCCTGCGCATGCGTCCCGAGCGGATCATCGTCGGCGAGGTGCGCGGCCCGGAGGTCTTCGATCTCCTGCAGGCCATGAACACCGGCCACGACGGATCGATGGGCACGATCCACTCCAACTCGCCGCGCGAGTGCCTCAACCGTATCGAGTCCATGATCGCGATGGGCGGCTTCTCGCTCCCCTCGCGCACGGTGAAGGAGATCGTCACCGGCTCGATCGACATCATCGTCCAGGCCGCGCGCCTGCGCGACGGCTCGCGCCGCATCACCCACATCACCGAGGTGCTGGGCATGGAAGGCGACGTCATCACCACGCAGGATCTCTTCGTCTACGACATCCTCGGCGAGGACTCGCGCGGCAAGCTCCTCGGCCGCCACCGCTCCACCGGCGTCGGCCGTCCCGCCTTCTGGGATCGCGCGCGCTACTATGGCGAGGAGCAGCGGCTCGCCCGTGCGCTCGACGCCGCCGAGATCAAGGGCGCGGGGCCGCAATGATCCTCGCCCTCCTGTTTGCCCTTCTCGTCTCCGTCTCGCTCGGCGCGCTCACCTACGCCATCCTCGAGCCGAAGCTCCAGACCGAGAAGAACGCCCGCAGCCGGCTCGGCCTCTACAAGCAGAGCGAGAGTGAGGTGAACGCCAAGCGCGTCGCGCGCGACCGCCTGCAGGAGGTCGCCAAGCGCCGCAAGTCGATCCAGAGCTCGCTGGACGAGCTCGACGGCAAGCAGAAGGCCCGCAACCGCCACACCCGCAACGTGCCGATCGACCGGCGCATCTCGCAGGCGGGCCTGAAGCTGTCGATGCGCGCCTTCGTCTCGGCCAGCATCGCGCTCGGCCTCGTCATGATGCTGGTCGCGCTCGTGATGGGCGCCCCGCTTCTCCTGGCTGCCGGGCTCGGCGTCGTCGGCGGCCTCGGTGTGCCGCGCTGGTTCCTGACCTTCATGCGAAAGCGCCGGCAGAAGAAGTTCACGGAGGAGTTCGCCAACGCCATCGACGTCGTGGTGCGCGGCATCCGCTCGGGCCTGCCGCTGAACGACACGCTGCGCATGGTGGCGGCCGAGACGCCCGAACCCGTCCGGTCGGAATTCGCGCGCATCGTGGAAGGCCTGCAGATCGGCCTGTCGATGACCGAGGCGGTGGAGCGGCTGTACCAGAACATGCCACTGCCCGAGACGAACTTCTTCGCCATCGTGGTCTCGATCCAGAGCCAGGCAGGCGGCAATCTCGGCGAGGCGCTGTCCAACCTCTCGCGCGTCCTTCGCGAACGCAAGCGGATGAAGGGCAAGATCCAGGCGATGTCGATGGAGGCGAAGGCGTCCGGCGCGATCATCGGGGCCCTGCCGTTCATCGTCGGCTTCCTCGTCTACCTGACCTCGCCCGACTACATCGGGATCCTGTTCGCGACGTCGATGGGCAACATCGTCCTCGCCTGCGCCGGCTTCTGGATGTCGATCGGCATCGTTGTCATGCGCAACATGATCAACTTCGACTTCTGACGCTGCCCTTAGCGCCGCTCGCGGTGCCGCCGGCTCCTCCCGTCTTTCCCAAGGTGCAGCGCCCATGGACGCCGTCCTCAGCCTCCTCGGCCTTTCCAGCGAAGCCGCCCTCGGCCTTCTGGTCGCCATCGCGGTGTTCGCCACGTTCCTGTCGATCGCGCTGCCGCTGATGAGCGGGCGCGAGATGAAGACGCGCATGCGCTCCGTGGCGCTGGAGCGGGACGAGCTTCGCGCGCGAGAGCGGGCGCGCATGGCGAGCGAGCGCGACAACAAGCGCGGCAAGGGGCTGCGCAAGGAGCAGGACCGCTCGTTCGCCGCGCGCGTCGTCGAGAAGCTGGAACTGCGCAACGCCCTGATGGACGAGGCGACGCACACCAAGCTCAAGATCGCAGGCCTTCGCACGCAGCGGGCGACGACGCTGTTTCTGTTCTGCCGGGTCGCGCTGCCGCTGGTCTTCGGTCTTCTCGCCGCGTTCTACATCTTCGGCATCGGCCTTCTCAGCGACTACACCGTTCCGATCCGGATCTTCGTCTGCATCCTCGCCGCCTATGCCGGCTTCTACGCGCCCAACTTCTACGTGAAGAACCGGGCGGCCAAGCGCGGCCAGTCGATTGGCCGCGCCTGGCCGGACGCGCTCGACCTTCTTCTCATCTGCGTGGAATCGGGCAATTCGATCGAGGCCGCCTTCCGCCGCGTCGCCGACGAGATCGGCATCCAGTCGATCGAGCTGGCGGAAGAGCTCGTTCTGGTCTGCGCCGAGCTGTCCTATCTGCCAGAGCGCCGACAGGCCTACGAGAACCTCGTCTCGCGCACCGGCATGGAATCGGTGCGCTCGGTCTCCACCGCGCTGATCCAGGCCGAGCGCTACGGAACGCCGCTCGGCGTCGCGCTGCGCACCATGTCGCAGGAAAGCCGCGACACGCGCATGATGGCCGCCGAGAAGAAGGCCGCCGCGCTGCCGCCCAAGCTCACCGTCCCGATGATCCTCTTCTTCCTGCCGGTCCTCTTCGCCGTGATCATCGGCCCCGCCGTCATCCAGATCATGCAGCGCTGAACTGATGGAGAGAACAAAGAGAATCGGAAGGGATCACATCCCCTACGTTTGTATAGAGAACGCCAAGGTGCAGGCGTTTACGGCTCCGATTGTGCAGCATCCCATCGGCTATCGAGGTGGGCCCATTCTGTCCGGAGCCGACCTCGAACCGTTCCGCCATCATCGCGGAAACATGGTCATCGATCACTTCTCGTCCGAGATATCGCCAACCAATTTCATCCCTGGCGATCTCATTTACGCTGGCCCGATCTACGATCATTTCGGGCATTTTATGGCTGAGATGATTCACAGGATCCTGCCGGCACGCTCACTGGGGCTGAAACACAAGTTCCTGTTTGTTGGAGCGCGCGGTCACACTGCCCATGCCACCTACGAGGGATTGCCGCAGCATATCCAAGACATTCTGTCGTTTCTCGGTCTCAGCGCAGAGGACGTCGTCATCGCATTGGACGACGTGGTCATTGAGCGCCTTCATCTCGTGCCTCAAGCCTCGCAGCACCATGGCGATCCCGCCGATTGGTATCTCGACCTTCTCGATGCTCATTCGAACGAAGTTCTTGATCGGCTTTATGGAGAGGTCGCACGCCCGAAACGACTGTATGTCTCCCGTGCGAGACAGTCGTTGGAGGGGGCTGCTGGGAGAGACGTTTCTTGAGCGCTGGCTTGAAGAAGCCGGCGTCAAGGCGTTCTATCCCGAAACTCATTGTTTTTCCGAACAGATGGACTTCTATCGTAAAGCTGAATGCGTGATCTTTGCACAAGGATCCGCGTGCCACGGGACAGAGCTCCTTGGGCGCCGAGGTTTGGAAGCCGCAATTCTGATCCCGAAATCGATCAAGAGCGATTTCTTCCGTCGCATCTTGTCTCCGAGGGCGCGTCGCTTCTGTGTGGCGGGGGCGCCGAACCAGATCGGGACGATGTATTATCATCCGCAAACCCGATTCCAATATGTCCACTTGGATGTGTCCCTCGTGGATTATCACGCTCTTGCCGATTGCTTGCTGACGGACGAAATCCGGCCCCCACCCATCAAGCCCTGGACTTATCGCCTTGCTGCAGCGCGAGACCTCCGACGCTACATACGCGAGGCGTTTCGGGCCAAAGGAGCGGATTATCGGCAGGCCACTCGGTTGGTTATGACCTTTCTGATGCGCGTGTTTGGAACGGTGGGAACGTCATCCAACTGACCCCTTGCCGAGATGCCTGTCGCGGCTCAGCCGCGGTCCTCCGCGGCGAGTTCCGACCAGGTGTTCTTCTGCGCCAGCATCTGGCGGAGATAGGCGACGTTGGCCTTGGCCTCGTCGGGGCTGAGGACCGCGGACGCGGTGCGTTCGGCCTCGTCGAACCGGCCCTGCAGCCCCATCACCAGCGCGAGGTTCTGGCGCACGCGCGCATCGGCACCCGGCAGCTTCACGGCCCGTGCGAGGTAGGTCTCGGACTTCGGCAGGTCTTTCGACAAGAGATAGGACATGCCGAGATTGGACAGGATCGACGGCTCGTTCGGCTCGAGAACGAGCGCCTTGTCGTAGAGAACGCGCGCCTTCTCCGGCTGGCCGAGCTGGTCGAGGATCGCGCCCTCGGCCGACAGGAGGCGCCAGTCCGGGCGGTCCGGCGTCTGCGCGCGGCGCACGGTCTCCAGGGCCTTCGGCAGGTCGCCGGCCGCCGCCAACGCCTTGCCGTAGGCCGCCAGCACGTCGCGATCGTCGGGATGAGCGATCGCCACCTGGCGCATCACGGCGAGCGACTGCTCGTTGCGCCCGTTCATCTGAAGTGCCGCGGCGAAGGCGAGGCCGTTCGCCTTGTCCTTCGGATTGCCCTCGTAGCGCGCGCCATAGGCCCGCACCGCGCTGGCGAGCTGGTCGGCCGACATCTCGGAGAGCGCGGGCTCGCCGCGCGGCACCGTCGAGGTGCTGGAGGCCGTGGACGGCCCGATCGAGCCCGTGTGCATGCGCGAGGTCTGGTTGCACCCGGCCAGAAGCGCCAGCGTCAGGAAGCCGCCGGTGAGCGCGATGCGCCTTGCATGGGTCGCGGAGCGGGCGTAGGCCCCTGCCTCGAGCGAGGCTTCGGGCCGGCGGTTGGGTTCGAAGGCGCGCATGGGTCCCGATCCGGCTGTGCAGTCTGTCGTCTCAGCCATAAATCGTTAACCTTACCGCTCCCTTAATCCTCTGGAGCGCACGCGAGGACCTTAGTGAGATGACCAATCGCCTCCTGTCCGCCGCTCACGACGCCCGACCCGTCCATCCGGTGGGGGAGGGCGACCTCGGCGGCCTGCCCGCGCCGCTCGGGCCCTGGGTTCAGGCGATGGGCTGGAAGGGCAGCGCGGGCGGCGTCCTCGTGGCGCCCGGCGCTGACGGCGCCCCCGCCTCCGCCGCGCTTGGCCTCGGCGGCGCGGGCGCGAGCCCGGCCGAGCGGGCGCTTCTCGCGGGCGCGCTCGCGACCGCCTTGCCGTCGGGGGACTGGGCGCTCGCCGACGGGCACGGGCTCGACCCGGAACTGGCCGTCCTGGGCTTCCTGATGGGCGCCTATCGCTTCGACCGCTACCGTTCCAAGACCGCAGAGGAGGGTGCGCGTCTGGCGCTGCCCGAAGGCGCCGACGAGGCGCGGGTCCGCCTTCACGCCGGCGCGGTCGCGATGGTGCGCGACCTCATCAACACGCCGACCAACGATCTCGGACCGGACGGGATCGAGGCGGCTGCCCGCGCGCTGGCCGAAGAGTTCGGCGCCGCCCTGTCGGTGATCACCGGCGACGCGCTCTTGGCCGAGAACTTTCCGATGATTCATGCGG
>NZ_CAJYIU010000318.1 GCF_913775355.1 uncultured Aureimonas sp.
TAGAGATACATGGCGCGCGCGCCGAGCGGATTTTCCGGGCCGCCCGGCATGTAGGCCGGCAGGATGCGGCCCTTCGCCTTCTCGCGCACGCGCATGGCGGCCGGCGGTGTCCAGCCCGGCCATTCGGCCTTGCGGCCGATCGACATCGTGCCGCCCCAGGAGAAGCCCTCCTTGCCGACGCCCACGCCGTAGCGCGTCGCCATGCCGTTGCCCTCGACGAAGTAGAGGAACTTCCGGTCGGTATCGATGATGATCGTGCCGGGCTTCTCCTTGGTCGAGATGCGCACCGACTGGCGGGCGAAGCGCGCGTCCGGCTTCTTCATCATCTGCGTCTTGCGCTGGACGGTCTCGGTGCGGATGCGGGCACGGTCGCCCGAGATCCACTGGCCGCTGGCATGATCGTAGACCCGCACCTGCGCCTGCGCGCTGGCGGTCGACGGCGCCGCGAAGGGCGCAAGGCCCATCATGAGGGCGAGGAGTAGAGGCGTCGTCTTCATGGGCGGGGGTCCCTTATGAGGAGAGCGGACGAAAAAGGCGGGAGAAATCAAGGACCATGGTGGAGCGGGTCACCGCCCATGCCGAGTCCCCGATTGTAGATTTGCAACTCATTGTTGCAGTCAGAGCACGACCACGCGGGTGCCGACGTCGACGCGGTCGAAGAGGTCGATGACGTCCTCGTTCCGCATGCGGATGCAGCCGGAGGAGACCGACTGGCCGATGGTCCAAGGCTGGTTGGTGCCGTGGATGCGGTAGAGCGTCGAGCCGAGATAAAGCGCGCGCGCCCCGAGCGGGTTCGCCTCGCCGCCCGGCATGTGGTCGGGCAGGATGCGGCCCTTGGCGCGCTCGCGGGCGATCATCTCGGCCGGCGGCGTCCAGCCGGGCCATTCGGCCTTGCGGGTGACCTTGTGGCTGCCGGACCAGCCGAAGCCCTCCTTGCCGACGCCGACGCCGTAGCGCATCGCCCGGCCGCCGGTCTCGACGTGATAGAGATAGTGCGCGCGCGTATCGACGACGATCGTGCCGGGCGCATAGCCGCCGGCATAGTCGACGCGCTGCGGCAGGAAGGCCGGGTCCATGCCGCGCTGAGGCGCCTCGCGGCGGGCCGCCGTGCGCGGGGCCGCGAACGCCGAGGCGTAGACCGGGGCGCCGGTGCGGCGCCAGCTTCCGAACACGGGCGCGGCGCGACGGGCGGGTTCCCCGAAGACCACCGGCGCGCGGCCCTCGCGATAGGCGCCGAGCGGCTGCATCGGGCCGCCGCCCTCGGGGATCACGCCGACCGGGATGTTGCCCTCGAAGACCACCGTGCCCGGTGCGATCGGGGGTGCGAGGTGGCGGCGGGCGTAGCCCGGCACGACGCCGGAGCCCGGCGAGAGCTGGCGCACCCAGGGCTCGGCGACGCCGGGCGGCACGGCGAGCGGGCGGCGGTCTCTCGCATCGGCCGAAAGCGTCATCGAGCCGATGAGCGACAGGGCTGAGAGCGCAAGGAGAAGGCGCATCCGGATACCTCGTTCGAGCGGCGCGGCCGACCCGTCGGGTGGCGCGCGGAAACCTTGGTTCGAGGATGCCGGGGCAATCGCCAGCGAATGGTGAATCGCGGGACGCCGGAGATGCGCTGTCCCGTGCTTCCGCCGGGCAGGGTGAACAGGCGGTAAAGCCTCCGGCGCCTCAGCCGCGCGCGCGGCGGCGCGCGTCACGCAGGACGGCCGGCAGGAGCGGCGCGGCCTCCGCCTGACTCATGCCGGGCCGCAGGCGCCGGTCGTAGAGCATGTTCATCAGCACCCGGTCGTAGGGGCCGAAGTTCGTCAGCTTCGAGGTGTCGTTGAAGACGCTGTCGGGGGCGTCGGCATTGTCGTTGAGGGGCCCGAGCCCCTGCAGGACCTCCTCGATCAGGCAGCGGCGGAACAGCGCGTCGCCCTCGTTCGACACGATGATCGCGTCCGAGCGCGTGATGCCGGCGCGCCCGTAGGAGGCGCGGACCACGCAGTTGCCGGGCACGCGCATGAACGGGCTGCGATAGACCTCGCGGCCGATGCGCTGGTAGTCGCGACGGTCGACGACGTGGACCACGAAGTTCGCGTCCTCGCCGGGTCTGGCTTCCGCGACCTCGAGCCCGCCGATCTGCCGGCGGATCTGGCGCATGAAGGCGCGGACCGCGGCGCGGCGGTCGGTCGCCGCGGTGTTGTCGATCCGGTAGCGCACCAGGCCGGCGAAGCGCTTGAGATAGCTCGAATCGCTGAACGATCCGGTGATCTCCGCCCCGAACACCACCCGCTCGAACCCGTCGATCAGAGCGGCGTCGGGCGGCAGGCGCTGCGCCGCCGCCGGGCCGGCGGACAGGAGCACGGCGGCGAGCGCGGCGCCGCCGAGGCGCCCTGCCATTGCCCTTCTGCCCCGCTTGCCCCAAACCATCGCGATCCCATGCCAATGCTGCCGGCCTGCCGCCAGTTGGCGGGCGGGGCGGGCCGCGCGCAAGCGGCGACCGGCGACAGTCCACGGCAAATGTGCCGCATCACGATCGGGATGAGGGAGCGCACGATGGAGACGACGGCGGAGGGCCTGCGGATCGGCGCGGACGGGGCGGCGCGCTGCGCCTGGGCGGGCGAGGGGGCGGACTACGTCGCCTATCATGACGATGAATGGGGCCGGCCGAGCGCCGACGACGACCGGCTTTACGAGAAGATCTGCCTCGAAGGCTTCCAGTCCGGCCTGTCCTGGATCACCATCCTACGAAAGCGCGAGGCCTTCCGAAGCCACTTCGCAGGCTTTGCGATCGAGGCGGTGGCCGAGATGGGCGAGGCCGACGTCCAGCGCATCCTCGCCGACCCCGGCGTGGTGCGCCACCGCGGCAAGATCGCGTCCGCGATCAACAACGCGAGGGCAGCGAGGCGCCTGCGCGAGGAGACCGGTGCCTCGCTTGCCGCCTTCCTCTGGCGCTTCGAGCCCCCGAAGGACGAGCGACCAGCCAGCGTCACGCTCGACTGGGTGCGGGCCAACCCGCAGACGCCCGCCTCCCAGCGTCTCGCCAAGGCGCTGAAGGCCAGAGGCTTCACCTTCTTCGGCCCGACCACGGCCTATGCCTTCATGCAGTCCATGGGCTTCGTGAACGATCATCTCACCGGATGCTGCGCGCAGGGTGCATGCGAACGGGCGCGCGCAGCCTTCGAGCGGCCGGTCTAGACCCCGCAAACCTTGCCGCTGGGGCGCCGGATGGGCTAGGACGCGTGCCATTCGCACACATTTCGCGAGGTGCAACAGAGCGCCCCGCCCCGTCACGTCTGGAACGACCATGGCCCCGAAGAAGCCCTCCCGCGTCAAGGCGCGCCAGCCGCGCGGCTTCGTGGATCGCAGCGCGAGCGACCTCTACGCGCAGGACCGGATGCTCGCCACCATCCGCCACGTCTACGAGACCTACGGATTCGAGCCGGTCGAGACGCCCTTCTTCGAATACACCGACGCGCTCGGCAAGTTCCTGCCCGATTCGGACCGCCCGAACGAGGGCGTCTTCTCGCTGCAGGACGACGACGAGGAGTGGCTGAGCCTGCGCTACGACCTGACCGCGCCGCTGGCACGCCATGTCGCCGAGAATTTCGAGGACCTGCCGAAACCCTACCGCTCCTACCGGGCGGGCTACGTCTTCCGCAACGAGAAGCCGGGTCCCGGCCGCTTCCGCCAGTTCATGCAGTTCGACGCCGACATCGTCGGCGCGCCGAACGTCTCGGCCGACGCCGAGATGGCGATGATGATGGCCGACACGATGGAAGCGCTCGGCATCGCGCGCGGCCAGTACGTGATCCGGGTCAACAACCGCAAGGTGCTGGACGGCATCCTCGACGCGATCGGTCTCGAGGGCGACCAGGGACGGCGGCTGACGGTGCTGCGCGCGCTCGACAAGTTCGACAAGTTCGGCGCGGACGGGGTGAAGCTCCTGCTCGGCGCCGGTCGCCTCGACGAGAGCGGCGGCAAGGGCGATTTCACCAAGGGCGCGGAACTCGACGACGCGACGATCGCGCGCGTCCTCAGGATCTTCGACGCGGACGGGCTGTCGGGCGTCCGCCAAGCCTTCGGCGGCCACGCGGGCGTCGACGGCGGCCTCGACGAACTCTCCCAGATCGAGAGCTTCGCGCGCACCGCCGGCTACGAGGCCGATCGCGTCAAGATCGACCCCTCCGTCGTGCGCGGCCTCGAATACTACACCGGTCCCGTCTTCGAGGCCGAGCTCCTCTTCGACGTCGTCAACGAGAAGGGCCAGAAGGTCCAGTTCGGCTCGGTCGGCGGCGGCGGGCGCTACGACGGCCTCGTGTCGCGCTTCCTCGCGACGCCGGTGCCGGCGACCGGATTCTCGATCGGCGTCTCGCGCCTCCAGACCGCGCTGAAGAACCTCGGGCGCCTCGAAGGCGAGCGGCGCACCGGCCCGGTGGTGGTCACCGTGATGGACCGCGACCGGATGGCCGACTACCAGGCGATGGCCACGCAGCTGCGCGCCGCGCTGAACGGTCCCGGCCAGCCCGTCGTGCCGGTCGAGGTCTTCCAGGGCAATCCGAAGCAATTCGGCAAGCAGCTGCAATATGCCGACCGGCGCGGCGCGCCCGTCGTCGTCATCCAGGGCGGCGACGAGAAGGCGGCCGGCAAGGTGCAGGTCAAGGACCTCGCGCTCGGCAAGGAGCTCTCGGCCGGCGTCGAGGACAACGCCGAATGGCGCGAGATGCGCGCCGGCCAGGAACTCGTCGACGAGGCCGATCTGGTGGCCGCCGTCCGGGCGATCCTCGAGCGCGCCGGCGGGGCGGACTGACGCGATGAGCCTTCTGACCGGATCGGGCGCCGCGCGGCCGGGCGGCAGCCCGGCGCCCTTCGACGCCGCGCTCGCAGCCCTGTTCGCCGATCTCGGCGCGGTGACGGTCGAGACGCCGCTCCTGCAGCGTGCCGAGCCCTATCTCGACACGGCCGGCGAGGACCTGCGCCGGC
>NZ_CAJYIU010000319.1 GCF_913775355.1 uncultured Aureimonas sp.
ACCGCCAAGGAGTGCGGCTCGGTCTGCGCTTTTTCCGCTGCGGGCGGGTTCGCCCCGCCCCGCGCATCGTACGACCCAAGGAAAACCCCATGAAGACCTTCTCGCAGAAGTCCGAGACGGTGGAGAAGAAGTGGATCCTCATCGACGCCGAAGGGCTCGTTGTCGGTCGCCTCGCCTCCCTCGTCGCGCTTCGCCTCCGCGGCAAGCACAAGCCCTCCTTCACCCCGCATGTCGATGATGGCGACAACGTCATCATCGTGAACGCCGACAAGGTCGTGTTCACGGGCAAGAAGTACCAGGACAAGACCTACTACTGGCACACCGGCTATGCCGGCGGCATCAAGGAGCGCAAGGCGCGCGAGATCCTCGAGGGTCGCTTCCCCGAGCGCGTGCTCGAGAAGGCCGTCGAGCGCATGCTGCCGCGCGGTCCGCTCGGCCGTCGCCAGCTCAAGAACCTGCGCGTCTATGCCGGTGCCGAGCACCCGCACACCGCCCAGTCGCCCGAGGCGTTCGACGTCAAGGCGCTGAACTCCAAGAACGCGAGGGCTGCATAATGGCCGACCTGAATTCGCTGCAGGATCTGGGCTCCGCGAACGTCGCCGAGACCTCGTCCGCCCCGGTGCGCGTCCAGAAGCTCGACGCTCACGGCCGCGCCTACGCGACCGGCAAGCGCAAGGACGCGGTCGCCCGCGTCTGGGTCAAGCCGGGCTCCGGCAAGATCACGGTCAACGACAAGAACTACGTCGACTACTTCGCCCGTCCGGTTCTCCAGATGGTGCTGCAGCAGCCGATCGTCGCCGCCTCGCGCGACGGCCAGTTCGACATCGTCGTGACGGTCGCCGGTGGCGGTCTGTCCGGTCAGGCCGGTGCGGTTCGTCACGGCATCTCGCGCGCCCTCACCTACTATGAGCCGGGCCTGCGCTCGGTGCTCAAGAAGGGCGGCTTCCTGACGCGCGACTCGCGTACCGTCGAGCGCAAGAAGTACGGCCGCGCCAAGGCCCGTCGTTCGTTCCAGTTCTCGAAGCGCTAAGCGCTCGCCGCACTGGACCGCCGATCGAAGGGCCCTGGGAAACCGGGGCCCTTTTTCGTTCTTCAAGCCGTCGCGCTTCTCCCCTATCTCTGGCGCCGACGACGGAGACTGTTTCATGGCCGGACAATCGATCGACCACGCCTTCACCGCGACGCAGGCCCTCGGCGCGGCGAGCGATCCGACCTATGCCGGCGCCCTGTCCTTCATGCGCCGGCGGCTCACGAAAGATGTCACGGGTTCGGACGTGACGGTCTGGGGCATCCCGTTCGACGCGTCGGTGTCCAACCGCCCCGGCACACGCTTCGGCCCGCAGGCGCTCCGGCGCGCCTCCGCGATCTTCGACAACGATCCGCAATATCCGTTCCACGCCGATCTCTTCGAGGCGCTCGGT
This sequence comes from uncultured Aureimonas sp., assembly GCF_913775355.1. Classification (GTDB taxonomy): domain Bacteria; phylum Pseudomonadota; class Alphaproteobacteria; order Rhizobiales; family Rhizobiaceae; genus Aureimonas. The sequence goes on from NZ_CAJYIU010000319.1 coordinate 1,422, forward strand.
GTCGTCGATTATGGCGACTGCCTGCTGGATTACCGGGTGCCCGAGCGCGCCCATCTCGCCATGCGCACCGAGGCCGAGGCGCTTCTGGCAAAGACCGGCTTCCTCCTGACGCTGGGCGGCGATCATTCGATCACGTTCCCCCTGCTGCAGGCGCATGCCGCGAAGCACGGCCCAGTCAGCCTCGTCCACTTCGACGCGCACCAGGATACGTGGCCGCTCGCCACCGATACCCACGGTCGCCCCCGCGTCGATCACGGCTCGTTCGTCTCGGCCGCCCTGCGCGAGCGCTTGATCGACCCGGAGAACTCGATCCAGGTCGGCATCCGCACCCATGCGCCGGAGACCGGCGGCATCGAGATCCTGCACGGTTACGAGGTCGAGGACCTTTCCTCGTCCGCCATCGCCGAGCGCATCGCCGCGCGCGTCGGCGGCCGCCGCTGCTATCTAACCTTCGATATCGATTGCCTCGACGTCGCCTACGCGCCGGGCACCGGCACGCCGGTCGCGGGCGGGCCGAGCAGCGCCAAGATGCTGGCCGTCCTGCGCCGGCTCGGAGGGCTCGACATCGTCGGCGCCGATCTCGTCGAGGTCTCGCCGCCCTACGACCACGCCGACATGACGGCCGTGGCCGGCGCGACGGTCGCCATGTACGTCCTCGGCCTCCTCGCCGAGAAGAAGACGCGCTGATTTCGGCGCCCGCAGTTTCATCTCCAAGGACGGAGCGCAGCATGAAGCCCCGCATTTTCATCGACGGCGAGCACGGCACGACGGGCCTTCAGATCCGCTCGCGCATGGAGGGGCGCAGCGACGTCGAACTCCTGTCGATCCCGGAGGCGGAGCGCCGTAACGAGGCGATGCGCGAGGATCTCCTGAACTCGGCCGACATCGCGATCCTCTGCCTGCCGGACGACGCCGCGCGGCAGGCCGTCGCGCTTCTCTCCGGCAACAACCGGGCTCGCGTCATTGACACCTCCACCGCCCATCGGACGGCCGAGGGGTGGGCCTATGGCTTTGCGGAGCTTTCGCGCGACCAGCCGGATAAGATCCGCTCCGCGCGGCTGGTCGCCAATCCCGGCTGCTACCCGACCGGCGCGATCGCGCTGGCGCGTCCCTTGCGCGACGCGGGCCTCCTGCCCGACGGCGAGACCATCACCGTCAATGCCGTGTCGGGCTATACGGGCGGCGGCAAGCAGATGATCGCGCAGATGGAGGATCCCTCGCGCGAGGATGCGATCACCGCGCCGCATTTCCTCTACGGGCTCGATCTCGACCACAAGCACCTGCCGGAGATGCGGGTCTACGGTCGACTTCCGCGTGACCCGCTCTTCTCGCCCTCGGTCGGCAAGTTCCCGCAAGGGATGATCGTGCAGGTACCGCTGCTGCTGGACGGCACGGTCACGGCCGAGCGGCTGCACGAGGCTCTGGCGGCGCACTTTGCCGGCAGCGAGATCGTGACCGTTTCCCCGCTGGCGGAGAGCGCCGCGTTGAAGCGCATCGATGCGACGGAACTCGCGGGCACCGACCGTATGGTGCTGCATGTGTTCGGCTCGAAAGACGGCGAGCGCGCCAATCTCGTCGCGGTCCTCGACAACCTCGGCAAGGGCGCCTCGGGCGCCGCCGTTCAGAACATGGACCTGATGCTGTCGGCCTGACGAGAGATCAGGCCGTGACCGGCACGGGATAGCGGCCGAAGAGACCGCGGGCGTGGAACACCGCGCCCGCCAGCACCACGAGTGCGCCGGCCTGATGCGTCAGCGCCGCATCGATCGGCACGTGCATCAGAAGCGTGGTGATGCCGATCATCGCCTGAGCTAGCACCGCCACCGCAAGCCACGTGGCGCCGCGCGCATGATGGGACCCCGGCGCGATGCGCCGCGCCGCGATCGTATGGAGGATCGCGACTGTCAGGAGCGTGTAGGCTCCGAGGCGATGGACGAACTGGACCGTCATCGGGTTCTCGAAGAAGTTGCGCCAAGCGGGCGTCATCGCAAGGAGATTGGACGGGATTACCTGTCCGTCCATCAGCGGCCAGGTGTTGTAGCTGAGCCCGGCATTGAGCCCCGCGACGAGGCCACCGAGATAGATCTGGACCAGCACCATCGCGACCAGAAGGAAGCCGACGAGATAGGAATGGTCCGTCGGTGCCCGCTCGGCCGGCCGGTTGACGAGGCCGCGCGCGATCCAGAGTGTCGCCGTCAGGATGATGCAGGCCATGGTGAGGTGGACGGCTAGACGGTACTGGCTGACGTCGGTGCGCTCGACGAGACCGGACGCCACCATCCACCATCCGATGCCGCCCTGAAGGCCGCCAAGCGCCAGAAGGCCGACGAGGCGGGGCTTCAGCCAGGGCTCGATCCGCCCGGTGACCCAGAAGAACAGAAGCGGCAGCGCGAAGGCGACGCCGACCGAGCGCGCCAGGAACCGGTGAGACCATTCCCACCAGTAGATCACCTTGAACTCCGACAGCGCCATGCCGCGATTGATCTGCTGGTATTGCGGAATCTGGCGATAGAGGTCGAATTCCTCCTGCCACTGCGCGTCCGACAGCGGGGGCACGACGCCGTGGATCGGCTTCCATTCGGTGATCGAGAGGCCCGACTCCGTAAGGCGCGTGGCGCCGCCGACGACGACCAGCGCCATCACCAGGGCGGCGATGGCGTAGAGCCAGATGCGGATCAGCCGCCGGTTGTCGGCGATACGGGGCGGAACGAAGGTTGCGTCGGTCAGGGTCGTCATGGAGCTCGCTGACGGCCCCCGGCGCCAAGGCGCGGAACCGTCCCTTCTGGGATGACGTCTCGGCGACGCGCACCCGTCGGGGTGCCGGCGCCGAGCTTCTCGCGACGTGATGTGTTACGAAGCGTCGGGAATGGCAAGGATCATATTGTCCTACCCGCTTGCCGCCGCGCGCGGAACTTGCGAGGACATCGGCAACGCATCCCGAACGAGACCCGAATGCCCGTCCGTCTGAAGAAGCTCATCGGCGTCGTCGTCCTGCTGGCGCTGGTCGTCGTCTACGCCGTCTTCGCCACCGCCTTCGCCTCGCTGCGCCTCGGCGACGCGCCGGGCTGGGTGCATCTCGTCTACTTCCTCGTCACCGGCCTGTTCTGGATCGTGCCGGCGATGTTCGTGATCAGCTGGATGCAGCGCGAGCCGAAGGCCTGACGCGCCGTCTCGGCCGCTATGCCGCGAGCTGACGAGCGTTGGCGAGGATCATGTCGGCAAGGCCCGCCGCACGCAGGCGCCGGGTTCCAGCCGAGACCGCCGGCTCGTCCTCGCCGTCCACCGTGACCACCAGCGCCGCATCCGGCGTAAGCAGAGCCTTGACCGTCTCCAAGGCGAGTTCGCCGCAGACGACCAGAACGACCTCGAAGTTGCGCTCGATGAACTCCAGCACGTTGCGGCGCTCCATCGCGAGGAAGGCCGCCTCGCCGATCACGGCCTGACCGCCGCCGAAGACTTCGGCCTGCGTGGCGACGTCCCGGCGCGCGATCTCGGCGAACGTCGCCTCGCCCGCAATCATGTCCGAGACCCCGAGCGCATCCGCCTCCAGCCCCATGGCACGGGCCGCCAGCTGCCGCTCGCTGAGATCGACGAGCGCGACCTGCGATCCGCGCAGCGAAAGGCGGCGGACGATCTCGACCGCCACCGGCCTCTCGTCGCGACCGATCGGAACGATCACGACGCGACTGATCTCGCTCGCCAGAATACCGCCGATCAGTTCATCCGCAGGCGTGACGTCCGGGTACGATTTGGGCGGATGTGCGTCGACGGGGACGGATCGCGGAGGCGAGGCGGATCGGGGACGCGCGCGGCCGAAAGGCAGAGGCGCGGCCGGCGCGAACAGGCTGCGGGGCGATGCGAAGACCGCAAGAAGCGACGACGCGATGAAACCGAATGCCGCCGACCCCGCCACGATCGGCCAAATGTTCGGACGAACTTCGGTCATCGTGACCGAGCGTGTCACGGTGGGCTGCGCAGGTTCAGGGGGGGCGGTGGGTTCGACCGGAGCGACGGGCTCCGGTGGCATGACGGTTTCAGGCGCCGGTACCGGCGTGGATCGGACCGACGCCTCGCGCGCCGCCAGAAGGGCGTCGAGCGTCCGTCGCGCCGCTGCGACCTCCGCCTCGGCGTCGGCACGAGCCACTACGGTCCGCTCCCTTGCGGTTGCAGCAGCTGCATCACGCGCCGCGACCTCTTCCGCACGCACCGCATCGCTGCGCAGCGCGCGCGCCCGGCGCTCGACCGCGCTCGCAAGGCGATCGCGCGCCCCGTCCAGCTCGGCGTCGAGATCGGCAAGGCGCAGGCGCACCGTCGTCATTCGCGGATGCCCGTCGAGAAGCGTGCGCGACAACTCGGCGACGGTCGCGGCCGCAGCATCGCGACGGGCCTTGGCGTTACGCCACTTCACCCATTCGTCGCTCTCACGAAGGCTCGCAGGAGCATCGGCTGGCGACGCCGATGGCAGGGCACGCGCAAAGCGCTCCATCGCGTCGAGTTCGCGGCGAAGGTTCGAAGCCGTACGACCACCGCCTGGCGGTGGACGGCTCGCACTTCGTGCGTCGACCGGCGGCTGCTTCGCCAACCTCGCCTGCGCATCGGCGAGCGCCGTGCGGGCCGACGCGACGGATGCATCCAGCGCTTCGAGCGGCGCATTGCGCGGCTCCGGCTCGACCGGTCGAGGTGGCTCGGGCGCGGTTGCAACCGGAGGCGGTTCCGAAAGGGGCGTCGAGGCGTTGGTGAGGAAGGGCTCGAGGCCATCGACGATCCGGTCGGCGAGCGCCTGCGCTTGGCTCCGGGCGACGTTGGCGCTGCGGTCTTCGGCCCAGACCTCGAGCGTTCCGTCCGCCCGACGTTGCGCCCCCGCATCCGGCCGTCGGTTCGCTGTCTGATCGATGAGATCGACCCAGGCGGCCACGATCGTCGGTCGCCGCGCCGCGGGTGACTGCGGGATTTCCGTCACAAGACGCCGGAGAGCGGCATCGTCCCAGCGCGCGGTGCTCTCGGCGGGTGCGGACACGCGGACGGCAGCGCGCTGGATCGGCGGAACGAGCGAGCCCGCCGCAAAGGCCGCAAAGCCAAGTGCCGCGGTGGAAGCCAGGATACGGTTGCGGTTCGCCCAGAGGGTATGGGCGACGCCCCGCTCCTCTCCGTTCCGCTCGTACGTATCAGCCATTCGGCTTCCCTTCCGGTCCAGAGCGACTCCCTTTGGCCGACCTTCCCCTGCGTCCACAGGATAAGGTTGACGGCTTTCCTAGCAATGCGACATCGATTTTACGGTTAATTAACCACGTTGCTCATAGGTTTAAGCCCGAAACGAGGCATCGGCCTCAACGGCCTGCTCCCGCTCTCGGAGACCATCATGCGAGTCGCCCGCGCAGCCCTCGTGGCGCTGACAGCCAGTCTGCTCGGCGGTTGCGTGACGACACCGCCGCCGCCGGAAGCCTTTCACGCCGCCCTGAACCAGGAATATCGCCTGGATGCCGGCGACCGGCTGCGCGTCACCGTCTTCGAGCAGGACAGCCTCAGCGCGATCTATGCCGTCGACAAGGCCGGCTACCTCTCGTTGCCGCTCATCGGCTCGGTGCCGGCCCGCGGCAAGACGCCGGACGAGGTGCGCCTTGCGATCACCGCCGCGCTGCGCAACGGCTTCCTGCGCGATCCCGACGTCTCGGTCCAGGTCGAGCAGTATCGCCCGTTCTTCGTCATGGGCGAAGTCGCGACGGGCGGGCAGTATTCCTACGTTCCCGGCATGACGGTGCAAAACGCTGTCGCGATCGCGGGCGGCTTCTCGCCGCGTGCCGAAAAGCGGAACGTCGACATCACGCGTCAGGTCAACGGGAAGGTCATCACCGGGCGCGTCGTCCTGTCCGATCCGGTGCTGCCCGGCGACACCGTGACCATCCGCGAGCGGCTGTTCTAGTCAGCCAGCCAAGAATCCGCGAACTCATTCGAATGATAAAAGTCGTCGTGATCCTTCATTAGCCTATCGATGACAGGGTGCCAGTCGAGCACGATCCAGGATCGCGCCATACGACGGGGACCCTCGACCATGGCTTTGAAGCGGAGCGAACAGGCTCTTTTCGCGCGCGAAGCGATACGGACATTCCAGCCCGACCAGCCGCCGCGTCTGGTCGAGGCCAGCGTCCTCAACCCGCATGCGCGGCGCATCGCCGAGCAGTTCAACAAGAACGTCCTGTCGCCCCGGCTTCTTTCCGGCCTCTTCGGGCTTGGCGAGTTCGCGGCCCTCGGCGCGATCGCGCTCGGCGTCCTCGCGTCCTACGGGCGCCTTGCCGACGGCCTTCTCGTCCTGCCGCTGGTGGGTCTCGCCATCGCGACGCTTGCGCTTCTGCACGGCTACGAACCCTCGCAGCTCCGTTCGCAGCGGCGGCAGCCGGCGCGCGTGGCGCTGGCGCTTCTCGCAGGCATCGTGGCCACCCTGCCCTGCGCGGCCTGGGCCGGCAGCCTCGACGCGTCGCTCGGCGCCTGCCTTCTCACCTATGCCGCCGTGTCGATGGGCGCCCTGACGCTGGCGCGGCGCATCCTCGCGCACCGCATCCGCCTATGGAGCCGCACGGGCCGCCTCGAGCGCCGCGTGGTCCTCGTTGGCGGCGGCGGCGCGGCCGAGCAGTTCATTCGGCAGCTCGACGCCGTCCCCGACAGCGACATCCGCATCTGCGGCATCTTCGACGACCGCGACGGCGACCGTTCGCCGCCGCTCGTCGCCGGCTATCCGAAGCTCGGCACCGTGGCCGAACTCACCGAGTTCGCCCGCATCGCCAAGATCGACATGCTGGTCGTCACCCTGCCGCTGTCGGCCGAGAAGCGCATCCTGACCATTCTGAAGTCGCTCTGGGTCCTGCCGCTCGACATCCGCATCTCGGCGCTGTCGCAGAACCTGCGCTTCCGCTCGCGCTCCTACTCCTACATGGGCGACGTGCCGATGCTGGACGTGATGGATCGCCCGATCGCAGACTGGAACCAGGTTGCGAAGCGCGGCTTCGACCTCGTCTTCGGCGTCGCGGCGCTGATCGCGGTCGCACCGATCATGATCGCGACGGCCGTCGCCATCAAGCTCGACACGCCCGGCCCCGTCTTCTTCCGCCAGAAGCGGCACGGCTTCAACAACGAGGAAATCCTCGTCTGGAAGTTCCGGTCGCTTCGCCACGACATGGCCGACCCGACGGCGCGCAAGCTGGTGACCAAGGGCGATCCGCGCGTGACCCGCGTCGGCCGCTTCATCCGCCGCTCCTCGATCGACGAACTACCGCAGCTCTTCAACGTCCTGATCGGCAACCTGTCGCTGGTCGGTCCGCGCCCGCACGCCGTGCACGCGCAGTCCAGCACGCAGGTCACCTTCACGGAAATCGTCGACGGCTATTTCGGTCGCCACAAGGTGAAGCCCGGCATCACCGGCTATGCGCAGCTGAAAGGCTGGCGCGGCGAGATCGACGACGACGTGAAGCTGCAGAAGCGCTTCGAGCACGATCTCTTCTACATCGAGAACTGGTCGCTGCTCCTCGACCTCTACATCCTCTTCGCTACCCCCTACAGCCTGCTCAATCCCAAGGGCGCCTACTGACGGCGGCCAAAAAAGCGCAGGTGCCGGCCAATTCACGCGTTCTTCCGCCTCCTCGTCCGTGCGATACGAAGCGAACGTCGACGAGGAGGATTGATCGATGAGCGTACAGGGTTTTGGCGTCCACACGGCCATGTGGTCGATGGAATGGGACCACGCGGCAGCGGAGTTCGCGATCCCGGAAGCGGTGAAGTACGGGATCGACTTCCTCGAGATCACCATTCCCGACCCGCGCGTCATCGATGCCGCGCACACGCGCGCGCTGCTTGAGCGGCACGAGGTGGACTGCGTCTGCTCGCTCGGCATGCCGCTCGACCGCCTGCCGACCAACAATCCCGAGGGCGCCTTGGAGTACCTGAAGATCGCGCTCGACCAGTCGAAGGCGATCGGCGCCAAGGCGCTGAGCGGTGTCGTCTACGGCGGCATCGGGCAGCGCACGGGCTTTCCGCCGACGCAGGACGAGATCGACGCGACCGCGCGCGTCGTCGAGAAGGCGGCAAACTACGCCAACGATCTCGGCATGCTCTACGGACTCGAGGCCGTGAACCGCTACGAGAACCACATCCTCAACACCGCGCGGCAGGCCGTCGACATGGTGGAACGGGTGGGCGCACCCAACCTCTTCGTCCACCTCGACACCTATCACATGAACATCGAGGAGAAGGGCATCGCAAACGGCATCCTGACCGCGCGCGAGCATCTGAAATATATCCACCTGTCGGCCAGCGACCGCGGCACGCCAGGCGCCGACACCGTCGCCTGGGACGAGGTCTTCGGGGCCCTCGCGGCGATCGGGTTCAAGGGCGGCATGGCGATGGAAAGCTTCATCACCGTTCCGCCGGCGCTTGCCGCAGCGCTTTCCGTCTGGCGGCCGGTGGCGCCCGCGCGCGAGATCGTGCTGGGCGAAGGCCTGCCGTTCCTGCGCAACAAGGCGCGCCAGTACGGCCTGATCTCGTAAAGACAGAAGCAAGGCGGAGGCTCGGAGCCTCCGCCTTGCAGGATCAGATCGCCGCGACGACGATGATCTCGACGCGGTACTCGGGCGTCGCCAGAGCCGACTCGCCCGTCGCGCGCGCCGGCGGGTTCGACGGGTCGACCCATGCGTCCCAGACGGCGTTCATCGCGCCGAAATCCTTCATGTCGGCGAGCCAGATGGTTGCCTGCAGGATCTTCGACTTGTCCGAGCCGGCCTCGGCCAGCAGGCGGTCGATTTCGGCGAGCACGGTCTCGGTCTGCTTGGAGACGTCCTCGCCGGGATTGCCGACCTGACCAGCGAGGTAGACGGTGTTGCCGTGGACCACGGCGGCGCTCATGCGACGGCCGGGCTCGATGCGACGAATGCTCATGAAACTCTCCGAATCGTTCGGTTCTGCGAGAGCTTCATACGGCGCGCCGGACGGCTTGGACAGGTGCCGGGTCTTCAGCGACCCACGTGGACCCGCCCGGAGGCCGTACGGTCGCGCGGCGACCATCCGGCGGGCTGGGCGTCGCGCTTGTAAAGCTGGTTCAGATCGTCGACGAGCCCCTGCTCGATCGCCTCGTTGCGCGTGATCAGACCGGCCTCGTAGGCCTCGATGATATCGGTCGTGCTCATGTGTCCCACCCTTCCTTCGTCCAGTTCGCGGAATCCGCGGATCAGGGTTCGGTTCCGAGTCTGTTAAGATTTTGAGGCGGCAAAGCGGCGCACCCTGTCGCCGCGAGGGAACTTCCTCGGCCCTTGCCCCTTGAGAACGCCCGCTTCGGCGACAGAATCCGACGGCGCGCAGCCGATCCCGGCGCGAGGCGCGAGGGGAATGGTTCGATCATGCGTTTGAAATCTTTTGCGCTCGCCCTGACGGCGGCGGTTCTCCTGTCGCAGACGGCACTCGCCGCGCCGGTCGTCGTGTCCTCGAAGATCGACACCGAAGGCGGCGTCCTCGGCAACATGATCCTTCTGGTGCTGCAGAACGCCGGCATCGAGACGACGGACCGGATCCAGCTCGGTGGAACGCCGGTAGTGCGAAACGCGATCACGGCCGGCGAGATCGACATCTATCCCGAATACACCGGCAACGCGGCGTTCTTCTTCAACAAGGCGGACGACGCGCTCTGGAAGGACGCGGCGAAGGCCTACGATGAAGCAAAGAAGCTCGACTACGACGCCAACAAGATCGTCTGGCTGACGCCCTCGCCCGCCAACAACACCTGGGGCATGGCGGCGCGCAAGGACGTGGCGGACGAGAACAAGCTCGTCACGCTATCGGACTTCGGCAAATGGGTGTCGGGCGGCGGTGCGGCCAAGCTCGCGGCGTCGGCCGAGTTCGTCAATTCGGCGTCGGCGCTGCCCTCGTTCCAGACCGCATACGGCTTCCAGCTGAAGCCGGATCAGCTGCTCACCCTGTCCGGCGGCGACACGGCGGCGACGATCGCCGCGGCTGCGCAAGCCACCAACGGCGTCAACGTCGCGATGGTCTACGGCACCGACGGCGGCATCGCCCCGTCCGGGCTCGTGGTGCTGGAGGACGACAAGGGCGTCCAGCCGGTCTATCAGCCGGCGCCGATCGTGCGTGAGGATGTGCTGAAGGCCAATCCGCAGATCGCCGATCTCCTGAAGCCGGTGTTCGAGGGTCTCGACCTCGTGACACTGCAGGAGCTGAACGGACGGGTTCAGGTGGGTGGTGAACCGGCGAAGGCCGTGGCCGAAGCCTATCTCCGCTCGAAGAACCTGATGAAGTAATCTCGCGAAGGCATTGCGCTGAATGAGACAGGGCCCGGCATCGCTGCCGGGCCCTTTTCGTTATTGGCGGACCGCTGCCTTCTCGGCCTGTGCTTCGCAGACCTCGACGTGCTTGAGCAACGCTTCGGTCGAGAGCACGGCGGCGATGCTGCGGATATTGCGTCCCTGCATCTGCGGCAGCTGCTGCACGCGCTGCAGGCGGACGAGGAGTTCGGCTCGGTTCATCGCTATCTCCTTTTTCGCGATGGCGGAGTTCAGCCGGCGGCATGATGCCGCCGGTCGATCAGTGCGCGGCGGCTGTCGCCAGCTGCGGCAGCTCGATGTCGACTTCGAGGGTCGAAATCTGCTCGCCCCGGTCCATCTTCACCTTCACCTTGTCGCGGTTGACCGGCATGTGCTTGGCGATCACCGCAAGGATCTCCTCGCGCAGCACGGCGACGAGGTCGTTCTGGCCGATCTCGGCGCGTTCGTGCGCCAGGAGGACCTGCAACCGCTCACGCGCGGCGGGCGCCGTCGTGGTCGATCGCTTCTGGAAGAAACCGAACAGGCTCATGCGGCCCTCCGGTTGAAGAACTTGCCGAAGAGACCCTTCTTGTCGGAGGGGACGTTCATCGGGATGGTCTGGCCCATCAGGCGCTTGGCCGCATCCATGTAGGCGCGGGCCGGGGCGCTCGCCGCATCCGACAGCGTGACCGGGGTGCCGAGGTTCGAGGCGCGCAGGACTTCCGGGCTCTCCGGCACGATGCCGAGAAGCGGGATCGACAGGATCTCGAGGACGTCGTCGACCTTCAGCATGTCGCCGCGCTCGGCGCGGGCCGTGTCGTAGCGGGTCAGAAGCAGATGCTTGTCGATGCGGCCGCCGCTCTCAGCGCGCAGCGTCTTGGAGTCGAGGAGGCCGATGATGCGATCCGAATCGCGCACCGACGAGACTTCCGGGTTGGTGACGACCACGGCGACGTTCGCGTGGCGCATCGCCAGCGTCGCGCCGCGCTCGATGCCGGCCGGGCTGTCGCAGATCACCCAGTCGAACATCGACCGAAGCTGATCCATCACGCGATCGACGCCGTCCTGCGTGAGGTTGTCCTTGTCGCGTGTCTGCGAGGCGGGCAGCAGGCAGAGCGTGTCGACGCGCTTGTCGCGGATCAGCGCCTGGTTGAGGTTCGCGTCACCCTGGACCACGTTGATCAGGTCGTAAACCACGCGGCGCTCGGCGCCCATGACGAGGTCGAGATTGCGCAGGCCGACGTCAAAATCGACGACCACCACCTTCTGGCCGTTCTGTGCCAGCGCGGCGCCGAGCGCGGCTGTCGAGGTCGTCTTTCCGACGCCTCCCTTGCCCGATGTCACCACCATCACTTCAGCCATTGGGGCCCGTCCTCTTCATGGTTGTCTATCCGGTCGTCCTGCCGTCGCCGTCATGGCGATCAGTTCGCGAGGGCGACCGTCCTCAGCACGGTATCGTCGAGCCAGACGTGAACCGCCTGACCACGCATCTTGGGGTCGATGTCCTCGGCGGTCTTGTAGAGACCGTCGATCGCGATGAGTTCCGCTTCCAGCTTGCGGCAGAAGATGCGCGCATTGGCGTTTCCGGCCGAACCCGCCAGCGCCCGGCCGCGCAGCGCGCCGTAGACGTGAATCGAGCCGCCGGCGATCACTTCGGCGCCCGAGGAGACGGAGCCGAGCACGGTCACGTCGCCTTCGGGGAAGATGATCGACTGGCCGGAGCGGACCGGCTCGTCGATCAGGAGAGACGGCGTCGTCGCGACATGCGTCGCGCGCACCGGTTCGGGCGTCTTCGGCGCGTCGACTCCCGCAAGCGTCGGCTTTGCTTCCTTGGCCGCCGCGCCGCCTTCCGGCGTTTCCGGCGCCTCGATATCGGCGGCATTGCGGCCGCCCTTCATCTCTGGCGGCATGCCGGGCGAAAGAATGGAGGGCAGCGCGCCCTCGATGCCCATCACCCGCACGTTGCGCTTGGTGAGCTCGGCCAGAAGGTCGGTGAGCTGCTCGCGCGTGATCGGTAGACCCGCCACGTCCAGCACGATCGGCCGGCCGAGGAAGAAGCCGGTCGAGCGGCGCGCGAGGTCGTCCAGCTGGGTCAGCCATTCGCCGAAGGGAAGCTCGGGCGACAGCACCAGGGCCAGGAAGGACCGGCCGCGAAGGCGGACCGCTTTGCGTGTGGGTAAGGCTTCGGTCATCTTCATTAACGTTTCGTTGCCAGCCGATCTAAGCGCCTCAGGCTTAACCGAGGGTTAACTCCTGCAGCACGCGCCAGCCTTGCGTCGGCGCGCAAACGAAAACGGCCGCCTCGAGGGCGGCCGTCGCGGCAGACTACGGAAGAAGCGCGATCAGAGCGCGCCACCCTCCACCATGAAGTTGTTGGCCGTGCACATCGCGGCGTCGTCGGAGGCGAGGAACAGCACCATGCGGGCGACGTAGACCGGCTCCACCGGCACCGGCAGGCACTGGCGCTCGAGCTGGGCGTTGAGGCTCTCCTCGGTGACCCAGAGCTGCTTCTGGCGCTCGGTCATGATCCAGCCCGGCACGACCGTGTTGACGCGGATTCCGTGCGGGCCAAGGTCGCGCGCGAAGGAGCGCGTCATGCCGTGAACGCCCGACTTGGCGGTCGTATAGACCGGCATGCCGCCGCTCGCCTGCATCCAGGAGTTCGAGCCGAAGTTGATGATGGAGCCGCCCTTGGCCGCGATCATGTCCGGCGCCACGGTCTGCGTTGCGAAGAAGGCATGGCGCAGGTTGGCCGCGATGCGCTCGTCGTAATACTCCGGCGTCACCGTCTCCCAGCCGTGCCGGTCGTCGCGCGCGGCATTGTTGACGAGGATGTTGGCGGCGCCGACCCGCTCCTTCAGCCGCCCGAAGGCTGCTTTGAGCGCCGCGATGTCGCGCAGGTCGCACGGCTCGAAGGCGACGTCGGGCCCAAGTTCCGCCGCCAGCGCCGAGCCGCGCTCGGCATCGATATCGACGAAGCCGACGCGCGTGCCCTGTTCGGCGAAGGCGCGCACCATGTCGGCACCGATGCCGGACGCGCCGCCCGTGATGAAGGCCGTACGCCCCTTGAGGCTCGGATAGATGGCGAATGTCATGGTCTCTCTCCCGGCGGAACGCTCGTGTCGCTGCGGCTTTGCGCCGGGCGCAGGATCGGGGTCAAGGTGCACGGCGGAAATACGCAGACAAGTTTCCGTTCAGGCGAACACGCCGCGATCGCGGTTGAGGCGCCAGACGGAGTAATTGAGGCCGAAGGCGACGCAGACCCAGGCGAGGTACGGCAGGAGAAGCAGCGCCGCGGTGCCGCTATAGGGCGCGAACGCGAGGGCCGTCGCGGCCACGGCCACCGCGAGAAGGCCGATGTCGGCCAAGGCCCAGAGCGGCCTGCGCAATCCGAAGAAGAGCCACGACCACGTGAAGTTCAGAGCCATCTGGATGCCGAACAGCGTGAAGGCCCCGGCGGGCCATCCTGCCGCCCGCCAGACGAGCCAACCCGACACAGCGATCAGAAGATAGAGGATCGACCAGACGATCGGGAACGCGCGGTTGGGCGGCGTCCACTCTGGTTTGCGCAGCCCGGCGTACCAGGGACCCGGCTTGAAGAGGATGCCGCTCGTGGCGACCAACCCGGACAGCGCCACGAAGCCGAGGAGAACGAGACCATCTGCGAGCGTCATATGGGACATGCCTTTTTTGCCGATGCGGGCAAGGTAGCGTCCCTCCTCGGGTCTTTCCATTCACCCCGGCGGCCGCTAACCGGTTGCGCAAAATGCCCACTGTCCCGGACGCCCCTTGGCCAAGCTTGCATTTATCGTCACCGAGGACTGGTTCTTCGCATCGCACTTCCTGCCGATGGCGCGGGCGGCGGTCGCGATGGGGCTCGAGGTCGTGGTGATCGCGAGGGTGCGCTCGCATGCAGCGGCGATCGAGGCGACCGGCGCGCGGGTGCGCCCGCTCGAAGCGGAGCGGCGCAGCCTCAACCCGCTGGCAGCGGGCGCGACGGTCGCCCGTCTTGCCCGCATCCTGCGCGAGGAGAAGCCGGACATTGCGCACTGCATCTCCCTGAAGCCCATCCTCGTCGGCGGCGCCGCCTGCGGTCTTGCCGGCATCTCGCGCCGCGTGTTCGCGCTGACAGGGCTCGGCTTCCTCGGTGCCAAGACCGACCGCGCCGGCCGCGCCGCGCGCTGGACGCTCCGCCGCATCATCCGCGGCGCCCTCACTTCGAAGCGCACCCGGTTCGTGTTCGAGAACGAAGACGACCCGAAGCTTCTCGGCCTCGACCCGGCCGCGGCTGACGTGACGATCCTCGGCGGGGCCGGCATCGACCCCGCAGCCTATCCGGCAACCCCACTGCCCGAAGGTGCCGAGCTTCGCATCGCGATCGTCTCGCGCATGCTGTGGTCGAAGGGCGTCGACGTCGCCGTGGAAGCCGTCGCCCGCGCACGCGAGGCGGGCGCGGACGTCGCGCTCTCGCTCTACGGGGCACCGGACCCGTCGAACCCGAAGGCCATCCCGCCGAAAACGCTGCGGGACTGGTCGCGCCGGCCCGGCATCACCTGGCACGGCCCCACGACGTCGCCGGCCGCGGTCTGGCAGGCGCATCATGTCGCCTGCCTGCCGTCGCGCGGCGGCGAGGGCCTGCCGCGTACGCTTCTCGAATCCGCCGCCTGCGGACGGGCGGCCCTGACGACCGACGTTCCCGGCTGCCGCAGTTTCGTGCGCGACGGGATCGACGGCTTCGTCGTGTCGGTCGATGACGTCGACGCGCTGGCGGCCGCCATCGGACGGCTCGCGAAGGACCGCGCCCTTGCCGAGCGCATGGGCGCGGCGGGGGCTGCGCGCGTCCGCGACGGCTTCACCGAGGCGGATGTGAGCGCCAGAATGCAGGCGCTCTACCGCGATCTCCTGCGTTGACATCCCGCCGTTTCCATCACGGCGCGCCTGCCGAATGCGCCAAACGTGATGCCTCCATTCCGCAAGGCGCTTGATTTGCCCGCGCGAACGGGTAGCCCTGCAATCCACGTCTTTCCCCCACCGCGACGGGCCGCTCGGCACTCTTCCCGATGCGACGCCGCGAGCGCGAACCGCAGGACACCCATGAGCCAGCCCATCTCCTTCATCGACCTTGCCACGCAGCGCGACCGCATCCGCGACCGGATCGAGACCCGCTTCTCGCGCATCATGGACCAGGGCTCCTTCATCATGGGCCCGGACGTCATGGAGCTGGAAACGCAACTCTCCGACTTCGGCGGGATGGTGCACACCATCTCCTGTGCCTCTGGCACCGATGCGCTCCTGATGCCGCTGATGGCCTGGAACATCGGCCCCGGCGATGCGGTCTTCGTGCCGAGCTTCACCTTTGCGGCGACCGCCGAAGTGGTGGGCCTTGCCGGCGCATCGCCGGTCTTCGTCGAGGTCCTGCCGGACACGTTCAACATGGACCCGGCGCACCTTCGGCGCACGATCGAGGAAACGGTCGCCAAGGGCGATCTCACGCCCCGCGCCATCATCGCGGTCGACCTGTTCGGCCAGATCGCCGACTACCCGGCGATCCGCGTCGTGGCCGACGAGTTCGGTCTCAAGCTGATCTCGGATGCCGCGCAAGGGTTCGGCTCGACGCTGGACGGACGAATGGCCGGCGCCTGGGCCGACGTCGTCGCGACGAGCTTCTATCCGGCCAAGCCGCTCGGCTGCTACGGCGACGGGGGCGCGATCCAGACGGACGACGCGGAACTCGCCGACGTCCTGCGCTCGATCCGCGTCCATGGCAGCGGCAGCGACAAGTACGACAACGTGCGCCTCGGGCTCACCGGTCGGCTCGACACGTTCCAGGCTGCGGTGCTGATCGAAAAGCTCGCGCTGTTCCCCGAAGAGATCGAGGCGCGCATGCGCATCGCGGCACGCTATTCCGCAGAGCTTGCAGGCACCGTCGCGCCGCAGACCATCGCGCCGAACATCGTCTCGACCTGGGCGCAATATACGATCCGCGTGCCGGGCGGGCGTCGCGACGCCTTCATGTCGTCATTGAAGGAAGCGGGCGTACCCAGCGTGATCTATTACGGAAAGCCGCTTCACCGGCAGACCGCCTACAAGCACTGGCCGGTCGGCGGAAACGGCCTGCCGGTGACGGATCAGCTGTGCACCGAGGTCGTCAGCCTGCCGATGCACGCCTATCTCGACGAGGCGACGCAGGATCGGATCATCTCCGCCGCCCGCGAGGCGCTCGCCTGAGCGCCAGCCGACGCCAGTCTAAAATCAGACTGATTGTCGCCGACTTTCAGTGCCTTATGACGATCTCTTCGCGTGATACGACCGTTGTGGTTCGAATTCGCGCGAGGGGTTGTGACGAGCGTCGCCACGCCCGTCGAAGTGCTGGCGGTGCTTGGCCCGGTCAGCGCGTTCGCCGTCGATAGGATGGTCCGCAGCCGGGTCTTGGCGGCGCAATCGCGCGAGGCCATCCGCCGTCTGCGGCATGGCGGAATGGGCGAGTGAAACGAACCCGAGCGGCTCGATGCACCGGCCCACCGCATCGGTCCTGCGCTCGATCTCATCGACGCCTGACCGACGGTCCTCGAATTTCGAGCCCAAGGCATTCGAGGCACGACCGGCCGGGATCGAAAATCGGTTTGCGCGGGATGGCTTTCCCGCAGCAAGCCCTTCCTTGTCTCGCCCGGTGCCGCACCTTACCGTCCTGACAAACGAATCCCGCCGCCAGGACACCATGCCCCGATACAACTCCGTCATCGACGCCATCGGCAACACGCCGTTGATCCGCCTCGCCAAGGCATCGGAGCTGACCGGCTGCGAGATCTACGGCAAGGCCGAGTTCATGAATCCGGGCCAGTCGGTGAAGGACCGCGCAGCGCTCTTCATCATCCGCGACGCGGAAGCGAAGGGCCTGCTGCAGCCGGGCGGAACGATCGTCGAGGGGACTGCCGGCAACACGGGGATCGGGCTGGCGATGGTGGCCGACGCGCTCGGCTACAAGACGGTGATCGTCATCCCGGAAACCCAGAGCCAGGAGAAGAAGGACGCGTTGCGCCTCTGGGGCGCCGAGCTGATCGAGGTTCCGGCCGTCCCCTACAAGAACCCGAACAACTACGTGAAGCTGTCGGGACGCCTTGCGGAACAGCTGGCTTCGAGCGTTCCCGGCGGCGCGATCTGGGCCAACCAGTTCGACAACACCGCTAACCGCGACGGGCATGTGGTGACGACGGCCGAGGAAATCTGGCACCAGACCGATGGGCAGGTCGACGGCTTCATCTGCGCGGTCGGGACCGGCGGCACCCTGGCGGGCACGGCGATGGGCTTGAAGCGTCGGTCCGGCCATATCAAGATCGGGATCGCAGACCCGATGGGCGCGGCGCTTCACAGCTACTACACGACCGGCACCTTCGCCTCGGAGGGCAGTTCGATCACCGAGGGCATCGGCCAGGGCCGCATCACGGCGAACCTTGAAGGCTTCACGCCGGATTTCGCCTACCAGATCCCCGACGAAGAGGCGCTGCCGATCGTCTTCGACCTGATCGGCGACGAGGGCCTCTGCCTCGGCGGATCGTCGGGCGTGAACATCGCCGGCGCGATCCGCATGGCGCGCGAGATGGGTCCGGGCCATACGATCGTGACGATCCTTTGCGACTACGGCAACCGCTACCAGTCCAAGCTCTTCAACCCGGACTTCCTGCGCGAGAAGAACCTGCCGGTGCCGGCATGGCTGGAGCGCAAGCCCGCCATCTCCGTTCCCTACGAGGCGGTCTGATCATGGCCCGCACCGAGACCGCCTATCTCGACGACGCCTATCTCTCGACGCTCGAGGCAAGCGTCGTCGCGCGCGAGGGCGAGCGCGGCATCGTCGTCGATCGTTGCAACTTCTATCCGGCCGGCGGCGGCCAGCCCGGCGATACCGGTTCGATCGAATGGACCGACGGGCGACAGGTCCCGGTCGTCGATACGCGCTACGGCGAGGACCGTTCGCAGATCGTGCTGCACCTCGGCGAGGGCGATATCCCGGCCGTCGGGGACACGGTGATCCTCCATGTCGACTGGGCGCGTCGTTACAAGGTGATGCGCATGCACACCGCACTGCATCTCCTGACCGTCGTCTGCCCCTTCCCGGTCACCGGCGCGGCGGTCGGCGAGGACGAAGGGCGGCTCGACTTCGACATGCCGGAAGCCGACACCGACAAGGACGAGGTCACGAAGGCGCTCGCAAGGCTTGTCGCCGACAATCACAAGGTGTTCACCCGCTGGATCACCGACGAGGAGCTGGACGCCAATCCGGGGCTTGTAAAGTCGGCGAACGTCCGCCCGCCACGTGGAACGGGGCGCGTCCGCGTCGTCGCCATCGGCGAGGACGGATCGGTCGACTCGCAGCCCTGCGGCGGCACCCATGTCGGCGAGACGCAGGAGATCGGCGAGATCCACGTCGCCAAGATCGAGAAGAAGGGGCGCACCAACCGCCGCTTCCGCCTGCGCTTCGGCCAGCCCGCTGCCTGACACTCCCGGTTTCGAAGGCTTCGCCATGACCGCCAACCCCTTCCTGATCTCCGCCGACCAGCTGGCGGGCGAGATCGGCCATCCCGGCATCTCGATCGTCGACGCGTCCTGGTACCTGCCGGCGCAGAAGCGTTTCGGGCATCCCGAATATCTTGCCGGCCACATTCCCGGGGCCGTCTTCTTCGACCAGGACGCCGTAGTGGACCCCGGCTCCGCTCTCCCGCACACGCTTCCCTCGGCGGACGCTTTCGCCAGGGCCGCAGGGTCGCTCGGCATCCGGGAGACCGATACGATCGTCGTCTACGACGGTCTCGGACTTTTCAGCGCACCGCGCGTCTGGTGGATGTTCCGAACCTTCGGTGCGAAGGACGTGCGGATCCTCGACGGCGGCTATCCCGCCTGGATCGCGGCGAGCCGACCGGTCGAAACCGGCGAGCCCGAGATCGAGCCGGCGACGTTCCGCGCGTCGTTCGATTCGTCGGCGGTCGCCTCGCTGGACGAGATGCGATCGATCGTCGATGGGGGATCGCGCCAGATCGCCGATGCCCGTCCTGCCGCCCGTTTCAGCGCCGAGGCGCCCGAGCCGCGCGCCGGGGTCCGGGGTGGGCACATGCCGGGTGCGCGGTCCCTGCCCGCCTCCGACCTGTCCGCGGACGGCCGCCTGAAGTCGCCGGAGGAACTCGCGCGCCTGTTCGCCGAGGCCGGGGTCGACGTCGATGCGCCGATCGTGACCTCGTGCGGATCGGGCGTAACGGCCGCGACGATCAATTTCGCGCTCGCCTCGCTCCACAAGAGCGACGTGAAGCTCTATGACGGCTCCTGGACCGAATGGGGCTCGCGCCCCGACACGCCTGTGGAAGGCGGACCAGCCAGCCCAAGGACTTGAACCAACCTACATGCGCATTCTGAGGACCACTGTCACTCAGCTCGTGATGCACCAGCCTCCCGAGCACCCGACGCCTGCGCCGCGCAACGGCCGGGCCTACGAGGTCCTGAAGGTTCGCCAGATCCCGCTGGCCTACTACCGCTTCCTCTATGCGGCGG